>DASZUN010000252.1:0-7424 GCA_035547615.1 Gemmatimonadaceae bacterium | reverse complement strand
CTACCGTTCACGGAGGAACACCGAAATGCGCATCAACACCAACATCAGCGCGATCAACGCGTACGGCAACCTGTCGAAAGTACAGGACATGCTGAGCAGCTCGATGCAGAAGCTGTCGTCCGGCTTCCGCATCAACAAGGCGGGCGACGACGCGGCCGGCCTCGGCATCGCGAACCAGCTTCGCGGCGACATCGGCGCGATGCAGCAGGCGGCGAACAACGCTGACCAGGCGAGCTCGGTGCTCCAGATCATGGACGGCGCCACGCAGAACATCCAGTCGATCCTCGAGCGCATGAAGGAGCTCGCGGCGCAGTCGGCCTCGGACACGGTCGACGATTCGGCGCGCACGAAGATCAACAACGAGTTCCAGTCGCTCAGCGGCGAGCTCGATCGCATCGTGGACACGACGAAGTTCGAGGGCGCGAACCTCCTCGACGGCACGTTCGGCAGCAAGTCGGTCGCCAACGGCGCGGTCGATGCCGGCTCGTCGCTGCTCACGGCGCACGTCGGCGGCGTGACCGTGACCGACTCGTCCAAGCTCGCGGGGCTCTCCGGCGACATCACCGCCAGCGTCGCGAAGAAGGACAACAAGCTCGCCGCGAACTTCAACAGCGGCGTGGCCCTGACCGTCACCAGCCAGTCGACGGTGGATTCGCTCGACGCGTCGGATGCGCTCTCCGTCGCCGTGACCCAGAATGCCGCGACGGCCAGCATCGATACGAGCGGCGAAGGCTCGGCCTCATCCACGACGATGTCGGTGAGCACGATCACGAGCGGCGCGAAGAGCCTCAAGGCCGGCTCGTGGACGATCACCACCGCCGCGAACGGCTCCGACGAGGACATCACGTTCACGAACGACGCCGACAACTCGCAGACCTCGACGGTCACCGTCTCGGCCGGCGCCACGAGCATGGACTTCGGCGGCATCACGATCGATCTCGGCGGCACGGTGGACCAGGCCAACCTCGCCAAGCTGTCCGGCGCCAAGGTCACCGTCACGCAGAACTACAGTGTCGCGGTGAGCGGCGGCAACGTGTCCGGCGGCCAGACCGCGGCGGTCGCCGACAACGGCACCACCCAGACGGCGGCGTTCAGCAACTACGGCTTCAGCTTCGGCGTCGCCACCGGGACGGCGGGCACGTTCGACGGCAAGTCGATCGGCCTCACCGAAGAGGACCAGCTCCAGCTGACCTCCGGCAGCACGTCGCAGGCGATCGACCTCAACTCCAACCCGGCGAGCCAGAGCCTGAACTTCACGAAGTTCGGCGTGACGGTGGCCCTGTCCGGTTCGGCCACGGTCGCGAACCTGACGTCGGACTTCGCCGCGAACAAGAACACGATCCAGCGCACCACGTCGCACCAGGCGCAGTTCCTGGTCAGCGCCTCGCAGAACTACACGGGCAACGACCTGATCAACCTGGCCGCGATCAACCTCTCGGCGTCGCAGCTCGGCGTCGACACGACCTCGATCGATCTGACCTCGGCGAGCGGCGCGCAGGCGGCGCTGACCTCGATCGACGGCGCGATCACCTCGGTCGGCACGGCGCTGGGCTCGATCGGTGCGGCCGAGAACCGCATCGGCTACGCCTCGAGCAACGTGAAGACGGCCATCGAGAACTTCACCGCGGCCGAATCCACGATCCGCGACGTCGACATGGCGCAGGAGATGACGAACTTCTCGAAGGAACAGATCCTGTCGCAGGCCGGCACCGCGATGTTGGCGCAGGCCAACCAGCTCGGATCCAGTGTCCTCAAGCTGCTCCAGTAATCGAGGATCCACTCGATCGTCGGCTTCGAAAGGCGGGGCGCCTCTGGCGCTCCGCCTTTCGGAGTTTGCTGCCGATACTGCTGACAGGGTCGTGAGCGACCCACGACCGAGGGATCCGTAATGGCAAGCGTCAGCAGCAGCGGCAGCAGCACGCCGTTGACCAGCATCCAGGGTCTGGCCAGCAACATCCAGTGGCAGGACCTGATCGATCAATTGATCGCGGCCGACACCGCGTCGCAGCTCACGCCGGTGCAGGACCGGTCCAAGGCCGACGCGGCCGCGTCGGGCGCGTGGACCACGTACGGGCAGCTCTCGTCGAGTCTGAGCAGCGCCGTCCTGAATCTCGCGAACGGTTCCGCGTTCAGCGCGTTCAAGGTGAGCGGCGGCACGAGTCCGACCACGGGCGCGTCGCTGGTCACGGCGAGCGCCACGTCGTCCGCGGCGCCGGGCAGCTACGGCGTGCAGGTGCTCGGACTCGCGGCCGCGCAGCAGCTCAGCGGCAACATCGTGAGCGATCCCACCGCGGCGATGAGCCTCAGCGGCCAGATCGCCGTCGGCGGCAAGGTCGTCACGATCGCCAATACTGATTCTCTCAATTCCATCCGCGACAAGATCAACGCGCTCGACACCGGTGACAGCCCGTCGCACGTGTCGGCGTCGGTGCTGATGAGCGGCAGCTCGTCGGCGCGGCTGATCCTGACGAGCGACGTCGGCGGCGCGTCGGGGATCGACCTCCGCGACCTGCGCTCGAGTGCGAGCGACGCGAGCGTCCTGACACAGCTCGGCTTCATCGACGGCTCGATGGCCAACGTGAGCAGCGACGGCGCGGTGCGCAGCGCGAGCTTCGCGAGCCAGTCGAACGCCGTGGCCGGGCAGCTCACCGGCATCTCGAGCCAGCCCGGCGCGACCACCGTCCTGGTGAACGGCCGCTCGGTCAGCGTGAACGTTCAGACGCAGAGTCTGACGGACATCGCCGCGGCGATCAACGCACAGTCGCCGAACAGTGCGTCCGTCGAGAGCATCACGAGCGGCTCGACGACGACCTATCGTCTGAAGATCTCGGGCAGCGTTTCGGCCAGCACTGACGCCGCGTCCGCCCCGACGCTCGATCTGCTCGGGCTCACGCGCGGCACCACGGGCGTGGTGGAGCAGCAGGTCACCACGGCCAACACGCTGCTCGCGAGCGACGGCACGACGGCGACGTCGAGCACGACGCTGGCCGGGCTCAAGATCTCCGGCGGGAACGGGGCGCAGTCCGGCGACACGTTCACGATTACGGGCACCAAGCCGGATGGTACCGCGGTCTCGCTCACCGAGACCGTGGGCGCGTCGAACACGATCGGCGACATGCTCACGGACCTGAGCACCGCGTTCAGTGCGTCCGGCCGCCACGTTACGGCGGCGATCGTCAACGGACAGATCCAGCTCACCGACGACGTGGGCGGCGACTCGGCGCTCTCGTTCTCGATCGCCGCGAACAACGAGAGCGGCGTCGCGGATCCCACGAACGGCGCGAGCCTGAGCTTCGGCGCCGCGTCGGTCTCCGTCGTCGGGCGCCAGCGGCAGCTCGCGGCCGGCAGCGATGCGCGCCTCGTGGTGAACGGGGTGCAGCTGACGCGCCCCACCAACACGATCGCGGACGCGATCACCGGCGTCACGCTCACGCTCGACCAGGCGGAAGTCGGCACGACGGTGAGCATCAACGTCGCGCAGGACACCAGCCAGGCGACGAGCGCGCTCCAGCAGCTCGTGTCCGCGTACAACAGCATGAACTCGTTCGTGAAGTCGTCCACGGCGAGCGGCGGCGCGCTGCAGTTCAACAGCTCGATGCGGCAGTCGATGCAGAGCATCAAGGATTCGCTGCTCTCGGACGTCACCGGCCTGCCCACCGGATCGCCCTACACGAATGCCGCGCTCGTCGGCCTCACGTTCGATTCGACCGGCACGCTCTCGCTCGATACGGCGGCGCTCGGCACGGCCCTCGCGACGAACGCGTCGGCGGTGAAATCGCTCTTCGCGACGATGGCCACCATGGCCAACAGCGATTTCAGCTACGTCGGCTCGACGGCGTCGTCGGTGAACGGCAGCTACACCGCGCAGATCACGCAGGCGGCGACGAAGGCCTCGGTCTCGAGCACCGCGGCGAACTTCTCGTACGCCGCCGGGAGCTCGACGGATTCGCTGACGATCAGCGACTCGCTCTCGGGCAAGTCGGGATCGATCAGCCTCGCGACGGGCGACACGCCGGATTCCGTCGCGCAGAAGCTCAACACGCTGTTCGCCGCGCAGAGCATGCGGCTCAGCGCCTCGACCGCGAGCGGGATCCTGTCGATCGCCTCCAGCACGTACGGCCACGCACCGTCGTTCAGCCTCACCTACGCTTCGACGGGCGGCAACGACGTCGCCGGCATGCTCGGCATCGCGGCCGGCACGGTGCAGAACGGCCTCGACGTCGCGGGCTATTTCCTCGATCAGGACGGTGTGACGCACCTCGCGGCGACGGGCGCCGGCCAGGTGTTGACCGGAACGGCGGGGAACACCAGCGGGCTCGCGGTCTCGTATGCGGGCAGTGCGACGTCGGCCTCGAGCACGCTCGCATTCTCCGCGGGATTGGGCGGCGCGTTGGCGACGCTCACCGATCAGCTCAGCCGGAGCGGCGACGGCGTGGTGTCGCAGCAGACCGCTGCACTGCAGCAGCAGATCAGCGATCTCGACACGCAGGCGCAGGCGGTCCAGGCGCGACTCGACGCCAAGCGCGCGGCGCTCACGAAGCAGTTCACGGCGATGGAGACGGCGCTCAGCAAGCTGCAGTCGCAGAGCGCGGCGCTCACCAATCAGATCAATTCGTTACTCTCGACGACTCAGCTCTCAGGTTCCAAGGGCTAGTGCCGATAGTTAGGAACATGAGCTACCAATACGCCGCCAGCGCGTACCGCACGCGCGAAGTGCAGACCGCGACGCCCGGGCGCCTCGTGGTCCTCGTCTACGATCACGTCATCGCGCAGCTCACGCGCGCGGTGCTCGCCCACAAGGCCGGCAAGATCGAGGAGCGCGTGCAGGCCGTGAGCAAGGCACGCGCGGGCCTGTTCGAGCTGGTCGCCACCGTCGACGCCGAACGCGGCGGCGAGGTCGGCAGGAATCTCAAGGGCCTCTACGGCTTCTTCCTGAGCGAGCTCCAGGAGTTCGGGCGGCGTCCGCAGCCCGAGCGCATCGAGCGCATCACGCCGATGATTCACGAGCTGCGCGACGCGTTCGCCGCGATCGCGGAGCAGCGCCACGTGTCGGCGGCCTGACGATGCTCACCGCCCGCGCCGACTCCATCGCCATGCACGTCGAGGCCGCGAAGCGCCTGCTCCAGGAATTGGAGCAGCACGCGCAGAGCGCCGTCGACGCGCTTGGCCGCGAGGGTGGTGCGGAATTCGTCGCCGCCGTGAGCGAGCGCGAACGCGTGCTCGCCGAGCTGAACGACGTCGTCGAAGCGCTGGCGCACGAGCGCGCCGAGTCGAGCGACCACGAGGCGACGCCGGAGCCGGCGACCGGTGAGCTGTTCGCGGAGATGGCGCGCGTGGCCGCCGCGGCGCTCGAGGCGCACGAGAACCTCCTGGCGCGGACGCGCATGGAGCGCGATCGGCTCGCGGCGCTGCTGCACCGCACCAACGAACCGGATCGGATCGCGAGCAGGTATGCGGGCGCGTTGCAGCCGTCGCGCGGCCCGGTGCTCTCGGTGACGGGGTGAGCGGCCATGGGCGACACCCCCACCGCGGCCGCCGAGCCGACCATCCCGGAGCAGTACGAGCTGCTCCTCGCCAAGCTGGCCCGTGCGGAGCGTGAGCTCGAGGACGGCCAGGGCGGCCGCAGCGGGCACCTCGAAGAGGCGTCCGGGATCGTGTTCGACCTGCTGTACAGCCTGGACTTCAAGAAGGGTGGCGAGCTGGTACCGCGTCTCGCGGCCCTGTACGGCTACATCGCGAACGAGCTTCTTCAGGTTGGGCGGACAGGAGATCGCGCACAACTAGCGCATCTTCGCGACATGGTGACGTCACTTCGGCAGTCCTGGTACGGAACACAATCGGCGGCGTAATCGATCGCCAACAACCGCTCCGAGCATTTCTTGCCCGCCATTAAAGTCCTGGCGCGGTCGGACCGATACTCGGATGCGGAGGACAACATGTACATCTACCCGAAGAACACCGGTCCGATTGGCCCGGAAACGACTCGCACTTCGCAGCCGACCGAGGCCTCGGATGAACGTCCGATTCAACGGGTGGCTCCGACGCCGGCGAGCATCGACCGGTCAGACAAGGTCGAGATCTCGGACGCTGGGCGGGCACTGGCGGCGCGTGACGACGCGAGCAGCGCTTCGCCGCTGGACCCCGCGCGGGCCGACCGCATCCGCGGCCGGATTCTGAGCGGAGCGTACGACACACTGGAGGTGGTCGACGCGGTGGCGCGCCGGCTCCTCGACTCCGGGGACTTGTAACCCCCTTCGCCTCTCTCTCAAGGTCGTCTTCCCATGAAGTTCCTCGTCGTCGATGACTCTGTCACGATGCGACGAATCATCATCAACGCACTGCAGCGCATCGGCTACACCGACACCCTCGAAGCCGCCGACGGGCTCGAAGCGCTCGCCAAGTTCGATGCGTCCGTGAAGTTCATCATCACCGATTGGAACATGCCGAACATGAGCGGGCTCGATTTCGCCCGCGCCGTGCGCGCCACCCCGATCGGCCAGTCCGTTCCCATCCTCCTCGTGACCACGCGCGGCGCGCGGGAAGACATCATCGCCGCCGTCGAAGCTGGCGTGAACAACTACATCCTCAAACCTTTCACGCCGTCCGTGCTGAAGGAAAAGATCGACCGCCTCATGGCGGGGATCGGCGCGGCGGCATAAGGATTCTCTCATGAGACCGCCGGAACAACTGCTGTACGACTCGGAAGCCTCGCTTCGCCTGGTCGACCACGCGATCGAGGAGCTGAGCTCCTCGGGCGCCACGCTCGATCGGGAGGCGAAGGGCTTTCTCGAGCACGTGATGAAGCAGCCCGGCGGTTTCGCGGAGCTCTCCCGCACCCTCCTCCGCGCCTACGCCGAGACGGTCGGTATCGTCGTCCGGCTGCGCGACAGCTGCGGCATGCTCGATACGCAGGGCATGGACAAGCTCCAGCAGATGCACGGCAGCCTGCACGAAGTGTCGTCGGCGACCGAGAGCGCGACGACGGACATCCTCGACGGGCTCGGGCGCGCCGTGCAGCTCGTGGAGGAGCTCGACGCCGATTCCGGCGACGAGACCGCCCGCAAGCTCCGCATCGCGCAGCTCAAGGACGAGTTGAGCGGCGTGATGAACCATCTGCAGTTCCAGGACATCACCGCGCAGCAGCTCGGCCACATCGCGGGCCTGCTCACCGAGATGCGCCGGCGCATCACGCAGATCGTCACGATCTTCTCGCCGCCGATGGTCTCCTTCGCCAAGGAGGAACCCGCGGTGCCGAGCCACTACGATCCCAACGCCACCTCGGCGCTCACCGCGGCGCCGGACCGCCAGGCCGTGGCGGACGAGATCTTCGGCAAGCGAAAGTCCGCCTGATCGCGATCCGCCGGCGCTCGCGCCGGTCGCATCGCCCCGAGTAGCATTCGAGGAGCGGGGGGGGCGGGGGGGGG
>DASZUN010000251.1:0-13495 GCA_035547615.1 Gemmatimonadaceae bacterium | reverse complement strand
CCCTGCGCCTCCGCGGTGCGGACGGCGATCTCGTACCCGGCGTCGGCGTGCCGAGCGACGCCGATGCCCGGGTCGTTCGTGAGCACCCGCTCGAGGCGGACCCGCATCTCCGGCGTGCCGTCGGCGACGATCACCTGCCCCGCGTGCAGCGAGTTCCCGATGCCCACGCCGCCGCCGTGATGGAACGACACCCACGACGCGCCGCTCGCCGTGTTGAGCAGCGCGTTGAGGATCGGCCAGTCGGCGATCGCGTCGCTGCCGTCCTTCATCGCCTCGGTCTCGCGGAACGGGGACGCGACGCTCCCCGTGTCGAGGTGGTCGCGCCCGATCACGATCGGGGCGCTTAATTCTCCTTTTGCGACTAAATCATTGAGCGCCACGCCGAACTTCGCGCGGTCGCCCTGCCCCAGCCAGCAGATGCGCGCCGGCAGGCCCTGGAACTGCACGCGCTCGCGCGCCATGCCGATCCACCGCGCGAGGTGCGTGTCGTGCGGGAAGAGCTCGAGCACCAGCTCGTCGGTGCGCGCGAGATCCTTCGGATCGCCCGACAAGGCGACCCAGCGGAACGGCCCCTTCCCCTCGCAGAACAGCGGGCGCACGTACTCGGGCACGAAGCCCGGAATGTCGAACGCGTTCTTCACGCCGTTGTCGAAGGCGACCGTGCGAATGTTGTTGCCGTAGTCGAACGAGACGGCGCCGCGTGCCTGCATCGCCAGCATCGCGCGCACGTGCTCGACGATCGACGCATCGGCGCGCCGCACGTACTCCGCGGGATCCGAGCGCCGGAGCGCCGCCGCCGCGTCGAGCGACAGGCCCGCCGGCACGTACCCGTTCAGCGTGTCGTGTGCGCTCGTCTGATCCGTGAGCACGTCCGGCGTGATGCCTCGACGCACGAGCTCCGGCAGCACCTCCGCGGCGTTGCCGACGAGGCCAACCGAGAGCGCGCGCTTTGCCTCGGTCGCCTCGCGAATCCACGCGAGCGCCTCGTCGAGATCGCGCGTCTTGCGATCGCAGTAGCGCGTCTCGAGGCGCTTGTCGATGCGCGCTTCGTCGACCTCGACGCCGAGGATCGCCGCGTCGTTCATCGTCGCGGCGAGCGGCTGCGCACCGCCCATGCCGCCGAGGCCCGCGGTGAGCACGAACGTGCCCGCGAGCGATCCGCCGAAGTGCGTGCGCGCGACGGCGCCGAACGTCTCGAACGTCCCCTGCAGAATTCCCTGCGAGCCGATGTAGATCCACGAACCGGCGGTCATCTGGCCGTACATGATCAGTCCCGCGCGCTCGAGCTCGCGGAAGTAATCCCAGTTCGCCCAGCGGCCGACGAGATTGCTGTTCGCGATGAGCACGCGCGGCGACCACGGATGCGTGCGGAACACGCCGACCGGCTTGCCGCTCTGCACGAGCAGCGTCTCGTCGTTCTCCAGCGTGCGCAGCGTTTGGACGATCGCGTCGAACGCGTCCCAGCTGCGGGCCGCGCGCCCCGTCCCGCCGTAGACCACGAGGTCGCCGGGCCGCTCCGCGACCTCGGGATCGAGGTTGTTCATGAGCATGCGCAGCGCGGCTTCCTGCTGCCAGCTCTTGCACGAGATGGCGGTGCCGCGCGGCGCGCGCACGGTGCGCGCGCCCGGACCCGTCCGAGGGCCCGCGTCGGTGATCGTCGATGCCATCGTCAGCTCACCAGGGTCGGAGACAGGATCTCGTCGGCCTCGATCGCGAGCGCGAGCCGCTCGATGTCCGGCGACAGCACGCGATCGCGCTCCAGCGGTGCCACGAGCGAGCGCACCGCCGCGTGGGCGCGCGCCACACCGCGACCGGGCTTGAGCGGCGCGCGGTAGTCGATCCCCTGCGCCGCGCACATCAGCTCGATCCCGAGCACGTAGCGCACGTTGCGCACGACACGCCGCAGCTTCCAGGCCGCGGCCATCGCCATGGGCACGACATCTTCCTTGTTGCCGTCGGTGGGGATCGTGTCGACGCTCGCCGGATGCGCCAGCACCTTGCACTCGCTCGTCAGCGACGCCGCCGTCACCTGCGCCATCATGAATCCGGAATTGACGCCGGCATCGCGCGAGAGAAACGCCGGCAATCCCTGGTTGAGATCGGGGTTCACCAGCCGGTCGATGCGGCGCTCGGAGACCGTGGCGAGATTCGTGAGCGCGATCGCGAGCAGGTCGAGCGCCATCGCGACCGACTGCCCGTGGAAATTGCCGCCGCTGAGCAGCTCGCCGGTCTCGAACACGAGCGGATTGTCCGTCGCGGCGTTGAGCTCGCGACCGATCACACCGGCGCAGAAGTCGACGGCGTCGAGGACCGGCCCGTGCACCTGCGGCATGCAGCGCAGCGAATACGCGTCCTGCACGCGCGGATCGCCGTGCCGATGCGATTCGCGGATCTCGCTGTCGGCGAGCAGCTCGCGGAGAAACGCCGCCGATGCCGCCTGGCCGAGCTGCCCGCGCACATCCTGGATGCGCGGATCGAAGGCGACCGGGGTACCGAGCAGCGCCTCGAGCGACATGGCCCCGGCGACGTGCGCCGTGCGCCACAGCCGATGCGCGTCGAGCAGCGCGAGCGCACCGATCGCCGTGTGCGCCTGCGTGCCGTTGATCAGCACGAGCCCCTCCTTGGGGCCAAGCACGATCGGCGCGAGCCCCGCGGCGGCGAGCATGTCGCGCGCCGGGCCAATCTCGTCGCCACGGCGCAGCATTCCCTCGCCGATCAGCGACAACGCGAGATGCGCGAGCGGCGCGAGATCGCCGCTCGCGCCGACGCTGCCCTGCTCCGGGATCGGCGGATAGAGCCCCGCGTTCAGCATCGCGAGCAGCAGCTCGGCGATCTCCGGGCGCGCGCCCGAGTAGCCCTTGGCGATCACGTTGGCGCGGAGCAGCATCATCGCGCGCGTCTCGCGCTCGGGCAGCAGATCGCCCACGCCCGCGGCGTGGCTGCGCACGAGGTTCACCTGCAGCTCGGCGAGCCGCTCCGGCGGAATCGAGATCTCCGAGAGCTTCCCGAACCCGGTCGTCACACCGTAGACCACGGCGCGCTGATCGACAATGTCCTGGACGATGCGCCGCGCACCGAGGGCGCGGGCGCGCGAATACGGCATGAGCGCCGCGAGCGCGCGCCCGCTCGCCACGTCGGCGACCTGGTCGAGCGTGAGCGAATTACCGTCGATGCGAACTTCGTTCGGCATGACGCGGAATGTCGGCCCGCCGGTGCACCAATTCAAGGGACCGGCGCGCCGACGTGCCCGCGCCGCACGCTCACGTCGACGGCGCGGGAATACTCCGATTCAGCTCCGGATTTCCGCTCGCCGATTGATACGCCCAGTCGAACACGGCGTAGTCGGCGGTGGCGAATCCGATCCGGATCGCCGCGAAGTGGACGCCGTCGCTCTTCTCGATCCGGAACGCGTACGCGCGTCCCGGGATCGCCTGGAGCGCGGTCGGCGCGAACCCGGTCGACGGCGCGCGATCCACGCTCGTGAGATCGGCGACCGGACCTGCGCCGACGGCGGCCACCGTGACGGCGCTGCGCGCCGGCGTGATCCACAGACTGTTGTCCGGGTGCCGCACGATCGTGAAGTCGACATCGCGGCGCGTCATCGGCGCGACCACGCCGAGTACGTGCGTGCTGTCGTCGAAGAACAGGAACGCCGAGCTGTCCGTCCGTGCGAGCGTGGCGTACACGAGCACGTTGCGCGCGTCGTAGCGCGGCGTGTCGAGTCGCGCATCGCTCCACACGCTCTCGTGGCCATCGTGGGTCACCGCGCTCACCGCGAAGCACCGCGACACACCGTTCGCGAGATTGCCGGCGACGAAGCCGTCGGACACGGTCGTTCCCTCGAGCTCCCAGTTGGCGGTGCAGACGCCGCGCGAGCCGTCGTAGGTCGTGGAATAGACGCGGTAGTGATCGAACGTGCCGAGCCCCGCATTCACCGCGTTGCTGCTCCATGATAACTGAACCGCTCGGTTCAGTGACACGGAGGCCAACCCCTGCGGCGCGGGGAGATGCGCCTGGAGATCGATCGTGATCGTCCCCGAATTCGCGATCTCGTTCCCGTTCTCATCGCGCGTCGCGACATAGTACTGCGCCTCGGGCGTGCCCTCGTCGTGGAAGCTCGGCGACGTCGTGGTCGCGCGGAGCTGCCACGCGGCGCCGGCGGACGTGCGGCCGTAGACGTTGAACGCGTTCGCGCGCCCGCTCCGCGGGATCTCCCACATGAGCAGCACGCCGAGCGGCGCGGATGGATCGCCGCTGGGGATGAGTTGATACGTGAGGTTGCTCGGCGCATCGGGATCGCCGGCGGGCCCGGTCAGCAATGCCTCGCAAGCCGCGAGGGGAAGCAGCGTGGCCAGCATCAAACGACTCAGTCGCATGTGCGCTCCGGGTGGGCGTCGCCAGCCGTGCATGCACGGCCCGCACCGCCGGGACCGCCGAGCTAAGTCATTGCGGGCGATAGCGTTCTCTAATACCGCTATCGGAGGGCGTCCCACGGAGGGGACAGCCGGCTGCACACAAACGAGAACGATTTTTCACCGCGGAGGGCGCGGAGGGCGCGGAGGGCGCGGAGGGCGCGGAGCAACCGCGCGCGAATCGCCGAGGACGCGGTCCAGAGGGCCCGATCTTCGTGTGAACGACCGCGGCGCCGCGATGTGTCCCGAGCGCCGCAAAAAACCAATTTCCCGGCTCGTTGCGAGACTGAATCCCCCCGCCGGCCCTCTGCGTCCTCCGCGTTCTCCGCGGTGTGCAAATCAGACCCGCTAGAACGTCTGCCCGGAGCGCACCGTCGCGCGGTTGTAGTCGAACTTGATGTCCGGCTCCGCCTTGAGCGCGATCGTGAAGTTGAACGCGAAATTTCCGTTCGGCGATTGCGTGAAGCCGAAGAGCGCACGCCAATCGTGCAGGTCGCGCTGGAGCTGGACCATGTGGCTCGCGAACTGGTGGTGCTCGAAGTCGTACGTCGTCGTCCAGTGCGTCGACCACTTCGGCGTGAGATTGAAGCTGATGTCGGCGTTGAGCGACGTGGTGGGCGGAATCTTGTACGCCGGACCGCCCGCGGTCGTCGGCTGGATCGGCGTGTCCGTCGTCGGCTGCGCGCGCTCCTGCGCGAGACAGGCGTCGAGCAGGAACGGATTGCCCGCGGACACCTGCTGGCAGCGCACCTGTGGATCGTACTCGATCACGTTCGCGCCGACCGGCGGACGCGGGCTCGACCTCGAGAACGCGAATCGCGCGCTCCAGCCGGCGGTGCTCGGCACGATGAAGCGGTCGCCGCCGCGCACGCTGCCGGCCACGGGCTGCGCCGCGAGTGCGGCTTCCTGCTGCAGATCCGGCGACGGCTTGGCCCCTTCGCCCGTCACGCCGGGCGAGGGCGCTTTCTGCGGCTCGGGCGCCGGGTGGCCGAACAGCCGCGTCAGCACGGTGAACGGATTCTTGTCCTTCCCGATGCTGAGCGACGCGGAGATGCTCTGCAGCCACGGCTTGAACTGCGCCGAGTCGCTGATCGCGGAGCCCTGGAAGAGCGAGTAGTTCGCCGTGAAGTCGAATCCCGGGAGCAGATCGGAGTTGAGGTTGTAGCCCCACGAATCCGTCGTGATGCCGCGCCACGCGCTCAACCCCCGCGTCTTCGCCACGCTCGCGCGCTCGAAGTCGTAGGTGATCGGCGTGAAGTTGAGGCTCAGCAGCTTGATCTTGTCCGATGACCCGGTCGTCGTTGCCGAGTCGTTGCCGCCGGTGCGTGGCCGGAGCTTCGCCTCGAAGTTCTGCTGCAAGCCGATCGACACGGAGCTCGACGCCAGATTTCCGAGATATCCCTTCCGCGTGCTGCCGATCGCCTTGAGATAGTCGTTGCCGACGTCGGCGGCGGGCGCGTAGGAGTACGAGATCGACGGCGTGATCGAGTGCCGGATGCGCTCGAACGGGCCGATGCCCGGGAAAAGGCCGAACAGCGTCGGCGTGGCCGAGAGGCCGAAAGTGAGGCGCTTCGCCTGGTGCACGTAGCGGCCGTTGGTGCGCTCGCTCGCGATCCAGAACGGTCCCGGATCGACGTTCGACAGGCCGACGGACGGCGTCAGGTTGAACTTGTTTCGCGCCAGGCCCGGGAGCGCGAATTGCGGGTTCCAGTCGACTTCCGTCTTGTACGTGGCCGCGAACACCCGCGTCGCGATGACGTCGCCGGTGTTCACATCATAGATTTGATATTGCTCGGGGAAGTTGTTCCGCTGCTGGTGAATGCGGAACGAGTTGCGGAGATCCCAGCCGAAGATCTGGAGCGGCGTGTCGAACGACGTGGTCGCGTCGTACGAGCTGCGGTTGGTGTTGATCGTGCTGTCGAGCTTTCCGAGCGCGTTGATCTCGTATTTCGTCGCGCCGGGTCCGGGCTGGTCCATGCCGAGCGTCGCGTTCTCGCTGAAGCTGAAGCTCGGCGTCCACGTGAGCCACTTCCCCACGCTCACGGGTGTCGACGTGAGCGAGAAGGTCGGGAACGTGCGATCGACCTGCTTGCGGCCGGGATACTGCTTCTGCGTCGCGCCGAGCGACAGCGACGTCGGCCCGAGCTTCGTGGTGTACGTCGCCGAGGAGGCGATCGTCGCCAGCGCCGTGTACGGGTTGAACGTGTTCTGCCGCTGCAGCTCGGTGCTGGAGACGTAGTTGAAGCTGGTGTTGAAGTGCGTGTCGTGCGAGAAGTCCTGCGAGTGCGACCAGCTGATGCCGAGGTTCGTGCGGTGATCGGCCTGCGTCGTGTAGTTCATGCCGACGCGGCCGCCGAGGAAGCGGTCGAGCCAGCGATAGTTGAAGTCGACGTTGTAGCGGAGCCAGCCCGGATCGGTCGCCACGCCGCCGGCCGAGCTGCGCCAATCGAGCCACGTGGCGACGTCGTAGTAGTCGCTGAGCGCCCAGTAGTAGCCGACGTGGTCGACGTTGCGGCGGTACGTGGGGCTGTTGCGCACGATGTCGCCGAATCCGAACTGGGGCGGCAGAATGCCGCTGTGCCGCCCCGAGCGGTTGTCGCTGAAGATGAACGGGAACCACGCGACGGGAATGTCCTTCACGTACATGAGCACGTTGCGCGCGACGATCGCGTTCCCCGACGTGCGCTTGGCTTCCTTGTACACGAACTGGTAATCCGGGATGGAGTCGCTGCAGCTCGTCATGGAGCCGCCGCGAATCCAGGCCGTGGGCGAGTGCCCCGCCGTGCTGTCGATGTCCACGCGCGCCGTGTTGACGTGCATGTACCACATCTCGCCGTTGTTCACGGGGAGATTGGCGTTCGAGATGAGCGCCGAGCGCGCGTTCAGGTTGAACGAGATCTGCGGCGCGAATCCGACGATGTCGGCCTGCCCGCTCGACGGATCGCTGAGCACGTAGTGGCCGCCGGTCGTGACGCGATGTGCGGCTTCCGTGTAGAAGATGCCGCTGTCGCTGACCACCGTCTGCGAGTCGCGCTGCACGACCGCCTTGAGCTTCTTCTGCTTGTCGCCGAGCAGGTCGAGGGCGCGCGTCTGGGCGTTGAACGTCGCCGTGTCGCCCTGGTAGCGCGTGATCGAATAGCCCTTGAGACCGAGCAGCTTCTGTGCGGTGCTGTCCGGCGTGGGCCAGCGCACGAGCGCCGTCGAGTCCTTGGTGGTGTCACGCCGAATCGGCTGTTGGCCGCCCGGCCGAATGCCCGGCAAACCCGGAAGCCGCTGCGCGCCCGCCGCGGCGGCGAGACAGATGGTGGCGACGGCCGCCGCGAGCCAGGGTCTCACGCGGGGACGCCCGAATCGTTCGCCCGCAGCAGCGCCCGCTTCTGCCGTCGGCGATACACGAAGTACGCGCCGATGACGCTCAGCTCGTAGAGCAGGTAGAGCGGCACGGCGAGCGCCACGGTCGTCCACACCATGTCACCCGGCGTCAGGAACGCGCCGATGATGACAATGACCACCACGGCGTGGCGGCGATACTTGTTCAGGAACTGCGGCGTGACGATACCCAGCGCCGCGAGCGCGAGGATGACGATCGGCAGCTCGAAGCTGAGGCCGAACGTCAGGATCATCGAGAACAGGAAATTGAAATAGTCCTCGGCCGAGATGAGCGGCACGAGAGAGGGCCCGCCGAACTGGAAGAGCCATGGCAGGGCGAGCGGCACGACCACGAAGTAGGCGAGCGCCGCGCCGCTCGCGAAGAGCAGGATTCCCGCGTACAACACGGCGATGGCGACCTTCTTCTCGTGCCGCCGGAGCGCCGGCGCGAGGAACGCCCAGAGCTGGATCAGGAGCACGGGCGAGGCGAGCACGAACCCGACGGTCATCGCCACGTCGAGAATGACCGTGAACCCCTCGCTCGGATGCATGAACGCGAGCTTGTGCTCGGGGATCAACGGGAGGATCGGCCGCGCGAGCAGCCCCACCGCGTCGAACTGCGCGGCGACCCAAAATCCGATGCCGACCCCGACGAGAACCGCGATCAGGGAGTAAATGATCCGCCAGCGCAGTTCCTCGAGGTGATCGAGGAACGGCATTTCACCTGTCTGCGACTTCGGGATCGGCATTCGGCTCCGGCGATCTACTCTTCTTTCTCGTGCAACAAGTCGTTCGCGAGTCGCGCTTCGTCGGAGTTGGGGTAGTCGCGAGCCACGCGTTCCAGATACTTGCGCGCCTCGGTCTTCTTGTTCGCATCCCACAACATCTTGCCGTGACGGTACAACCCCGTGGCGGCTTCGGGACTCGTCGGGTACTTCTGCGCGACGAGCAGGTATACCGAATCCGCGGCAGTGCTGTTCCCGTCCTGCGCGTACGATTCACCAATATAAAGCTGGGCCCGTGACGCGCGGTCGTCGTTGGGATACGATGCGAGTAGTTGCTCGAAGTTGCGGCGCGCGGAGGCCGTCGCGCCTTCCTGCAGTTGCTGCCGTGCGGTGATGAAGAGCGTCGCGGCGCCGGGTCCCGTCGCCTGCTGGGTCGTGTCGGTGCCCGGGGTCGCCGGCGCGACAGGCGCTGCCGCCGGCACGCCACCCGACTGCTCGCGCAACGCCTGCAGCTGCGCCTGCGTGTTCTGAAGGTTCCGGATGTTCTCGCCGAGCAGGGCCTCGATCCGGACGACCTGCTTGCCGATCGCGTCGAATTCGCCGGCGGAATTCGCCTGGAGCGACGCGAGACGGGACGCGAGCACGCGGACCGAGTCGTTCACGCGCTCGACCGAGGACGACAACGCCTCGATCTGGCGGGCGCGCGACTGATCGGCGCGCAGGATCGCGGTGTCGCCGCCGGCGAGCTGCGCGCGCGTGGCGCGCAGCTCGTCCTGCAACAGGCGAATGTCACTCTTCGATGCGAGACAACCGCCGGCGGCCAGGAGCACCGCCGGGGTCAGCGCGGTCCAGCGCTTCACGGAGCCTTCAGCGACTCACCGCCGGCCGTGATCTCGAATTCGGCGCGGCGGTTCTGCGACCACGCGCTCTCATCGTGACCCTGGGCGATCGGGCGCTCCTCCCCGTAGCTGATCGTCTCGATGCGCGAATCCGCGATGCCGTGCTGCACGAGGTACGCCTTCACCGCGGCCGCGCGGCGCTGGCCGAGGGCCAGGTTGTACTCGTCGGAGCCGCGCTCGTCGGTGTGGCCGGCGACGCGGATCGTGACGCTCGGATTCGCCTGGAGCACCGGCACCTTGGCGTCGAGGATCTGCTGGTCCTCGGGGCGGATGTCGGACTTGTCGAAGTCGAAGTGGACCATCGCGGTGAGCGCGGCGCGCGCGTTCTCCGCGGCGGCCGCGGCGGCCCGGGCGGCGGCTTCGGCGGCGGCGGCGCTGTCCGCGGCGCGCTTCTGCGCGGCGGCGATGCTATCGGCGATCCGCTGCCGTTCCCGCGCGGCGTTGATGCTGTCCTGGTTCGGACCGGGCGCCGGAGCGGGCGTCGGGGCCGGAGCGGGCTTCTTGTGGCAGGCGTCGAGCGTGGCCACGCTGACGACCGCCAGGGTCAGAGCAGCGATCCGCGGAATGCGCATGTGTGGGGGTCTCCGAGTGGTGGCTGGATGGGTGTTTCGGATTGTCGAATACCAGGTTCTTAATACTAGTTCGCCCCGCCGGCACCGAGCCGCGCCGACCAGGCAGGAAGCCGGGATCCCGCCGATTTGGTCAACTGCCGCACGCGATTCGATTCGGTGTCGAGAATCCACAACTGCCGCACGCCGGTCCGCGACGACGTGAAAACGAGGTGCCGCCCGTCGGGCGCCCAGGAGGGTTGCTCGTTCTCGCCGTCACTGGTCAACTGCTTGGGCGTCCCGCCCGTGATCGGGATGGTGCGAATCTGAAACCGATCGTTGATCCGCTCCGCATACGCGATCAGGCGGCCGTCCGGGGACCAGTCGGGGTCGGTCCGATAGTTCTTCTCGCTGAAGTCATAGTTGGTGAGGACGTCGGCGTTGGTTCCATCGGAGTCCATAATATACAACTCCGGGCGGCCGAGCGCGTTACTCACAAAGACAATTCGACGGCCGTCCGGGCTCACCGTCGGCAGCGATTCTTCGACCCCGCGCGAGCCCGCGGTGAGCCGCTGGCGCGGACCGCCGCTCACGCCGACGGCGTACAGATCGCTCTCCGTTTCGCCGGCGCGCGTATAGACCACGCGGCTGCCGTCCGGCGTGAAGACCGGCGTCGTGTAGCTCGTATTGCGGGTCGGTCCGACGAGCGTGTGCGATTGGCCGGTCGCGAGATCCATGAGCACGATGCGCGAGTTCACCGCGTACGTACTGTACGCGATCATCGTCGCCGCCGGATTCCACGCGGGGCTCATCGCGTTCGGCTCGGTGGGGAGCGTGATCTCGGATGCGCCGTCGCTGTCGATCACGCGAATGCTCCCACCGCGGAGGTACGCGATGCGCGTGGCGGCGATCCCCCGCTGCCCCGTCACCCAGCGTGTGACCTCGTCCGATACCTGATGGATCGACAGGCGCCAGTCGCGGCTCAACGGATTGCCGGCGAGCGCGAATTCCTTGACGTTGACGACCGCGCCGCGGGTCACGTCGTGGAGCGCGACGTGCAGGCCCGTCGGCACGATGGTCATCTGCACGATCGCCTGCACGCCGAGGTGCTGGAAGAGCGGGTAGTTGAGCCCCGCCGCGCTGCCGGCGTTCTTGAGCGCGCTCGGATCGGTGGAGTCGATCGGCGTGAGCGTGAAGTGGTCGCTGAAGTCGAGGTCGCGCTTGACGATCGTCTGGATCGAATCGCCGAACGCGCCGGTCACCGGGAGCACGACGACCGTGTACTTGTCACGCGTCGGATCGTACACGCCGTTGATCGTGATGCCGCGGTAGGTCGTGTCCTGCGCGCGCGCGATCCGCGCCGCCGGGAGCGCGACGAGCGCGAGGAGCCAGAGTGTGCGAGAGAATCGCATCATCGGTACATCGAGGGAGTGAACCGGAATTGCACCGGGAGGATGTCTTCGTTGAAGCTGCCGGGAAGCGGGCCGAAGGCTTTGGCGTTGGCTGCGGCCTCGACCGCGGCGAGCGCGGCCTGTTCGAAGTTCCAGCTCTGCGCGTGCTCCGAGATCGCGATGCTGTTTGGATCGACGGTCCCGTCGCGTCGAATGACGAACCGCACGGTCGCGGTGTAGTTGCCGACGGGACGGAAGCGCAGAAGAATCTGGCGGGCGACGTTGTTGATGTACCCAGGATATGGAAAATCGATACCCGGCGTATTCACGTTCGCTACGTCGGCGCCCTTCCCGCCGGTCTCTCCGCCGCCCGCCGGCTTCGCCTGCGCGGTCTTCGACTTGTCGGGATTTGGAACCTGCGTCACCGCCTTCGGCGTCGGCTTGGGCTTCGCCTTGGTCGGCGCGGCAAGCTTCGGTGTCGGAACCGCCTTCGCCGGCGGCGGCGGTGTGGGTGTCGTCTTCTCGACGGGCTCGGCGGTCGGCGGCTGATCCTGGACCACGCCCACTGCGCGCTCGCCCGCGGGGGCCGCGATGAGCTGCACGCGGTAGATCGGCGGGGTGGGCGGCGGTGGCGGCGGACGCAACAGCACGACCGCCGCGATCAGCCCTCCGTGCAGGAGGATCGACGCGACGATCGGACCGCGCAGCCGGGGCGCCGGAAGCGCGGTCACTTACCGAACGTCCTCCGGCTCGGTGACCAGGCCGATGTTCGTGACGCCGTTGGCGTTCATGATCGCGAGCAGTTGAGCGATGGTTCCATAGTCGACGCTTCGGTCTGCTCTCAGATACACGCCGCTGGCGGTTCGGTTCTGCGCCACGGACGGGAACGCGACTTTGAACTCACTCACGGTGTACGGTCCCTCCTCGCCGATACGGACTTCGCCGGCGCGATTGACCGAGACGGACAGCTCGCCCTTCGACTCCAGCGGCTTCGACTGGGCCTGCGGCAGCGAGATGTCGATGCCGCCCTGCATCATCGGCGCGGTGATCATGAAGATCACGAGCAGGAGCAGCATGACGTCGATCAGGCTGACGACGTTGACGTCGGCGTTCAGCTCGTAGCGGTGCCGGCGCGCGCGGCGCGGCATCTCAGATCCGCCCCTCGCGCACGAGCAGCGCGATCACCGCGGTGCCGAAGTTCTCCATCGTCGCGTCGAAGCGGTTCAACCGGCTCGCGAAGATGTTGTAGCCGAACGTCGCCGGAATCGCCACGGCGAGCGCGGCCGCGGTCGCGGTGAGCGCTTCGCCCACGCCGGGTGCAACCGCCGCCAGATTGCCCGAACCCTTGGTCGCGATGCCGAGGAACGCCTCGATGACGCCGAGCACCGTACCGAGCAGCCCGATCAGCGGGCTCACCGAACCGATCGTCGCGAGCCACGGCAGGAACCGGCCGATGCGATCGCGCTCGGTCGACGCCTCGGTGTCGAGCAGCAGGTGCAACGTCTCGATCTGCGAACCCGTGAGCGTCGCCGCGGCGGGCGCATCGGTCGTCGTGCCGCCCGAGAGCTCGCGAAGCTGCTGATTCGCGACGCGCGCGTCGCCCACGAAGTGCACGGCGCGCAGGAAGAGCCGCGCCAGCGCGTTGGGCGGCGAGCGCTTGGCCAGCGCGCCCGCTTCCTCGAGTCGCGACACGTGCTCGAACTCGTGCGAGAACTTCTCGGACGTCGTCGACGCCCTGGAGAGCGCGCGCCAGACGGCGAACATGACGGCCCAGCTCAGGAGCGAGAGGAACGCGAGCACGATGAGCACGACTTTCGTGATCATCGACGCGCCGAGGATGAGATCGAGCGGATTCGTCGGAACCGCGCCGTGGAGCGCTTGCAGGGCGAAGAAGGCGACGTGCACGAGGAATGAGGTCAGAGGCGAGAAGTGGCAGCGGAGGCACTGCGGGCCGCGAACCAGCGGAAGGTGTCCGCCAGGCCGTCCGCTAACGAGACGCGCGGAGCCCACTGAAGGACACGACGCGCGCGGTCGATCGCGATCGAGGAGTGCTGTGGTTCGCCGGCACGCTTGGGCGCGAACTCGATGGGCGTGTTCGTGCCGGCGGCGGCGAGGAGATGCCGCGCGACGTCGAGCACCGGCGTGCCGACG
>DASZUN010000250.1:0-4959 GCA_035547615.1 Gemmatimonadaceae bacterium | reverse complement strand
AGCTGCTGCTGGGCGTCACCTTCCAGCCGTATGGCGAGATCGCGGTGATGCGCGCGGATGGTTCCGACTTCCATCTGCTGACGGACAACTCGACGGAGGAGGGCGCGCCCGTGTGGGTTCCACGGCGCACGCGCTGAGGTTAGCGTGCCGAAGGTCCACCGAGGGTCCACCGAGTCCCGTTTTCTCGTCCGGAGTCGCCGTTCCAGCTCGACCCGTGATGGACGGAAGGCGTTGGAGTACCGTGCTATTCCGGATCGCGCATCCGTAGACCGGTCACCTTCCCAAGCTGGACGTCGTGGGTTCGAGTCCCATCGCCCGCTCTCAGACCGCCAACACCGCACACGCCGTCGGAATCACTGATTCCGACGGCGTGTGCATTTTGTTAGCACGATCGTCTTCAATTGCGCGAATGCCGATCCGCGCGCGTCAGAATCACCGCGGCGTCACCACCGACGCCATCAGCTCGCGCGCGATGGCCCGATCGTCGTTCGAGAACAGCTCGTGACCGCGCGCCTGATGATACGAGGCGAGCACTTCGTCACACAATTCGCGGAGGCGCAGCTTGGTGCGGCGCTCGGTCGCGCGATTCGCACGCGTGGTGATGTCGGCCTGTTTCATGGTCATGGTTGGTTGGATCGAGTGCGGGATTGCTCCACTGCTCGAGGTGGCTCTAAAGCAGAACTCGGGCCACCCCTCGCCGGCGGCCGATCACGTCCGGCGCATGCGAGCCACGAGCGCCGGCGCGAAGCTCATCGCGACGAGCACGACGCCGGCGGCCACTGACCAGACCAACGCCTTGTGCGCGGCACCCGTGGTCAGTCCCGTCGCCACGTGCGACGCGAGAAATACGAAGATCATGGTGCTCGTCAACGACCCGAGCATCGTCGCGCCGACGTACGCCATGTAGTCCATGCGCGCGGTGCCGGCGGAGTAGTCGAGCAGCAGCGACGGGATCAGCGGTATCGCGCGGAGCCGCAGCAGCGTCAGAAACCCTCTGCGTCCGCGGAGCTTCGCCACGATGTCCTCATGTCCCGAGAGGAGCCGAGTCACCGACGCGCCGCCGATGACCCGCGCGATCCAGTAGGCGCCAGAGGTTCCGAGCACGAGCCCGACCCACGCAACCACGACGCCCTCGACGAACCCGAACAGCGCCCCGCCGAGAAGCACCAACGGCGTGAGCGGAATGCCAAGTGCCGCCACGATGGCAAATCCGACGATGTACAAGGGCCCGATCCATGGCACGCGGTGCAGGCGGTCCATGAGCCGGCGGAGCCCGCCGTTCTTGAGGAGATCGAAGTAGCCAAGCCGCCACGCCACGAAGCTCGCGGCGCCGAGGATCACGATCAGGATGGCGAGTCGGAGCAGGACCTTTCGGCGCAGGCCTCGGCGGTCGTCAATCGATCCGCCCACAGTCGGCATCGCGTGCATCGCAGGCATTCGTGCCCATGAAAGGCAAGGCACGCGCCAAGCGGGACTGGCCGGCCGATGCTCGCGCTCGGCCGACCGGTCTCGTCAATGCTCGCTCACCGCCGACCCTGCATCATCCGCTGGTGCATCTGGTCCATCTTCTCGCGCTGCGCCGGCGTGAGGGTGTTCCGGAAGGCGAGCATCTCCTTCGCCATCGCCACCTGCGCTTCGACCATGTGCTTGGACGCCTGGTCGAGCTGGTCTTCAAAATGATCCAGGCTCGGATGATCGCCCGTGAGCGCCTGCATGGCGGCCTCGTGCGCCTGCATCGCCGCCTGCATGTGCGGCTCCGCGGCCGCGCACGCGCGCTGCTCCATCGCGTGCATCTGCTGCATCTGTGCATCGGTGAGGCCGAGCTCGGAGCCCATCCTCGCCATCATCGACGAGTCGTTCATCATCGCGCCCATCCGGCCGCCCATTCGGCCGCCCATTCGGCCGCCCATCTGCCCGTCCATCATCGGCCCCATCATCATCGCGTGCATGTCGCACGGCATCGCCGACGGCCCTTGCATGTGCATCGGGTGCATCGGCTGCTGGGCGCCGGCCACGCCAGCCGCGGCCAGCATGCCGGCGAGGAATGCGAGCGTACGTGTGGTCATCGTCGTCCTCCGAATTCGATTGTGTTGGCCCTCTGCGCGGTGCCGCAATGAGCGAGCCGCGTCAGCGCGAGCCGCCGATGCACCGAGTACGCATCGGGCCGGCGCTGGCCAGCCGTTCGTTCCGCCGCTGCGGCAATCTATCGAGGATCCACGGGATGGATGACACCAGACAGCCGAGACGGCGGCGCCGCGCTACCGTTTCGCCTTCCGCCGCGCCCGGTCCGCCTCCCACTCCACGAATGGCCCGTCGAAGTCCCGGAGCCGCGTCCCGTCGAACTCCCACACGCGCGTCGCCACCTCGCGCAGGAACGCGCGATCGTGGCTCACCAGCAGCACCGAGCCGTCGTAGTCCTCCAGCGCGTCCTCGAGCGCCTCGATGTTCTCGACATCCAGGTGGTTCGTCGGCTCGTCGAGGATGAGCAGATTGGCATGGGCGAGCGTCATCAGCGCGAGCGCCACGCGGGCCCGCTCGCCGCCGCTCAACGTGGCGATCTCGCGCTGCACCTCGTCGCCGCTGAAGCCGAACGCGCCGAGGCAGTTCTGGATCTGACCGCGGCTCCAGAGCGGACGCTGGTCCTGGATCGCCTCGTACAACGTCTTCCGCAGCGGAAGATCGCCGAGGTCCTGCCGGAACCACGCGGGCGTGATCGAGCCGCCGATCTTCGCCTCGCCGCTCGCCGGCTCGCGGTCGCCGATGATCGTGGAGATGAACGACGACTTGCCCGCGCCGTTGGGCCCGATGAGCGCGACGAAGTCATTGCGACGCAGCACGGCCGTGAAGTCCTCCACGAGCACCCGGCCGGGCACGTCGACCGTCAGGTCCTCGATGGCGATGACCTGATCGCCGCCGCGTTCAGCAATCTCGAATTTGAGATCCATCGCCGCCGGATCGCCCGGCGGGGGCGCGAGACGCGGCAGCCGCTCCAGTCGCTTGCGCTTGCCCTTCGCCTGGAACGAGTTGACGCCGGCAATGTTCCGCCGGATGTACTCCTCCTCCTTCTTCACGTACGCGATCTGCTTCTGGATCTCGCGGTCGCGCGTGAGCCGGCGTTCCGCCCGCTGGGGAACGAACTGGCTGTAGTTGCCCTTGTACCATTCGCTCGTGCGCCCTTCCACGTGCAGGATGTGCGTGCAGATCGCGTCGAGAAACGCGCGGTCGTGCGAGACGACGATCACCGTCTCGGCGGCGTCGCCGAGCCATTCCTGGAGCCACGTCGTGGTCTCGAGGTCGAGATGGTTGGTGGGCTCGTCGAGCAGCAGCAGGTCGGCGGGCGCGATGAGCTGCGCCGCGAGCCCCACGCGCCCGCGCTCGCCGCCCGAGAGCGAGGACACGAGCCGCGTCTTCGACTCTTCGGCGTCGAAGCCGAGCCCTTGCAGCACCGCGTCGACGCGCGCGTGATACGTGTAGCCGCCCAGATCGGCGAATCGCTCCTGGTCGTGGCCGAACCTCTCGAGGAACGCGTCGGTGACGCGCTCGCCGAGCTCACCCAGCTCGATCGCTTGCTGCGCGATGCGCTTCTCGAGCGCGATCACGTCGCGCCACGCGGCCGCTCCCGCTTCCCAGACGGTCGTCGCGCCTTCGAACGCGCGGTGCTGGTCGAGCAGCGCCCAGCGCAGCCCCGGCCTCCGCGCGACGCTGCCCACGGTTGGCTCCAGCTCGCCGGTGATGAGCTTGAAGATCGACGACTTGCCGGCGCCGTTGCGGCCGATGATGCCCCACCGCTCGCCTTCGGCGACGGTGAAGGTGACGTTCTTGAACAGTTCGGTCGCGCCGAACGACACGCCGATGTTGGACAGCGAAAGCAGGGTCACGTCAGAAATGGATTATCGCCAGCCAAGCGCCGGCGCGATGTGGGTGAGGATCGATTCGAGCACGTGTGCGTTGTAGTCGACGCCGAGCGTGTTGGGGACGGTGAGCAGGAGGGTGTCCGCTTCGGCGATTGCCTCGTCGCCTCGCAGTTGCTCGATCAACGCCTCCGGCTCGGCGGCGTACGACCGGCCGAAGATGGCCCGCATGTTGTCGATGGCGCCGATCTGATCGCTGCTGTCGTCGCGGCCGAAGTACAGTCGGTCGCGATCGTTCATCAGCGCGAAGATCGATCGGGAGACCGACACGCGCGGCTCGCGCGCGTGCCCCGCCTCGGACCACGCGTGCCGGAACGCGCGGATCTGGCGCGCCTGCTGGACGTGAAAGGGTTCGCCCGTCTCGTCCGCCTTGAGCGTGGAGCTCTGCAGGTTCATGCCGAGCTGCGCGGCCCAGATCGCCGTGGCGTTGGAGGCCGAGCCCCACCAGATGCGATCGCGCAGCCCCGCGGAGTGCGGCTCGAGCCGCAGCAACCCGGGCGGGTTGGGGAACATCGGCCGCGGATTGGGGCGCGCGAATCCTTCGCCTTTCAACAACTCGAGAAAGACTTCTGCGTGGCGCCGGCCCAGGTCGGCGTCGGTCCCGCCCTCGGGCGGCGCATAGCCGAAGTGCCGCCATCCCTCGATGACCTGCTCCGGCGAGCCGCGGCTGATGCCGAGCTGCAGACGGCCGCCGCCGATCAGATCGGCCGCGCCCGCGTCCTCGGCCATGTAGAACGGATTCTCGTAGCGCATGTCGATCACGGCCGTGCCGATCTCGATGCGGCTCGTTCTGGCGCCAATCGCCGCGAGGAGCGGGAAGGGAGACGCGAGCTGCTGCGCGTAGTGGTGGACGCGGAAGTACGCGCCGTCCGCGCCGAGCTGCTCCGCCGCGACCGCCAGCTCGATCGATTGCTGCAGCACGTCGCGCGCGGACCGTGCGGCCGATTGGCGGGACGCGGTCCAGTGGCCGAACGACAGAAAGCCGATCTTTTTCATGGGGCGAAGTCTACTGGGCGTACAAGGCCTGCGCCTGCGCGGATCGGCTTGC
>DASZUN010000249.1:0-18145 GCA_035547615.1 Gemmatimonadaceae bacterium | reverse complement strand
ACGGACTCGTCATGTCGACGCTGCTGCTGCTGACGGTGTGGCGGCTGAAGCGTCGCGAGCCGCCGCCGGCGCCGGAGCGCCGCACCGTCGACGTGTTCATCACGTGTTATGACGAGCCGCTCCAGCTCATCCGACGCACGGCACTCGGCGCGTGCGCGATCCGCTATCCGCACAAGACCTACATTCTCGACGACGGGAAGCGGAACGAAGTCCGCGCGATGGCGCGCAGTCTCGGGATCGGGTACATCCGGCGAAAAGGCAATGAGCACGCGAAAGCGGGCAACCTGAACAACGCGCTACGACACACGCGCGGCGAGTTCATCCTCCAGCTCGACGCCGATCACGTGCCGTTGCCCAACATCCTCGACCGCGTGCTCGGCTACTTCAACGACGCACGCGTCGCGTTCGTGCAGACGCCGCAGGATTTCTACAACACCAGCGACTCGTTCACGCACGTCGTGAACGATGAAGGGCGGCGCATGTGGGAGGAGAATCGCATCTTCTTCTCGCTCATTCAGCCCGGCAAGGACGCGCAGAACGCGGCGTTCTTCTGTGGAAGCTGCGGCATCCTCCGCCGCCAAGCGCTGCAATCAATCGGCGGGTTCTCGACGCGGAGCATCACCGAGGACATGGAGACGTCCCTCGTGCTGCACGCGCGCGGCTGGCAGTCCGTCTACCACGGCGAGACGTTGGCGTACGGTCTCGCGCCCGCGTCCGCTGGCCAGTACCACGTGCAGCGCCTCCGCTGGGGCCAGGGCTCGATGCAGATCCTGCGGAAGATGAATCCGCTGTTCTACCGCGGGCTGAACTGGAGACAGCGGCTGCAGTATTTCGCCTCCGTCGGATCGTACTTCGATGGCCTGCAGAAGCTCGTCTTCTACCTGGCTCCGCTCGTGTTCCTCTACACGGGCGTGCTGCCGGTTCGCGTGAGCGATCGCGAGCTGATGATCCGCCTGATTCCGTACGTGGCACTCAGCATCGCCTCGTTCGAGCTGTTGTCGCGCGGCACGGGATGGATCCTCATCTCCGAGCGCTACAACATGACCAAGTTCTTCACGTACATCATGGCGGTGAGCGCGCTCTTCACGCGCAAGCCGCTGAAGTTCAAGGTCACGCCGAAGGGCGAGGGCGACGTTCCGTGGCGCACGTACGCGCCGCAACTCGCGCTCGCCATCTTGTCGATGTTCGCGTTGCCGTTCGCAATGCTGGCGTATCGCTACGACTGGATCGAATATCAGGTCAGCGGTGTCATGTCCGCCGCGTTCCTGGTGAACGCGGCGTGGGTGTGCTGGAATCTCTATTTCGCACTCTACGTCGTGCGCCACAGCATTCTCTCGCGCCAGCAGCGGACCGACTACCGCTTCGTCGACACGCTTCCGGTGCAGGTCCAGCCGCTCCTTTCAGCGGATGCGGCATCGGCGTTTGCCGCCACGGTGCAGGACCTCAATGCGCGCGGTCTCTCGTTCCGTTCGACGGCTCGGCTGGATGAGGGCACCGCCGTGGGGATTCCGCTCGCGCTCACGACCGCACACGTGCGGGCGCGCGGCACGATCAAACGCGTGACCTCGATCGACACGCGATTCGGGCGCGTATACGCGCATGGCGTGCAGTTCGACGACGACCTTCCGCTCACCGATCGCGACGCCATCGAGCTGCACTGCACGCATCACTCGGTGCCGCTCTGGCAGCAGCGCTATCGCCAGTCCGTGCACCTCTTGTCGCACTTCGCCGAGCGCATGCGGGACCTCCGCGTGGCGCAGCGTCGGCCCGTTCAGCTTCCCGCGCTCGTTCGCGCGCACGGCGCCGACGCGACGTCGACGAGCGCCATCGCCCTGCTCGAGGAAGTCAGCCAGAGCGGTGCGCGGCTCCTCATGGATCAGCCGGCCCTGCCGGGCACGGTGATCGAATACGAGGTGCCCGGCACCTCACTCAAGGGCGCGGGCACCGTGGTGTTCAGCCGGGCGTTCGAATCTCCGCGGAATATTCGCTTCGCCATCGGCATCTGCACGAACGACTGCCGCCCGTCGTGGGTGAGCCGCGCGGTCTCGTGGGGTCGGCACTTCGGGAGGCACGCGGCGGCGCCGGCACTGGAGCCGGCACTCGAGCCAGCACTCGAGCCGGCACTGATCGAACCGTCGGCAAAGGACGCGACGCGGGTCGCGTGAGCGACGCAGAGCGCCACCCCGCGCGCTCTGCGTCCACGGCGATGCATCGGTGAAGTCGGGGCTCGCTCAGCCTGCCCCGCAGGACGTCTCGATCAGTGGGCAGTGCCGCTGCGCGTACAGCACGGCCTCGAGCACGATCGCGGCCGTGTTCAGGTTGAAGCTGCGCGTCGACTGTTTGCTGTTCTCGAACACACCAGCCGTCCACCCGCGGTTCGGTGCTTCGGCGTTACGCACCGTCTGCAGCGCTTGCCAGGTAAAGTTGCTCGGCAGCAGAGCATGCCAGCCGAACGCCGCCTTCGCGCTCACCCACCGCACGCCGTGCGGGGCCGCGGCGCCGGACGGCGTCGTGACGACGAATGGCTTGCCGTCGCGATAGAGCAAATAATAATAAAAGTATGCTGGCGGCTCGGGGATCGCGTCCTCGCTCGTCATCGTCATCACCCCGGTCTTCTCGAAGCGTTGCTGCTGCGCGTCGAAGACCATTCGCGCGTACTTCTGCCAGTCGGGCGTGCGCCAGCCGAGCTCCATCCCCATGAGAATGAACGGCTCGCTGGTCAGCAGGTCGCCGCCGCGCTTGTCCGCCGGAAACGTGTAGCCGTCCGTCGTCACCACACGCGCGTTGCTGAACTCCAACGCGTGCTTGGCCTGTTCCCCCCACGCGGCGAATCCCTGCGCGGCGTACTGCTCGTAGCCGAGCCGCCCTTCTTGGTAGTCGCCCGGTTTGCCGGTGCGCAGATCGATGTCGCGCCCCTGCAGATACCCGTCATGAACCATCGCGTCCAGCTTCAACCGCGATACGACCTGCTCCGCGAGCGGAGCGAGCGTCGGATCGCTCTGTGCGAGGATCTTGAGCCAGATCAGCAGACGCCCGGTGTCGAGCGTCGACCATCCGTAGCCGGAGCTCGAGCGCTCCTCGTTCCGCCCGACCATGGATCCGCTGCGCGCATCGTAGAGCTTGTTGAACGCCTTGCCGTCGTACAGCGGCGCGTCCCGTAGCGTCTCGAGCGCGCGCGTCATTCGATCGTGGTAGTCGGCATCCGTCGTCAGGCCGAGCTGATGCGCCGCGTAGTAGCCCGCGAGCGTGCTCGCGATGTCCCACACCGTCACGAATTGATATGTCTCGTGCGCCACGACCAGCCCCGTGTTCGGCTGGTAGTTGCGCCGGATAAATGCCCACGCCGTCTGCGCACTCTGATCGAGAAACGCCTTCTGCTCGTCGGAGCTTACGGGCGGCGGTGTGAGCGGCGCGCCGTACGCCGCCGGACTGTCGAGCGCCGCCGCTGACGCGGCGAGCGTGACGTTCATGTCGGCCGACGGCTTGTGCTGCTCTCGCTTGGAGTGATACGCGAACGTCGCCCCCGCGATTCCCGCCGTTGCGATCGCGAAGCGCGCGACTGGGGTATTGATCAGCATCATGACTCTCGCTCTGCTGGGATGTAGCTCGGCACAGAGTTGCAACGCGCGCACCATTCCGCGGCGTGCGCCGCCACGGATGCGCTTGCTAAGCCCTTGAGACACAATGGTTTAGGTTGCCTAAATCCAACCAGGACACTAACTTTCGTGCCGTTGGGGAGGTTACATGCGAAAAGTCGTATTTCGCCGCGCTAGTCGCTCGGCGAAGATGTCCATTGTTGCCGTTGCCGGCGTCCTTGGCTCAGTCCAGGTCGCGGGCGCCGTGTTGCCTGATGCCTCGGTCACCGGCGCGCTCTCGCGCGTTCGACTGTTCGTGAATCAGGGCTCGCCCGCGGCGCGCCAAGCCGACGCCTGGAAGAGCTCGCGCCCCGCCGACGCCGCCAAGATGCGCTACATCGCGCAACAGCCGGTGGCGACCTGGCTGGGCAATTGGACGTCGAACGTGCGCAACGCCGTGAACGGGCTCGTCTCGCAGGCATCGTCCCAGGGCGCGGTGCCGGTGCTGGTCGCGTACGACATCCCGGATCGCGACTGCGGCAGCTACTCCGCCGGAGGCGCTGGTGATGCCGCGACCTATTCGAAGTGGATCCGCGACTTCGCGAACGGACTGTCCGGCCGCAAGGCGATCGTCGTGCTGGAGCCCGATGCCGTCGCGCAGAGCAGCTGCCTGTCTAGCGCCGCGCGCGACGTCCGCTTCAGCATGCTGCGCAACGCGGTGAGCACGCTCAAGCAGGCCGGTGCGTACGTCTATCTCGATGCGGGCAATGCACACTGGGTGAGCGCGACCGAGATGGCGAGCCGGCTTCGCCAAGCCGGCATCGAGCAGGCCGACGGCTTCTCGCTGAATGTCTCGAATTTCTTCTCGACGGCGGACAACGTTGCCTATGGCAACTCGCTCTCGCGGCTGCTCGGCGGCAAGCACTATGTGATCGACACCGGCCGCAACGGTGTGGGCGGCACCGCCGACCGTCAGTGGTGCAACCCCGGTGGTCAGGCCCTCGGCGTGGCGCCGACTACGCAGACGGGGATGAGCTCGGTCGACGCGTTCCTCTGGATCAAGCAGCCGGGCGAGTCGGACGGAACGTGCAACGGTGGTCCGAAGGCCGGGCAGTGGTGGCCCGAATACGCCCTCGGCCTCGCGCAGCGCATCACACAGCTCGCGAGCGCGAACTGACGTGACGGCGTCGTCCGTGTAGCTTTACCGCATGGGTTCTCCGTCAACTCCAGAGCAGCACCAGACCTGTCCCGCCTGCGGCGCGGATGCGGTCGGCAAGTTCTGTTCGAATTGCGGCGCCTCGCTCGCCGGCGCGACCTGCGCGGCGTGCGATGCGCCACTCTCTCCCGGCGCCAAGTTCTGCCACCGTTGCGGATCGCCGGCCGGCGCCGCCGATCCTCGTTCCGGTGATGCGCGCAGCTTTTCATCGGCGCTCCCCTGGGGCGTCGCCGCGATCGCGCTCGTTGCGGTGGTCGCGCTCGTTGCTGGGCAACGATTCGGCCGCACCTCGAGCGGCGCGCCAAGCGCCGTTCCCGACAACGCCGCCGAAGCAATGAGCGCCAACGCGCCGAATGCGCCGTTTGCCGGCGCGACCGGCAACGGCGCGGCGCCGGACATCAGCAATCTCTCGCCGGCCGAGGCAGCCGTCCGCCTCTACAACCGCGTGATGGAAGCGCACGAGCAGGGCAAGGCCGACACGGTGCAGATGTTCGCGCCAATGGCGATCACCGCCTACCAGATGATCGGCAACCTGAATCTCGACGACCGCTACGACATGGGCCGCATCGCCGCGGTGTCGGGCAACGAGCAGCTCGCGCGCGCGGAAGCAGACACCATCCTCGCGAAATATCCCAATCATCTGCTCGGGTTGATCCTGGCCGAGAACGCCGCGCACATGCGGAAGGACACGGCGGCCGAGCGGAAGTACTACGACGCGCTGCAGAAGGCCGCGCCGTCCGAGCGCGGCAAGCAGTTGGAAGAGTACGTCACCCACGAAAACGACATCACGATCGCCCTCGACGCCCGCCGTCCATGACGACTATTCACGTTGCCCACAGCCCGGACTCCGACGACGCATTCATGTTCTATGCGCTCGCCTCCGGGAAGATCGATACCGAAGGTCTCACCTACGTTCACGAGCTCCAGGACATCGAGACGCTCAACCAGCGCGCGATGCGCGGCGAGCTCGAGGTCACCGCGGTCTCGATTCACGCGTACGCATACCTGTCCGACAAGTACGCCCTGCTCCCCCACGGCGCCTCGATGGGCGACCGGTACGGACCCCGCCTCGTCGCCCGTACGCCCATGACGCGCGCAGACCTCAAGGGAAAGCGAATCGCCATCCCCGGGAAGCTCACGAGCGCCTACCTGGCGCTGCAGCTCTATGAGCCCGACTTCGAGGCCGTCGTGATTCCGTTCGATCAGATCGAGGACGCCGTCGTCGAGGGAAAGGCTGATGTCGGCCTGCTGATCCACGAGGGGCAGCTCACCTTCCCCGAGAAGGGCCTGCACCTGATCGAAGACCTCGGCGAATGGTGGTTTCAGGAGACCGGCCTTCCCCTCCCGCTCGGTGGGAACGTCGTCAGGAAGGACCTTGGCGACCAGATGACGCGCAAGATTTCGCGCCACCTACATGGCAGCATCGCATATGGATTGGAGCACCGCAAAGCTGCGCTCGACCACTCGATGCAGTACGCGCGCGGTCTCGAGCGCTCCAAAGCCGACACGTTCGTCGGGATGTACGTGAACGACTGGACTCTCGATTACGGGGAGCGCGGGCGCGAGGCGGTGCGTCAGTTCCTGAAGCGCGGCGTCGAGGCGGGGCTGATTACCAAGCCAGTAACCGTAGAATTTGTCGACTGACGGTTAGCCCCACATTCTGAGCAAAGCGAAGGACCTGGATTCAGGCGAATCCAGGTCCTTCGGCGCTTTGCCCCAGACCAACGAAAGTCCGTCAGTGGTGATGGTGCTCGTGTCCATGCTCGTGTCCGTGCTCGTGCCCGAGCGCATGCCGCACCCAGCCCACGACCTTGGCCGCCCGCGCACCGAGAGCTCGCGCGCGCGCCTCGGGGTCGGCGAACCCGCGGGGCTCTGACACGATGATCCCGCCGAGGCGCTCCACGCGGCCGAGCAGCGTGGTGTTCTCGCCGCCCGCGACGCCGAACACGGTATTCGTGAAACAGTCCGCTGGCGTCATCCGTTCGAGCGCCCCGAGCAGCAACGAGAGTTCGGTGGGAACATCCCCGGCGGCGGGACAGGCGATGAGCACTCCATCATACTCGAGCAACTGCTCGGGCGCCGCGAGCGGTTTGACCCGTCGTCCGGCGGGCTGCTGGTGCGGCGCTCCGGCGACGAGATCGACCTCGGTGAAGCGAACACTCTGCGCCCCATCCGCCGCGGCGTTGGCCAGCGTGGCCGCCGGGCTTTCGGCGCCAAAAAACAATACGATCAGTTTTGCCATGATGATGTAAGATCCGGTCGTCGTCGTAAGCGTTCGTCATCTTCTTGACGAAGCGCCCGGCCAAGTATACTAAGGCGATGAAAAATCACCGGTGCGCGATGCAGCGTCGCCTACGATGCATGTCGCTGACTCGGTATTGGGCATACGGCGTGCAGCCGAATGGCGGCCGTGTGCGGACGGTCTTGATGCGCTGATCACACAACCCTCAGGAGGCGGGCATGCCGCGAGGTGACGAGTTGCACGAGGAGTTCCGGTTCTCCGATCGTGATGACGACGTCGACGATCTGGGATACGGTGGCGGTGGTGCGTCGTACGACGACGACGACGAGGAAGACGGCGGCTGGATGACTCACAAGGACGAGAGCGACGATCTGTGGGACAGCGCCGAAGATGTGGATGATGACGAAGAGGAAGGGGAGCTGGAGCCCGTCGTCGAGGAAGAGGAGGAAGAGGTGGAGCTCTTCGAGGCGCCGCGGCGCCCCGGACGACCCCCGCGCGCCGCGACTCCGGCCGCTACCCCGGTGAGCGAGCCGTCTGCGCCGGCGACGCCCGCGCCGGCGGCTGCCGCCCCCGCAGCGAAGAAGTCCGCTCCGGCGAAGAAGCCCGCTCCGGCCAAGAAGTCGGCTCCGGCGAAGACCGCGGCCAAGGGCGGCGCCAAGAAGACCGCCGCGAAGAAGGCCCCGGCGAAGAAGGCGGCCAAGGGCGGTGCAAAGAAGGCGGCCGTCAAGAAGGCGGCGCCGAAGAAGGGAGCGGCCAAGAAGAGCTCAGCGAAGAAGAGCGCGAAGAAGGCCCCGGCGAAGAAAGCCGCGAAGAAGGGCGCGGCGAAGAAGGCCGCCAAGAAAGGCGGCGCCAAGAGAGGCGCGAAGAAAGGCCGCCGTTAAGCCGTCGTTTCGCCTCCCGCACCCGCAGCGGAGCGATCCTCGCGATCGCTCCGCTGTCGTTTAATATCCAGCATGGCCGCTCCCGATCTGGACCGAGTTCGCGTCTCGCAGAACGTCGCCGCATCGATCGCGCACGAGCTGCGCAATCCGGTATTCGCGATCGCATCCGCCGTGCAGTTGCTGCGATATCGGATCACCGATGATCCGGTGATCGAGAAGAACCTCGGCCGCATCCTGCGCGAGTCCGAGCGGCTCAACGCGTTCGTCGCCGCGCTGCTCGAGTACGGGCGGCCGGCCCCTGTGCGACTGGAGCCGGCCGATCCCGACGACGTGTGGGTGGACGTGCTGGCCACGCGGCAGGGCGCGCTCGAGAGCAAAGCGCTCAAGGCCGAACATGACGCGCCGCCGATTCGCGCCAGGTGCAACCTCGACGCCGAGCAGCTCGCTAACGCCTTCACGATCGTTCTGGACAACGCGATCGAAGCGGCAACGCCCGGCACGGATCTGTCGATCGTTTCCGCGGTGTTGCCCGACGGTTCGTGGCGATCGCACCTCACCAATCGGGGCGAGCGCATCGCCCAGGACGTCCTCGAGCACGCCTTTGAGCCGCTCGTCACCACCAAGCACGGTCACACCGGCATCGGCCTGGCGATCGCGCATCGCGTCGTGGCGGACCACGGCGGCACGATCGCGCTGGCGAGCGGCGACGACTCCACGTCCCTGACCTTGACGCTGCCGCCCGCACCGGCGCCGCTGTCGTGAGCGGGGGTGGGGGTTATTGTTAGGCTGATGACACGGGACACGCGCCGCCGGTGCGCTCTGAATGATAAAGCTCTAAATGGCTGATTCTCCTATCGCGCTCCTGCGCGCCCACGCCAAGCACGCCCCCTGGAACGCGCGTGGGCTCGCGGCCCACGTGACGGCACTCGTCGACGCGGCGGGCGTGCGGCCCACGAACGCGTCCGCACGCGCGGCGCCGAGCGCGCGATCGATCCGGTTCTACGTGGCGAACGGCCTCATGGAGCGGCCCGAGGGCACGGGGACGGCCGCCACGTACAACTACCGCCACTTCCTGCAGTTGCTCGCGATCAAGATCCGCCAGCGCGAAGGCATCACGCTCGACGTGATCAAGAGCGAGATGAAGGAGCTGACCGGCGACGCGCTCGAGCGTCGCGTGGCGTCATCGCTCGCCGCGGCCCTCGGCGCCACGGTCGAGACGCGCCGTCAGGCCGCGGACGATGACGCCCCCGCGAGCTGGCGACGGCTCCCCGTCGCCGACGGTGTGGAGCTGCACGTGCGGGACGATTCGCCCGCCGCCCGCGAGGAAGCCCTCATCGCGATGCGCGAGGCCGTGCGCGCGGCGCTCGGCAGAGAGGACATCCGGTAGAGCTAGACAGCCGAAGGACCAATGAGCGGAACACTTCCGATGGAACGAAACAGGCGCCCAGCATTGCGTCGTTCGTTCAGATCGGACGTTCTCCGCTCGATTGTCGTTCGCCGCTGGTCCCGTTCGCCGCGGCAGTCTCAGAGCAGCCGCGAGAGCAGCGTCGCGCCCGCCTCGAGCATCTTCGACCAGAGCGAGCGGTGCTCGAACTGGGCGAGCTTGATCTCCTTGGCGTAGCGCAGGTCGTCGAAGAAGTCGCTATCCATCTTCGCGCCGAGCGTGGAGTCGAGCATCACGAGATTGGACTCGTTGTTGAACGCCATCGATCGATTGTCGAAGTTCATCGACCCGACGCTGCTCCACAGGCCGTCCGCGACGATCGTCTTGGAGTGGATCATCGTCGGCTGATATTCGTAAATTCTCACGCCGTGGCGGAGCAGTTCCTCGTAGTGATACCGGCCGGCGTACCAGGTCGTTTTCACGTCGGTCTTGTTGCTGACCGTGAGCACGCGCACGTCGACACCGCGCTTCACCGCCCGTTCGAGTAGCCGGCGAAAGTCGTCGTCCGGCACGAAATACGAGTTCGTGATGTACAGCGACTTGCGGGCGCCGCTGATCGTGAGTGCGAGGAAGCGCTCGGCGGGCGTGCTGCCGGTGGTCGGGGCGGTGTAGAGGAGTCCCGCGTGCGTGGGGCCGACGGGCTGGAATCCGGTCGTCGGAAAGAACGTGGATCCCGTGAGCAACTCACCGGTGGCTTCCGCCCACGCGGCGGCGAACGCGGCCTGGAGCTCCATGACCGCGGGGCCTTCGAAGCGCACGTTCGATTCGCGCCACTGGTCTTCGTGATGGCCGTCTCCGAGCCAGTAGTCCGCGAGCCCGAAGCCGCCGGTCCAGCCGATCCGCCCGTCCACGACCACCACGCGGACGTGTGACCGGTCGCTCGCGTTGTGGATCGAGAACCAGCGCAGCTTCCGCAGCTTGGCGACTTCGACGCCGGCATTCTGGAGTGAGCGGATCCAGGGCCGCGAGAGGTGCTGCGAGCCGAACGCGTCGAGCAGCAACAGGACGCGCACCTTCGCGCGTGCGCGCTCGGCGAGCACCTTGGCCATCGTGTCCGCGACCGCGCCGGGCAGCGAGTAGTACATCTGCACGGTGATCGTGTGCTGCGCCGATCGGAGATCCGCCCAGAGCTGCGGGTAGGTGCCGTTGCCGTTGAGCGCGAGCTGCACCGCGTTCCCGGGGTAGATGTGCGTCCCCGTGAACAGCTCGAACGTCCGCTCGAATAGCGAGTCGTTGACGGTGGGCGGCCCGGAGTCGGACAGCGTTACCACGGAGCCGATCGGCGTACCCCGCGTAACGCTGAGCCCGCCGATGAGGGCGAGCGCGAGCACCACCACGATGAGGACGATCAGTCCGAGGCGCTTGATCGAAGACATTCCGGCGCCCTGTCTAACACGGTTCGTGCCACGCCGAGCCCGGCATCGAAATGGGAGTACGCCCGATGGCCTACAATTGATGATGGTGCACAATTGGGGCACATTCCAGCCGGCGAGAGTCCCGGCACCCTTCTCCAAAACCCCACCCCTCGTGTACGTCGGTTCAACTGTGGTGCTCACAGGCGTCGGGGCCGAAGGCCAGGTCGGAGAAGCGGTCGCGAACGCGTTCGCCGAGCTTGGCGCCTCGTTGGTGCTGGTCGACCGCTCGCCCGAGAAGGCACAGGCCCGCGCAAACGCGATCGTGGCTCGCGAACAGGCCGCACGCGGCTACGGATGCGACCTCGCGGATCCGGCGGCGGTCGCTGCGCTGGCGAGCGCGGTGCGCGCCGAGCACGGGGACAAACTCCGCGCGCTGGTCCACATGGCCGGCGGGTTCGCGATGAGTGGGCCGGTCGCGGAGAGCTCGCTCGAGGTCTGGGACCGGCAGATCACGATCAATCTCACCACCGCGTACGTGACGGCGCGTGCGTTCCTTCCGATGCTGCGCGCGGGCCGCGGCTCGATCGTCTTCTTCTCATCGCTCCCTGTCGCCCAGGGCGCCCCAGCCGCCGAGATGTCGGCCTACTCGGTGGCGAAGAGCGGGGTCGCCGCCTTGATGCGCGCCATCGCCGCCGAGGAACGGGTGCACGGCGTGCGCGCGAACGCCGTCGCGCCGGCATCGATCCGCACCGCCAGCAACGTCGCGTCCATGGGAGAGAAGGTGCGCTATATCGAGCGGGAGCAGGTCGCGGACGCCGTGACGTTCCTGTGCTCCGAAGCCGCGAGCGCCATCACCGGCCAACTCGTCGCCCTCACGTGATCGCATGACGGGAATGACCGCGGCTGCGAAGCGCAGGCTGCATGCGCGCACGGTCCCGTTCGACCGGTCGCTCGAGGAGCTGCCGCTCTTCCGGTTGAGCGACACGTCGTCCGAAGAAGCCGCGATCAGCTACACGACCGAGGACGGCGGCCGCTGGCGCGTGCTTGCCAGTCCAGGCGATCGACTGCCCGGCACGTTCGACCAGGATGTCTACGTCGAGCTGATGCGGCGGTATCACGACGCGGGAGAGCCCGTCGATGGCGCTCTCAGTTTCACCTTGCACGCCTTTCTACGGTCGATGGGGCGACAGGTGGACGGGCGCACGTACGAGCAGTTGCGGGGCGCGCTCGCGCGGCTCGAACGCACCGTTCTCCAGTCCGAGCGGAGCTACTATGACGCCGCAGCGTCGGCGCGTGCCGATCTTCGCTTCACGCTGCTCACCTCGGTCATGGTGGAGCGCCGTCGCGCCTCGGAACGCGATCAGCTTGCGCTGTTCGCGAACGTCACGTCGGGCGAACCCGGCGAAGCGCGGGTCGTGCTTTCGCCGGTGATTCGCCAGAATCTGGCGGCGCGCTACGTGGTGGCGCTCGATGTCGTTCGCTATCTCGCGCTGGCCTCGCCCGTCGCGCGGCGGTTGTACCGCTTGATCGAAGCCGCGCGGGCAGCCGGCACGGTGACGTGGCGCGTCTCTCTCGAGCGCTTGCGCGAGCAGCTGCCGCTGTCGCAGCGCTATCCCTCTCACCTGCAACGAGTTCTGCAACCGGCGCACGACATGCTGAAGGAACAGGGCGTGATCCGCGAAGCCGTGGTTCGTCAGCACCAGCGCGAGTGGTTCGTAGACTATGTGCTGGGAGCGAAGGGGCGGACGTAGTCCGTCGTCCGTCGAAAAGCGATGACGGACAACTTACCGCCACTCCGGGGTAGTACAGCTCAGACCCATGGCCACCAAGCTCGACAAGACCATCCGACGTGAGATCGAGATTGACGGTGAGCCATTCACCATCGCGATCTCTCCCGAAGGATTCCGCCTGACGAAAAAGCGGTTTCGCTCCGGCGTGGCACTATCCTGGAAGACACTCTGGGCTCGCCATGCGACCGAGCACGGCTCCGAGGCCGACGTCCCGGAGCGGTAGGGCGAACTCGGCTTACCGGCCACGCTATTCTTCAAGACCAAACAATCCGCTGGACACTCGAATGCCACGTACTCGCAAAACCGCGCTCGTCGGCGCGCTCCTGATCCCGGTCGTCGCCGGCGGCTTCTATCTCCAGGCGCGTGCTCCACGCGAGGGCGCTGAGCTGCTCGATCAGGTGATGGGGCTGGTCGCCCAACGCTACGTCGATACGCTTCCTCAGGACGACGTCTACGAGAAGGCGGCCGCGGGGCTCGTGAAGGAGCTCAACGATCCGTACAGCGAACTGCTCACGCCGCAGGACCTCAAGCAGTTCAACAGCCGCACCGGCGGCCGCTACGGCGGACTCGGCATGCTGATTCAGGAAGACCCAACCACGCACCAGATCTCCGTGGCCACGGTCTATCCGAACACGCCGGCGGAGGCTGGCGGCGTGCGCGAAGGCGATCGCATCGTTCGCGTGGCGACGCACTCGACGCAAGGGTGGAATCTAACGCAGGTCTCCGACTCGCTCACCGGCGAGGTGGGCACCAAGGTGCACGTCACGTTCGCCCGGCCCGGCGTCGCGTCGCCGATCGAGGCGGACTTCACGCGGGCGATGATTCACATCCCTGCGGTGCCGTATACGCTCGCGTTCGGGAACAAGATCGGGTACATCCCGCTCCAGCAGTTCAACGAGAACGCCGCGGACAACGTGCAGGACGCGGTCAAGCAGTTCGAAGCGCAGGGCGCGCGCGGGCTGATCATCGATATGCGCGGCGATCCGGGCGGCATTCTCGACCAAAGCCTCGACGTCGCGAACATGTTCCTGCAGCCGGGCCAGGAGATTCTCTCGGTGCGCGGACGCCAGGGACCGATCGAGGACTACAAGGCCCGCGTGGCGCCGATCGCGCCGACGATGCCGATCATCATTCTCACCGACGACCGCACGGCCTCCGCGTCCGAGATCGTGACCGGCGCGCTCCAGGACCACGATCGCGCGCTGGTCGTCGGGCAGACGAGCTTCGGCAAGGGCCTCGTGCAGGGCGTGTACAACCTCGACGGCGGCTACGCGCTCAAGCTGACCACCGGCAAGTGGTTCACGCCGAGCGGCCGGTCGATCCAGCGTCCCCGCAAGTTCGTGAACGGCCAGTTCGTCGTGGAGACGCCCGATACGACGGAGACCAACGCGACCAAGAAGAACCGCCCGGCGTACAAGTCCGACGGCGGCCGGGTGGTCTATGGCGGCGGCGGCATCACGCCAGACGTGATCGTCCAGGACGATACGCTCACCACGGCGGAGCAGGAGTTCACCAAGGCGGTCGCGCCCAAGGGGCAGGACTTCTTCACCGTGCTGACGGACTACAGCATGGAGCTGGCGAAGAGGACCCAGCCGAATTTCACCGTGCAGCCCGCGTGGACGAACGAGTTCTACAACCGGCTGCAGTCGAAGGGCGTGACCGTGGACCGCAAGACGTACGATGCGGCCTCGCGGTACGTGAACCGGCTGCTCGAGCAGCGCGTTGCGCATTACGTCGCCGGTGATTCGCTGGCCAAGCGCCGCGACCTGCCGTTCGACGCGCCGCTGCGCAAGGCGATCGACCTGCTCGACAAGGCGAGCTCGCAGCGGGATCTGTTCACGCTGGCCGGCGAGACTCTTGCCGCGTCGCCGGCGGTTCCGGGAGCGGCCCGAAAGCCATAAATTCTCCGGATGCGACTAACGCCACGAACCGCCGCCACGATGTCTCTCGTGGCGGCGGTTTTTGCTTGCGTACGTACCGCGCCCGTCGCGACGCCCGTCGCGCCCGAACCCGGCGAACGCCATCTCGCCAACATCCGCGAGCTCACACATGGCGGCGAGAACGCGGAGGCGTATTTCAGCGCCGACGGCAAGCGGCTGATCTTTCAGTCGACGCGCGACGGCCGGACGTGCGATCAGGAATTCGTGATGAACGTCGACGGCACCCACGTGCGTCGCGTCTCGACCGGATTCGGCAAGACCACGTGCGGCTACTTCTACGATGGCGACCGGAAGATCTTCTTCGGATCGACCCACGCCGCCGACACGGCATGCCCGCAGAAGCCGGATCCGTCGAAGGGCTACGTGTGGGGGCTGGACCCGTACGACATCTACACCGCGAACCCCGACGGATCCGGGCTCACACGCCTCACGAACTACGGCGTGTACACGGCCGAAGGCACACTCTCGCCGGATGGAAAGACGATCGTCTTCACGTCGCTCAAGGACGGCGACCTCGATCTCTACACGATGGGCGTGGACGGCTCCAACCTGAAGCGCCTGACGTACGCGAAAGGGTACGACGGCGGCGCGTTCTTCTCGCACGACGGCAAGCAGATCGTATATCGCGCGTGGCACCCGACCGACACGGCACTCACGAACTATGAGGATTTGCTAAAGCAACGCCTCGTGCGGCCCAATCGGATGGAGATCTGGGTCATGAACGCGGACGGATCCCATCAACACCAGATCACGAACCTGGGAGGCGCCAACTTCGCGCCCTACTTCACGCCCGACGACAAGCGCATCATCTTCTCGTCGAACTACAAGAACCCGCACAGCCGCGACTTCGAGCTGTACCTGGTGAACGTCGACGGGACTGGCCTGGAGCGAGTAACCAACCATCCAGAGTTTGATGGTTTTCCGATGTTCAGCCCCGATGGCAAACAACTGGTTTGGGCGTCGGGACGTGCCTCGGGCCAGGGGGAGCTGAACCTGTTCATCGCGGATTGGCGGCCCTGAGCGCTCAGCAAAAATTCTTGCCATCTCCGCATCACGCGTGATGCTCGCCGCCCGTCCTATGACGCATCGAGAGATTTTGCGTCCATTTGCGACAATCATGCGCCGAATTTCGTGGCGGGCAGGGTTACACGGAGGTTATAATTGGGCGTTCGTCTTCCCTTTTCGCCTCTCGTAGTCCCCCCTGTCCGATCCACGGGTTGTTGGCCGACGACGGCCGACCGCGCCTGACGCGTCCCCGCAGATCCCGGAACGGTATCGTGTCAACGTCGCGCAGAATTCGACTCGGCGAATCTCTCGTCGAATCCGGTCTCATCACGCAAGCGCAGCTCGATGAGGCCCTCAAGCGTCGACTCACGTCTGGGGAACGGTTCGGTGAGGCGCTCGTCGGTCTCGGATACATCACCGAGCGCGACCTGCTCAAGACGCTCGCCCAGGACGCGGACATTCCGTTCCTCGAGGCCCGCGAGCTGATCGCCGACCCCACCGTCGTGGGACTCGTGAGCCCCACCATCGCCAGATCACAGAACGTCCTGCCGCTGCGCATCGAGGCCAAGGCGCTGCTCGTCGCGATGGGCAATCCGTTCGACGTCGGCGCGATTCGATCGCTCGAACGCTCGACCGGCCGCCACATCCGCGTGGCCGCCGCGGATCCCGCCGAGATCGCCGATCTGGTGGAGCGGCTCTATGCCGGCGCCGCCGCGAACGGCGCCGGACACGAGATCGCCGCACGGGGACGTTCGAGCTGGACGGCCAATGCACATGGTGCGCTCGCGGCGGCGCCGCCGGTCTCGACGCGAACCGCGACTGCGCCGGTCGGCGAAGACACTGGCCTGACCGCCGCGGAGCTGGCCGATGAAGTGATTCGGCGCGGGGTGTCGCTGGGCGCGACGGACATCCACATCGAGCCCCTCGAGGAGATCGTCCAGATTCGATATCGGGTGGACGGCCTGCTGCAAAACGGAGCGGCGTACCCGAAATCGCTTCAGCCTTCGCTCCTCAGCCGCATCAAGATTCTCGCGAGTCTCGATATCGCGGAAAGCCGGCTTCCGCAGGACGGCCGCGTGCGCACGCGAATCGACGGCCGGCTGATCGATCTCCGTGTGTCGACGTTCCCCACCGTGCACGGCGAGGACACGGTGCTCCGCATTCTCGACCGGAGCCGGGTGGATCTGCACATGGAGTCGCTCGGCATCGTGGCCGAGGATCTCGAGCTCGTGCGCGAGGCGATGCGGAAGCCGTTCGGGCTCTTCCCGGTGACGGGGCCCACGGGCTCCGGCAAGACCACGACGCTGTACTCGGCGATGCTCGAGATGAACACCGGCGATCGATGCCTGATCACCCTCGAGGATCCGGTGGAGTACGAGATCGAGAAGATCCGTCAGTCGCAGATTAACGTGCGAGCCGGCCTGACGTTCGCCTCAGGGCTCCGATCCATGCTGCGCCACGATCCGGACGTGATTCTCGTTGGAGAGATGCGCGATCAGGAAACGGTCCAGATCGCGCTGAGCGCCGCCCTGACGGGCCACCTCGTGCTCACGACGCTCCACACCACGACGGCAGCCGGCGCTATCCCGCGCCTGCTCGACATGGGCGCCGAGCCATTCATCGTCGCCTCGGCGATTTCACTCATCGCGGGACAGCGTCTGGTGCGCACCCTCTGCCCCGAGTGCAAGCAGCCGGCTGAGCTCGCCTCGAGCGTGCGTGCGCGGTTCGGGCTCGAGGATGCGACGCTGTATCAAGGGGTGGGGTGCAACCTCTGCCGTAACACAGGGTTTCGCGGTCGCATCGGCATCTTCGAGTTTTTGCCAATTACTGACGAAATCGTCTCCGCCATATATGAGAGGCGGTCGTCGGAAGAAATTCGCCGCATCTCCGGCCGTCCCACCCTCCTGGACGACGGCATTCGCAAAGTTCGCTCAGGCGTCACGACGCTCGACGAAGTCCTTCGCGTCACCGCGTAGCATGTCATTCGAGGATTGAGTGCCGGACTTCTGGTACAGCGCCCTAACGGATACGGGAGCAGTGCAAGAGGGGTGGTTGACCGCGCCGAGCGAAACGGCGCTGGAAAACCAGCTCCGCGAGCGCGGCGCATTCCTCATCAGGACCGAAGCGCGCGACAAACCGGCGAGCGTTCGCAAGCTCACCGATGCCAAGATCGAGCGCAAAGAGCTGCTTGCGTTCCTCGAGTACGTCGCGGGTTCGTTCGACGTCGGCATCCCGATCCTCGATGCGCTCGACGACGTCACCAAGCGGCTGCAGTCCAAGAAGCTGCGCACGATCATCGGCGAGATCCGGTACGCGGTGTCCGAGGAGGGCAAGAGCCTCTCCGCGGCGATGGGCGAGCATCCGATGGCGTTCCCGGAGCTGTGCATCGGGACCATCCGCGCCGGTGAGACGAGCGGCGAGCTGGGGTACGCGCTGCGCCAGCTCGTGGAGTACATGGACTGGCAGGAATCGATCAGCTCTCAGCTCAAGCAAGCCACGATGTACCCCATCATCGTGGTCATCGCGGTGACGCTGCTCGTCATCGGCCTGATCGGGTTCGTGTTTCCGCGCATCCTGCCGCTCCTGCGCGGCCAGAAGACGCTGCCGCTGCCCACGCGCGTGATCCTGTTCGCCTCGAATACCATCCGGCACGATTGGCTCGCCGTGCTGATCGGGCTGAACGCGCTCATCCTGATC
>DASZUN010000248.1:0-9711 GCA_035547615.1 Gemmatimonadaceae bacterium | reverse complement strand
GACGCCGGAATGTCCACCACGCCCGAGGTCAACGTGTACGTCGGCGTGTCATAGCCGCCGGCGTACGGAATCGAGGAGATCGTCGTCGCCGGCGCCCGCGGATTGTTCAGCGGCGCCAGTCCGATGTTGAACGTCCCGAAGTCGATCTTGGTCGCGGTGGCGTCGTATTCGGGCATCGTCGATCCAAGGTCGATCGCGATGCGACCCACCGCGGCGGGATTGGTCGGCGACGCCGCCGCCTCGACGACCGCCGGTCCGATGAGCGTCGGCTTCGGCAGCGTCGGCTGGAGCGCCGTCGCCGGCCCCGCGGGCGCGAGCATGCGGCCGCCCGGCGCACTGTGCAGCTCTCCGTCGAACCACGGCGCGATCCAGCCGACCGTCTTGCTGTAGGCCCGATTCACCGGCGGCGGGGGCGGCGACGCGAGCTGGCCGCTCTCGTACTGTTGGCGCTGCTCGAGATACTCGGCGTACAGCTGCGTGATCTGCGGCCAGCAGGTGGCCGTGGTGTGCGGCGCCGGGAACGCGGGCCCCTGGAAGTACACCGTCAAGTAGGTGACGAACCGCACCATCAGCCCCTTCACGCCGGGCTGCACGAGCACGTCGATCAGATCCGACGCCAGCGAACCCGAGGCGGGCTGCTGATCAAAGATCTGTAATTGGCCGGTACGAATACCAAGCTGAAACGCTGCCGAGCCCACGCCGGCGATCAGCACGTCGCCGTTGAGGTTCACGTTGCGCAGGAAGAACACCCACCGCGAATGCGCGCGGCCCGCCGTCTGGCCCACGAGGCCCGACGCGTCGCCCGGCGCCGCGAGGTTGATCGTGTCGCAGAAGATCTGCGAGCTCCACGGGCACACGGGATCGACGTCCACCAGCTTTGCCGGCGGCAGCCCGAGGTTGAGCTGCAGCGGCAGGCCGATCCACGGATCGCCGGACGTCACCAGCGTGCCGCCCGGATTGGTGAAGCCCGTGATCGCGAGCGTGCCCGGCGGTTTGCCGAAGTTCTGCGGCTGCTCGATCGCCGGGGCGGCAGGATTCACGAACCCGCAGTTGTTGCCGCCGTAGTAGTTCCACTCGGCCGGCGGAATGCCCGAGACGTAGTTGACGTTCGCCCCTTCGTTGGGCGTGCCGACCGTGGGCGTGGTGGCGTACTGATCGTACTGCTGCGCCGTCTCGAACCCGTGGCGCTGCAGCCACGGCCAGTTGAGTCGCGCGTTCGCCGGGTCGTACACCGGCTGGTAGTCGTTGTTGTTCATCGTACTGGGATCCCAGTACGTGAAGCCGTTGAAGTAGGCGCGTGGCAGGTGGATGAGTCCCATCAACGCCTCCGGTTGGTGCCGAGGTAAGTGAACGTGGGACCCGCCACGTATTGCGTGCCGGGGACGAAACCGGCGTTGCGGAGCTGCGCGGCGGCCTGCGCGAGCTGGTTCATCAACCCCGTCGCGCCGCCGAACACCGACGGCGCCGGCTGCGTGTACGCGTACTGCAGCGAATCGATCAACTGCGTGTACAGCGCGTTGAACGCCGTGTTGAGCTGCTGCTGCTGCGCCGTGTACTGCGCCGCGTTCGGGTTCGGAATCACCGGATAGAGATCCGTCGCCGCGTCGATCTGATTGGCCGTGAAGTAGCCGCCGATCGTCTGGAACTGATAGTAGTGCGCGACTTCGTGCTGGTCGTCGAGCTGATACGACATGTCGGGCGGCTGATCGGGCGGCGGAGGCGGCGGCGGTTTGTGACCTTCCCCCTGGTCCACGATGATGTCGATGGCCTCCACGGCCGCCTGGAGACTGTTCACGTTCACGAGCCGGCCCGGGCCCGGATTGTCGGAGCGCGGCAACTGCGTCCCCTTGCCGAACGATCCGGCCGGAAGCGCCTGGAGCTGTGCGATCACGCCGTCGTAGAACGCGGCGATGGTGATCCAGTCTCCGCCCGAGTTGACGTGCTGCGCCGACGGCACGTCCCACTCCGGCATCTCGATTTTTAGAAAAGTGTTAATCGCGTCGGTCGAGAGCGGGATCAGCCCCACTTGGTATGCGTACGGACCCGTGGTGACGTGGCCCGGGAGCGTGCCCGGATACGTCATCAGGTTCGCCGCGAATTGCGGTGTCACGCCGAGAGAGCTGATGACGTTGGCGGCGAGCGCGGCGTGCAGCATCTCCTCGTACACGACCGCGCGAATCGCATTGGCCGCCTCGCGCGCCGCGACCGACGCGCCGGCCGCGCCGGGCTTGATCGACCAGAGCGCGTACAGGTACGGCGGCAGCACCGACAGCTCGATGCCGAGCCCGAGCTGCAGATTGGCGACAGGGTCCGACGTGAACGCCTTGGCCGAGAGCATCCGTCCGCGGGAGAGAGGCGGGAGAAGGAGCTGCAGTCGAGGCAGGGGTGGGCGGCGGCACTCGAACGCTCATTAACATCCGCGCTCGTCTCTCGCTGTCAAGCGCCCTCAGCAACTTCACGCCACGCCGATCTTCTCCGCCATCGTCACGAACCGCTCCCGCGCGCGCAGCCCATCGAACACCGATCGGACCCCAAGCCAGATCAGGTCCGTCGCCCGCAGCGCGATCGCCTCGTCGAGCGCCGCGAGTGCGGCGTCGTCCTCGCCGAGTGCGGCGTGCACGCGCGCCCGGAGCACGGGCGACACATACTGCGGCCGGCCGAAGGCCTCCAACCGTTCGAGCGCCGCGCGCGCGGCCGTCGCGTCGCGCGCACGCGCGTGAACCTCGCCCAGTGCCGCCGTCCACTCGGGCGAATCACTCAGCGCAATCGCGCGCTCGATGAGCCGCACGCCTTCGGCCGTGCGCCCCGTCTCGCCGTAGAGCTGCCCGAGGAACACGTGCGCCGGGGCGAAGTCGCGGTCGCGCGCCACGAGCTCCTCCAGCGCGCTCGCCGCCGCGTCGTAGTCGCGCGCGTACATATGCGTCAGCGCGATGCTCACCGCGACGCTCGGCGACAGCGGGTCCAGCTCGCGGGCGCGCAGCAGTTGCCTGAGCGCGAGCGGGAACTGCCGGCGCGGGGCGAGCACGTGCATCGCGTACCACTGATGGACCGTGCGATACTGCGGGCTTGCCTCGATGGCCGATCGAAAATCCTCGGCGGCGCGCGACCAGTCCCACTCCCACAGCGCGCGCACGCAGGCCAGCGCCGAGCGCGCCTCGCCGGAGAGTGGGTCCACGGCGAGGGCCGCCTCCGCGGCGGCTCGGGCCGCGGGCATCGCCACGGACGGCGCTTCCGTGCCGTAGATCGCCAGCGTCAGATGCGTCTCGGCGAGCGCCGACTGCGCGGCGGCAAACGACCGGTCGGCCTCCACCGCCTGCTCGAGCAGCGCGATGCTCCGCTGCATGCCGGTGACGCTCCGGCGACTCCATTCGTGGCGCGCCTTGAGGTACGTGTCGTACACGTCGATGCCGCCGGCAGGCGCTTGCGCCTCGCCTTGCGGCAGCAGCTCGGCGCGCAATGCCGCGACGATCGCACGCGTGATGTCGTCCTGGATCTCGAACACGTCGACGAGCTGGCGGTCGTAGCGTTCGGACCATACCTCGAATCCCGTACGCGACTCGACGAGGTGCGCCATGATCCGAAGCCGCGTGTCGGCGCGCCGCACCGTGCCGCGCAGCACGTAGTCGACGCCGAGCTGCCGCGCGAGCGTCGCCGCGTCGCGATCGCGTACGGCGAACGACGTCGTGCGCCCGATTACGCGAAGTCCCTTCGTGGCTCCGAGCGCGTGGATCAATTCGTCGGCGAGCCCATCGGCGAAGTAATTCTCCTTCGAGTCGCCACCTGCTTCGACGAACGGCAGCACGGCCACCGACGGCGGCGGCGGCTCGACGGGGCGCGAGGGTCGCGGTGCGGGCGGCGCCTGGCGCTCGACGAGCGCGGCCTTCAACTCGCCCGCGTCGGCAAAGCGTTCCACCGCATCGCGCGCCAGCGCCCTGGAAACAGCGACGTCCACGTGCGCTGGCACGGGCACGCTCGCGCTCACGAGCGGCACGTCCCTGGTCGTCTTCTGAAGCAGCATCGCCGTGAGCGGCACCCCGCTGTACGGCGCGCCGCCCGTGAGCATCTCGTACAGCACGCAGCCCAGCGAGTACACGTCGCTCCGCGCGTCGAGCGGCTCGCCGAACGCCTGCTCCGGGCTCATGTAAGCCGGCGTGCCGAGTCCGAATCCTGGTTCGGTGATTCCGCTCGTGGTGCGACTGTGGTCGATCGCGCGCGCGATGCCGAAGTCCGCCACCAGCGCGTGGCCGGCGGCGAAGAGAATGTTCTCCGGTTTGATGTCGCGGTGCACCACGCCGTGCCGATGCGCCCAGCCGAGCGCGTCCGCGACCTCGACGGCGATCGCGAGCGCGTCGTCGAGCGCGAGCCGGTGATCGCGGTCGAGGCGTTCGCGCAGCGACGCGCCGTCGGCGAAGGGCATGACGTAATACAGCACGCCCGCCGCTTCGCCCGAGTCGAACACGGGCAGGATGTTGGGATGCTGCAGGCGGGCCGCGATGTCGATCTCGCGGCGAAAGCGCTCCACGCCGAAGGTGAGGCTGACCTCGGGATCGAGCATCTTGAGCGCGACCGTGCGGCCGTGGCGCAGGTCACGGGCGCGATACACCACCGCCATGCCGCCTTCACCAGCGGGCGCTTCGATGGCGTATCGTTGTCCGAGCTCGTCGGAAAGGCGGCTGGTCAGGTCGTCGGACACCGCGCGGAGCCGCGGGAGAGAGGTCGTGCAAACATAGCCGCCGTGCGCAACAGCGAAAGGTGCGAAAGGCGTTGCATGGGAACGCACGAACGAAAAACGGCCCGCGAAAAATCGCGGGCCGTTTTGGATTCTTAACGTGCCGCTCAGTGCTTGATCGCGAACAACCACGCGCCGATCTGCGGGCCCATCGGTCCACGCCCGCGACCACGTCCGGCGGGCGGAGCGGCCGCACCGGCCGGCGGCGGTCCGAACTCCGGCGTGAACACGTACGCGGTGTGCGTCTTCGTGTCGAGCGTGATCGTGCGCGCGCCGCGCATCGTCGACACGGTGGCCACCGTCGTGTACCTGTCCGGCGTGTCCTCGTGCACCACCGTCACGTTCCCCGCGCCGCCCGAGGGGATGTAGATCAGCTTCTCGGCGGGATCGAACGCGATGCCGTCGACGCCGCCGCCGTTCGCGAGCTGCGCGACAACCTTCCCGCTGTTCGCGTCGAGCACCATCGACGTGTTCCCGCAGCCGACGAAGATGCGGTTCGTCGCGCGGTCCATCGCGATGCCGGTCGGCCCCTCGCACGGCTTCACCGACCACGTGTCGACGACCTTCCACGTCTTCGCGTCGACCACGTTCACGTCGGCGCTGTCTTCCATGTTGATGAAGATGCGCCCCTTCCCGTTCGAGACGCCGCCTTCGGGCGCCGAGCCGCGCGTGTCGAACGAGGTCACCACGTCGCCGCTCGCGGGATCGATCACGACGACCGTGCCCGGCCCACCGCCGCGCGTGTGGTCGATCGTCATCGCCTTTTTCGTGAAGTCGTCATACATGAATCCATCGAGGCCCGGCTTCCCCGCGTGGATCTGCTTGATGACGGCGAGCGTCTCGAGATCGAACATCGTCGACGTCGAGTCGCCGCCGTTGGTCGTGAAGCCGTGGCCGACTTCCGGCACGAGCAGCGCACCGTGCGTGCCCTTGAGTCCCGTGATGTCGCCGAGGACTTTGCCGCTGGCGCCGTCGACGACCATGATGTGCGTGCCGCGCGAGACGAACACGCGGCCCGTCGCGGGATCGGCGGTCAGGTAATCGAAGAAGCCCTGGCCGCCGATGTCGAACTTGGTGGCGGTGAACTGCTGCGCGGGGAGCGCGGACGCGGCGATGAGCAGCGCGAGCGCGGACGAGAATGCGATGCGGTTCATGTGAACCTCAGTTGAAGGACGTGCGGATCAGCCGGTCGGCATCAGCCGGATAGTATGCGCGCTCGTACCTGACGGCAGCATGACACGCATCCTCGTGGTACTACGGTGCCCCGGCCCAACCCGCTGCCGGCCGTTCCGGCGCGCTATTTCTTCGGCGTCCGCCGAGCCGTGGGCGGCAGGATTCCGTTCAGCCGCATGTAGTTCGCGACCTGGCTATAGTGATCGGCCCAGTCGCCGATCGTGATCAGCTCGATCCGCGCGCGGCTCATCTTCGGTCCCTCGAAGAACGGCAGCTCCTCGCTCAGGTTCGCATCGGTGATGTGCGCGAGCGCCGTATTACAGAACTCGAACGTCTCCTTGAGCCGAGCGACGAGAACGTCCTTCTTGTCGGTCGCCTTCACCGCGCTTCGGGTCGGCGCCTTCACGCCGCCGATCGTTCCGCACAGCGCGTCGTTCCCCTCCGACAAGTGCACCATGATCTGGCCGAACGGCATCTGCGCGGGCGTGGGCTTGTAGCCGTACTTGTCCGCCGGCATGTCCTCGGCGGCGGCAATTAGATTCTTGGCGTCGCTCGCGGCCATGGCGCGGAACGCGTCGGACACCGGATTCTGGGCGGCCGCCAGCGTCGGAGCGGCGGCAAGCAAGGCGATGAGGAACGGCAGACGGCGCGGCATAGGACCAACCCGAAGTGAAGTGGAAACTCATACTGCGGGGGAACGGCGCGAACGGCAAGCGACGGGGCAAAGCAAACGGCGCAAACAACTGACGGCGCTGACTTCCAAACGGCGCTGACTTCCGAACAGCGCGGACTTCCAAACGGCGCGGACTTCCAGACGGCGCGAACTCCCAGACGGCGCGGCGCGCACGGCTACGCCGTGCGGCAGACCCGTGACGGCGCAAACTCCCAGACGGCGCGGCGCGCACGGCTACGCAGTGCGGCAGACCCGTGACGGCGCAAACGGAGAACGTCCCCGCCCCGAGCACGTTACCCGAAACGCAGTCACGTCCGCCGTCACTGCATGAGCTGGCGCGTGAAGTACGTGTACTCCAGCGCCGACGTGTGCGCGCGCTCCTTCAAATTCGCGCCCGCGCCGTGACCGCCCTCGGTGACCTCGTAGAACATGTACGGCAGCCCCATCGCGGCCATCTTCGCCGCGAACTTGCGCGCGTGCTGCGGGCCCACGCGATCGTCCTTGGTCGTCGTCCAGATCAGCGGCTCCGGATACTTCACGCCGGCTTTCAAGTTCTGATATGGCGACGTCTTCTCCCAAAACGCGCGCTCGGCGGGATTGCTCACCGAGCCGTACTCGCCCACCCACGAGGCCCCCGCGTCGATCTGCTCGTAGCGCAGCATGTCGAGCAGCGGCACCTGGATGTCCACCGCGTGCCACAGCTCGGGATGCTGCGTGAACTCGACGCCCATCAACAGACCGCCGTTCGAGCCGCCTTCGATCCCGAGCCGGCGCGTGCTCGTGATCTTGCGCGCGATGAGGTCCTTCCCCACGGCGGCGAAGTCGTCATAGACGATCTGGCGATGCGTCTTGAGCCCCGCCTCGTGCCACGCGGGGCCGAACTCGCCGCCGCCGCGGATGTTCGCGAGCACCCATACTCCGCCGTGCTCGAGCCACAGCTTGCCCATGATCCCCGAATAGCTCGGCGTCATCGACACCTCGAAGCCGCCGTACGCGGTGAGGATCGTCGGGTTCGAGCCGTCGAGCTTCATCTGCTTCGGGTGCACGATGAAGTACGGGATCTTCGTGCCGTCGGTCGACGTCGCCTCGAGCTGCTCGACCGTGTCGGCCGACGCGTCGAACTTGGGCGAGATCGCCTTGACGCTCGTCGCGTTCCCCGTGCGCGCGTCGGCGAGCCAGACGCTGCTCGGCGTGAGGAAGCCCTGCACGCTGAGGAATGCTTCATTCCCGTGCGTGTTCGCATCGGCCACGTCGATCGCGAGGTTGTCCGGGAAATTGAGCTGCCGCCTGGTCCAGGCGCCGCTCGCCGAACGGGTGAAGACGAACACGCGCCCGCGCACGTTCTGATTGATCGTCGCCACGACCCGATCGCGAGTCGTCGACACGCCGCCCACCGACTCGCGCGGCCCTGGCTCGAACACCGCGATCGGCGCGAGCCGGCTCGGATGCAGCGCCGCGCCCGCGGCGTCGAACGCGGCGAGCGAGCCGGCCTTGATGTGCGTCGCGCCGTCGGCCCAGTCCTGCGAGAGCTGCACGAGCACCTGCCCGTCGACCATGCCGGCCAGCGCCGCCTTCGCCGGGATCGCGAGCTTCTTCACGCCGGTGGGCGTGATGAGATACTTCTCTGATTCAAAAAATGTGACGCCGCGGTCGATCATCGCCACGCGATGGCCCGCGCCATCCGTCATCACCGCCGGGCCGGCGCTCACGTCGGTGGGTTGCCCGCGGAAAATCTCGACGGCGCTGGACAGCGGCTGCCCGCGGACGAGTCGCTTGATGATGTACGGATAACCGGACTTCGTCAGCTCACCCTTGTTCCACTCGCGGGCCACGAGGAGCGTGTCCGGTCCGAGCCAATCGAAGTTCTGCTTCCCGTGCGGGAGCACGAAGCCGTTCTTCACGAACGTGCGCGTCCCGAGATCGAACTCGCGCGCCGTGACCGCGTCCTCGCCGCCGTCAGAGAGTCGGATCATGCAGACCCGCTCCGACGGCTCGGCGCACTGCGCGCCCTCCCACACCCAATTCGCCTTCTCGGCGTTCGCGAGCGAGTCGAGATCGAGCACCGTCGTCCACTGAGGCGTGGCGGTGCGATAGCTCGCGAGCGAGGTGCGGCGCCAGATCCCGCGCACGTGCGCGGAGTCCTGCCAGAAGTTGTAGAGCTCGCCGCCAATGAAGCTCGCGTACGGGATGCGGTCCTCCGCCTGCGCGACGGCGAGCGCATCCTTAAAGAGCGGGGCGAAGTGCGGGTCTTTCTCCAGCACGGCCGCGGTCTTCGCGTTCTCGGCGTGGACCCAGGCCATCGCGCGCGCGCCGGTCTGGTCCTCGAGCCAGAGGTATGGGTCAGCGGTGCTCGCGGCCTTGCCGGATTGTGTTTGCGCGGCCAGTCCGGTGAGCGGCGCGGCGGCGAGGAGCGAGATGAGGGCGAGCGTGGATCGGCGCATGGGAATCAAAGGTCGAGATTCCCTGATAGTCGGGCGCGGGCGGGGCGGGCGCAAGTTGGCGCTGACCGTCAGCGGCTGACGTCCGCCTCGCCCGCGGAGACGATCCGATCCCGCCAGTTCATGGAGATCGCCGCGTTGAAGTAGTAATGGCCGTTCGGCAGCGAGTCGGCGAGCATGTCGATGATGCGAAAGCTCGGGTTCAATTCGGGCGGCGAGAGCGTTTGACCAGGCTTGATCGTTCCGACAGCGAGGTATGCCGGACACCCGTAGCCACTGTTCGAGATACCGTACGGCGCTCGGTACGCGGAGTTCCACACTGGGCGGCCCGTTCGGTCGGCCGTTCGATAGGCAAGCAGTTGCACCGCGCACGCGCCATACTCCAAGCGGATCGGCCGCGCGGTGGTGTCGGTCATCGTGGCGTGCACGACGAGATTTCCGCCGGAGACGGACGTCGTCGCCGCGAAGGTCAGGCCATACAGCGGGCTCACGAAGTCGACCGCGCCGGCGGGAACAGTCAAGAGATCGTGAATGCGATCGACCACGACGGCGACGTAGTAGCGGCCCGTCGAGAGTGTGTCGCTGCCGGCGCCGACGCCTGCGCCGGAGATGCCGATCTCCTGACTCGCGCCCGGTCCGAGCACCACGTGCTGATACGTCGGCTGGCACACGGTGCTGCGCGCACGGTCCATGAGTGG
>DASZUN010000247.1:0-74897 GCA_035547615.1 Gemmatimonadaceae bacterium | reverse complement strand
CTGGCCGCGGTGCGGCTCGGGGAGTTAGTATCTTCTCATGCCGCCGCGAACGCCCGCCGCACTGAAGCCATTTCATCCGCTGGTGCGGCGGTGGTTCGCCGACACGCTCGGCGCGCCGAGCGCGCCGCAATCGCGCGGATGGCCGGCCATCGCGAGCGGCGCGCACACGCTGATTCTCGCGCCGACGGGCACCGGCAAGACGCTCACCGCGTTCCTCTGGGAGCTGAACCAGCTCATCGCCGAGGGACAGCAGGCACCGCTCGCGAACGCCGTTCACATCCTGTACGTCTCGCCGCTCAAGGCGCTGAACAACGACATCCAGCGCAATCTCGAGCGTCCGTTGCGCGAGCTCGGCGAGCGGTTCGCCGCCGCCGGCGAACCATTTCCGGACATTCGCGTCGCGGTGCGCACGGGCGACACGCCGGCGTCGGCGCGCGCGCGGATGATTCGCAAGTCGCCGCACATCCTGATCACCACGCCGGAATCGCTGCACATCATGCTCACCACGCAGCGCGGACGCGGCATGTTCAGCGGCGTGCGCGCGGTGATCGTCGACGAGATCCACGCGATCGCCGGCACGAAGCGCGGCGCCCACCTCGCGCTCACGCTCGAGCGCCTCGAGCGGATCGCGTCCGCGCCGCCGCAGCGCATCGGTCTCTCCGCCACGCAGCGCCCGCTCGACGAGATCGCCAAGTTCCTCGCCGGCGCGCCGCCGCGCGAGTGCACCGTCGTCGACTGCGGTCTCGTGAAACAGCTCGAGCTCGCCGTGCAGTCGCCCGTCGAGGACCTCGGCCACGTCGGCGGCACCATCTGGTCATCGGTCACGCCGCTCGCGCTCCAGCGCATTCGCGCGGCGCGCACCACGCTCGTGTTCGTGAACAACCGCGCGCAGGCCGAGAAGATGGCGGCGCGCATCAACGCGCTCGCCGGCGAGGAGCTCGCGCTGCCGTACCACGGATCGCTCTCGCGCGAGCGTCGGCTCGCACTCGAGCAATCGCTCAAGGCGGGCACGCTGCGGGCGCTCGTCAGCACGAGCTCGCTCGAGCTCGGGATCGACATCGGTTCGGTGGATCTCGTGGTGCAGCTTCAGTCGCCCAAGCGCGTCGCCAACGGGTTGCAGCGCGTCGGCCGCGCGGGCCACTCGCTCGACGCGGTGAGCCGCGGCGTGTTCGTCCCCACGTTCCGCGACGACGGCATGGAGATGCTCGCGATCGTGCGCGCGATGCAGGATGGCGACGTCGAGCCCACCCGCGTCGTGCAGAACGCGCTCGACGTACTGTCGCAGGTGATCGTCGCCATGGTCGCGGTGGACGATGATTGGACGAGTGCGTCGCTGTTCGAGTGCGTGCGCCGGGCCTATCCGTACCACGAGCTCACGCGGGGCGCGTTCGACGAGGTGCTCGCGATGCTCGCCGGCAAGTACCCGTCGGACGTCGCCGCGGAGCTCGATGCACGCCTGAGCTGGGACCGGGTCACGGATCGACTCTCCGCCGCGCGCAGCGCGCGCATGGTCGCGATCGTCTCCGGCGGCACGATCCCGGATCGCGGCCTCTACACCGTCAACCTGCCCGATCGCACGCGCCTCGGTGAGCTCGACGAGGAGTTCGTGCACGAGACGCGCGTGGGGGACGTCTTTCAGCTCGGCTCGTCCACGTGGCGTGTGAACGCGATCGAGCACGATCGCGTGATCGTGACGCCGGCGCCCGGTGCACCGGCGCGCATGCCCTTCTGGCACGGCGAGTACGCCGCGCGGTCACCGCATCTCGCGCCGCGCGTCGGCGAGTTGCGTCGCGAGCTCGCCGCCGTGCGTACCGCCGACCAGGTCGCCGCGCTGGCCCGGCGCTATTCCGCCGACGACGCGACCGTCGCGTCGCTCGCCGAGTACGTGCACCAGCAGAGCGTCGCGACCGACGGCGTGCCGGACGAGCGCGTGCTCGTCGTCGAGCAGTTCCGCGACGAGACCGATGCGCTCCGCGTGGTGCTGCACGCGCCGTTCGGGGGCCGCGTGAACGCGCCGTGGGGCATGGCGCTCGCCAACCGCGTGCGCGAATGGCTCGCCGAGCAGGGGCGCGTCGCGCGCGAGGGGCCGAACTTCGAGCTGCAAGTGCAGACGACCGACGACGGCATCATGCTCCGCCTCCCGAACCTGCGCGAGCCGCTGCCACTCTCGGTGATCCGCGAGCTCGGCGCCGCCGAAGCCGAGCATCGCGTGTTGCACGAGGTGGGCTCGTCGTCGCTCTTCGGCGCGCGCTTCCGGATGAACGCCGGGCGCGCGCTCCTGCTGCCGCGCGGCAATCCGCGGCGCCGGATGCCGCTCTGGCTGCAGCGGCTCAAGGCGCTCGATCTCCTCGAGGCGGTGAAGGAGTTTCCGTCGTTCCCGGTCCTCGTCGAGACGTATCGCGACGTGCTGCAGGACGCGTTCGACATGCCGTCGCTCGCCCGCGTGCTCGACGAGGTCGGTGTGGGCGAGATCGCGCTGCGCGGCGTGAACACGGAGATGCCGTCACCGTTCGCCGCCTCGCTGCAGTTCGGCTTCGTCATGGATTGGATGTACGCCGACGACGCGCCGCGCGCCGAGCAGCGCGCCGCCCTCCTCTCGCTCGACCGCGCACTGCTCGACGAGCTGATGGGCGCCGAGGGCGCCGACGCATCGACGGTGGCCGTGCTCGAGTCGTTGCTCGCGCGTCGCCGAGGGACTGCGCCCGGCTCCCGTGCGCGAACCGCCGACGAGCTCGCGGCCCTGATCGATCGCGCCGGCGACGTCACGGTGGACGAAGCGCGTGCACGCATTGCGGCGCCGGACGAAGGCGTACGCGGCGATCCGCTCGCCGAGCTGCTCGAGCGTGACCGCGCAATCGCGATCGACGTGCCCACAGCGAACGCGCCGGAGCTCCGGATCATCCTCACGGAGAGCTATGCGCGGTACGTCGCCGCGTTCGGCGCCGCCGCGCTGGCAACCGTCCACCGCGGCACCGCGCTCGTCGCCACACCCGCGGCGGACGTCATTCCCGCCGGACTGCGCGCGCCCGTGATGACGCAGTCCGCCGCGCGCCGCGATCTGCTCGTGCGATTCGTCGCGCTCGCCGCACCGGTTTCGGTGGATGACATCCGGTCGCGATACGACGTCGACCCCGTGTGGCTGCGCGAGCGTCTCGATGAATGGACCCGCGCGGGGAAGCTCGTGCGCGGCACGTTCGCGGGCGACAGCGCGGTCCCGCGCTGGTGTTCGCGGCGGCTGCTCGAGCAGGCGCGCCGCCGCGAGCTCGCGCACGCACGCCGTCAGATCGAAGCGGTCGATCTGAGCCGCTTCGCGCACTTCATGCAGCGGTGGCAGCACCTCGGACCCGCCGCGCGCGCCGAGGGCGACGACGGCGCGGTTCGCGCGATCCGGCAGCTCTACGGTGTCGCCCGGCCGGCCGAGCTCTGGGAGCGCGAGTACTTCCCCGCGCGGATCGAGCACTACGATTCCGACGCGCTCGCGCGCCTGATCGCGCTCGGAGAGTTGGCCTGGGTCGGCGGCAGCGGCGACGCCAAGCCGGGCGAGCCGGCGAATCTCTCGACGCTGCGTTTTCTCCGGCGCGGCACGGTGCGCGCGTGGGTTCCCGCGTCGCCCGCCCCGCCGCTCAGCGAGCACGCGGCGCGCGTCCTCGACTCGCTCGCGCGCGAAGGCGCCTCGTTCTTCGACGAGCTGCTCGCGACCACGGTGCTGTCGTCGCGCGGCCTGCGAGACGCGCTCCGCGAGCTCGTCGGCGCGGGGCTGGTGACCAACGACACCATCGCGTCGCTGCGCGCGGTCATCCGCTGGCGACCGACGATCTCGCCGCGCGACCGCGCGCAACCCGACCCGACGCGATGGCTGCCAGCGGATTTCACCCCGTCGGCCGATCGGTATGTGGTGCAACGCCGACCGAACCTGCGGCGGCTGCCCAAGTGGAAGCGGCCGGACAAGGAGGGCGGCGAGATCACGACGTGGCCCGGCCGCTGGTCGCTCGTGCAGGTGCCGCGCGTGCTCGGCCCCGAGGTCGGCGAGGAAGAATGGGCCGACATCCTCACGGCGCAGATGCTCGAGCGCTACGGCATCGTCTCGCGCGAGATGTGGCGGCGCGAGCGGCCCGCGGTCTCCTGGCGCGCGATCTACCGCGAGCTCAAGCGGCTCGAGTTCCGCGGCGAAGTGCGTCGCGGATACTTCGTGCGCGGGCTTTCGGGCGCGCAATTCGCGCTGCCGCACGCCGTCGAGCTGCTGCGGGCGGACGACACGGATCCGGCGCCCGCGGCGGTTGTCATGGCGGCGAGCGACCCGGCGAACGTCTACAATCTCCCGCAGCCGACCGATCCCGCACGCGATCCATTCGTGCGGCCGCGCGGTCGCGGCGCACTGCTCGTCACGATCGCGGGCGTCGTCGTGCTGATCGCGGAGCGGCGCGGCGCGCGCATCACGGTACGGCCGGACAGCGATCCGGCGGTTGTCACGCGCGCGGCGCGCGCGCTGGTCGAACATCTCGCCGCACGCTCGTCGCGCGATATCATGCTCGAGACGATCGACGGCCAGCCGGCCGCGTCGAGCGCGCACACCGAATCGTTCGTCGAAGCCGGATTCCGGCGCGGCACGGGCGGGCTCCGCTTCTATCACGGGGTGTAGCGAACTTCATCGCTTCACGCCGGTTCGCACGGGATCGTTCGCCGGCGCTTCGATCCGGCGCGCGCCCGCACGCAGCCCGACGCCCGCCGAGTCGCCCGACGCGGGCACCGGAGCCGGCGCCGAGAGCTCGCTCAACAGATCGTCGAGCTTCGTTGCGTGCGCCACGTCGCGCATCGTCGACCGCACCGCGTTCGCCTGCGCCGCGCGTCCCGTCGCGCGCAGCGCATCGGCGAGCTCGGCGCCGGTGAACAGGTAGAGCGCGGGCATTCCAACCGACGGACGGTCGATCCACTGCCCTTCCGCGACGATCGAGCGCGGTGCCCGGAACGTGCGCCACAGTGAATCGCTCGTCGCCACGTCGAGCCAGCCGTCGCCCGGCACGAACACGGTGTCGCGCGTCGCGGCGGCGGGCGGCACGAATACTTTCTGCGCGAGGCCTTGCGTGATCACGTAATTCTCGAGCCCGAGCGAGCGCACGTAGGGGCCGTCCGTGCGCGCGAAGTAGATCGGCCGCTCGGGCCACGAGTCCTGGATCATGCGCAGCACCACGAGATCCGCGCGCTGCAGCACCCCGTACTGCAGGTTGCGCGGATCGATCGTCGCCTTGATCGGCCCGTTCACGAACGTCATCGGGCCGTCGAGCTGATAGTAGTCCGGGATCGCGCCCGCATCGGCGAGCGTCATCGCGAGCGGCGGCTTGGCGGGCTTCGGCCACGTCTTGCCGCGGTAGATCGCCGGACCGCGCGCGGCGTCGTACGCGTAGATCGGCCGCTCGATCATCTGCCGAACGTTCCAGTCCGTGTTGAGCAGCGATGTGCACGCGACGACCACGTCTTTCCGAATGCCTTCCACCTCCTGCGCGTACCACAACGGAAACGTGTCGTTGTCGCCCGCGGTGATCAGCACGCCGTACGGCTCCACGGAGTCGAGCAGGTCCGCGGCGACGTCGCGCGTCGCGCGATGATGCTTGCGCGATGCCGCGCTCCAGTTCCCGACCAGTGGCACGAGCGCCAGCGCGAGTACCGGGCTCGCGAACGCCCAGGCGCGCGCCGTCGGCGCGCGGACGAGGGCCTTTCCCGCCCGCCGCTCCTCCACGCCGATGAGCGACCCGATCAGCTCCCACACGTGCACGAGCCCCAGCGCGGCCCACACGCCCCAGGCCGAGAAGCTCCAGATGAAGAAGTAGTCGCGGTCGCGGACCTCGTGCGCGGCGGGCGAGCCGGGATCCTGCGAGGCACCGAGCTTGAAGTTCAGGTAGTAGATGAGGAGCAGCGTGATCGTGAACATCAGCGTTCCGAAATACCAGAACGATGATCGATCGTATCGCGCGTGCACCCACGCGCCAAGGAGGCCGAGCACGAGGAACGCCGCCGCGAGGAACGCCTGCAGGAGCGCGTGCTGGGCGTTCGGATCGCGCAGCCACTGCCACTTGAAGTACAGCCACCACATCCCGACCTGCTCGCCGAACGTCGCCTGACGGTCGCTCAGCGCCGGCTTGCCGTACTGGCCGCGGTTGAAGTTGAACATGAACGCGTCGTACGTCCCCCTCGAGAACGTGCACGACCACGCGAGCGTCGTGCGACAGGCGGTCGGCTCGCCCTCGTCGAGCGCCGGATGGTACGCCGCGCGGATCGGCTGCGTGACGAACGGCGTCACGCCCGCGAACAGCACGACCGCGCAGACGAGCAGCAGGCGCCACCGCAGGAGTGTCGCCGGACGACGCACGAGCACGGCGACCGCGATCGCCGGCGCGGGGAGCATCCCGGCCATGTGATTGGCGTATCCCAGACCGCAGAGATACGCCATCATCACGAGCATGCGGTCCGCACGCCCGCCGTCCGGCCGCTCGGACCAGCGCACCGCCAGCCAGGAGACGATCGCCATCCCGAGCAGCGACACGGTGTACACCTTCTCGTTCACCACGGACTGATTCCAGACGGTGAACGCTGTCGCGCCGATCAGCGCACCGAGCGCGCCTCCCGCGATCCGCATCCAGCGCGCGCTGAGCCATCGTGCAATGACGCGCTCGGTGATCAGGAACCAGAGCGCCGCCGAGCTCGCGCTCGCCACGCCCGCGAGGATGTTGACGCGCGCCGCCGCGTTGCCGGCGATCGGCAGCAGCGCGAACACGTGGCCGATGATGACGAAGAACGGATTCCCCGGCGGATGCGGCAGCCCGAACGCGTAGGCCGCGGCGATGTACTCGCTCGTATCCCACATCGCCGTGGACGGCGCCATCGTGAGCAGATAGACCGCGAACACCACTACGCACACGATCGCCGCGGCCGCGTACGGCGGCCGCTCTCGCTCCACATCCGCGGGCGCCCCCGCCCAGATCGTCGCCGGAATCAAGGCGCAGTAGCCGATCGCGAGCAGGAACGCCGACACCGTCGTGCCGCCGCGGATCAGATCCAGATACCCGAGCGCCAGCACGACCGCGCTCAGGGAGAGATAAAAATTTCTCTCTTTCAGATACGGCGAGATGCGCATGCGCGTGTGTCCAGCGGAAGAGTTGCGGAAGAGTTATGGACGGGTCGTGCGCGAGGCGCCGGCCGGCGCCGTCACGCCGTACTCGGCGAGCGCGTAGCGCGCCCACGCTCGCACGCGCGGGCTCGGGTCCCGCTCCGCCGCCGATCGCGCCTCGGCGATCGTGTCGGGCCGCTGCGCGAGCCCGAGCACCGCGTACGCACGCGACTCCCAGCGCGCGTCGCGCATCAGCGACGTCAGCACGCCACGCGTCGGCGCGAGGCGCACCATCGACATCGGGACGGCGAGCGCGATCGTCGCGGCCATCGAGAGCCGCGACCAGCGACGCGCGAGCGGCCGCGCGACGTGCGCCGGATCGAGGATCACGGCGAGTCGCGCGCGAATGCCCGTGGCGCGCGGCCCGGCGAACGCCAGCGCGCTCGCCGCCCGCGCCGCCGGCAGCATCGACGCGGCGCGTACGAGGAGCTCGGCGTAGTCGCTCCGCCGGATGCCGGCACCGATCACGCGCTCGTCGCACGCGAGCTCGGCGTTCTCCTCGAGCCGGCGCGCGATCCACCACGCGCCAGGATGGAACCAGTACAGCGCGCACATCACGCGCGCGGCCACGCCACAGATCCAGTCGGACGCGCGAACGTGCGACAGCTCGTGCGTGAGCACGATCCGCAGCTCGTCGTCGCTCCAGCCGATCGCCTCCGCGGGCAGAAGCACCACGGGACGCAGCCATCCCCACGTCGCCGGCACCATCGCGCGCGAGGATACGTGCACCGCGACGGCGCGCCGCACGCCGAGCGTCCGCGCGACCGCGGTCAACACGTGCTCGCGGCCAGCGAGCCCGTTGGTCCGCCGAGCGCGCCGGCGCGACACGATAGACGCGGCGACCGTCGGCGCGATCACGAGCAATGCGCCGAGCCAGTACGCGACCGCGAGCGCATCGGCGAACGAGAAGCCGCCGCCCGCGGCGCTCGCCGGCGCGGACATGACCTGGATGCGCCCGAGCTCGACCAGCGGGGCCGCGAGCGGCGCCGGCACCGTCCAGGCGAACCAGTGCATCGGCAGATGCCGCGCGACGTAGGCGATCAGCAGCGCGAAGACGGCGGCGCGCAGCATCGCCGTGCGGCTCGCCGCGCTCGCCCGACGCAACACGAGCGCACCAACCGCGGCCGCGGCGATCGGAAGTGTGGCGAGGAGCGACACGGTGTACACGGTCGCGACGGCACGCGCGCTGTCCGCGGGCGCCCACATCGCACCGAGCCCACCGCCGGCGACGATCATTTGCCTTCCGACCGCAAGCGGCGGATGACCACGTGCAGCTCGTCGCGCTCTTCGTCGGAGAGCGGGCGGTCGGATTCGTCGAGCAGGGCGGCGACCGCGGCGGCGCGCGAGCCGTTGAAGAAGGTCCCGATGAGATGCCGCAGCGCGGACCGTTGCGCGACGCTGCGCGGCGTGGTGGGATAGTACACGTGCCGCTGCCCTTCCTTCTCGTGCCGGAGCTGTCCTTTCTCCTCGAGAATGCGGAGGAGCGTGCGGACGGCCGCGGCAACGGGCGGATCGGGCAGCTGCTCGTGCACTTCCGCCGCGGTCATGTGGCCGTGCTTGTACACGAGATCCATGATCTGTCGTTCGCGGCGGCTGAGCTGGGCGGCGGCTGAGGCGTGGCGGGGCATGCGGTCGGTGATAAGAAATTGTCTCTTGGAGACAAGATTTTGTCTGTGCCGGGAAAAGTCAAGGGTGGTCGGTGGTCGGTGGTGCGTAGTCCACGGTCCGCCAGTACAGACCCTGAACAACAGACCACAAACCACGGACGACGGACTACCGCTCCCCTCGCTCCATCCCGATCTCCACCTTCAGGCTCTCGTCGTCGCGGAACAGCGTGACCAGCGCGAGCAAGGTTCCGCCGCGCGTGAATCGCACCGCCACATCGTGCTTCGACGCGTCGCCCTCGATCGCCACGTCGTCCCACTGCTCGGCGTGGCCGACGTAGTTGAAGCTCACGTCGTAGTGCGCGCTCCAGAAGAACGGGACCTGGTCGAACTTCTCTCGCGCGCCGAGGATGTTGCGCGCCGCCGTCTGGCCGTGGCGCTGCGCGACCACCCAGTGCTCGACGCGAATGCGCTGGCCCGTGTGCGGATCGGGCCAGCGCGCGATGTCGCCGGCCGCCCAGATGCCGGGTACGCTCGTCTCGAGATATTCGTTCACCGAGACGCCGCGGTCGAGCGCGATGCCCGCTGCCTCGGCCAGCGAGAGCCGCGGGCGCACTCCGACGCCGATCACGACCAGCTCGGCGGGGAGCCGCGTTCCGTCGTCCAGGATCGCCGCGTCCCGCTCGATCGCCGTGCACGTGTGGCCGAGGTGGAACGTGACACCCTTCGCTTCGTGCAGCGACTTCACGAAGTTGCCGAGATAGTCGCCGAGCACGCGACCGAGTGGAATCTGCTCGGGCGCGACGACCTGAACCTCGACGTCGCGCGCGCGGAGCGACGCCGCCACCTCGAGCCCGATGAAGCTCGAGCCGATCACGACCGCGCGCTTCACCTCCTTGGCGCGCGCGATGATCGACCGGCTGTCGTTGAGCGTTCTCAGATAGTGCACGTGCGGCTGGTCGTCGCCGGGCATCTGGAGGTGCACCGGCTCGGCACCCGTGGCGAGGAGCAGCGCGTCGTAGCCGATCGGCGCGTGCCCGTCGACGGCGACCGTGCGGTGCGGCGCGTCGATCTTCGTGGCGCGGCCGCGCACCAGCTCCACGTGGTGCTCCGCGTAGAATCCCTCCGGCCGGATCGGAATCCAGTCTTCGGGCGCGTTGCCGGCGAGATAATCCTTGGAGAGGTTCGGGCGATCGTACGGCGACCCGCTGTCGTCATCGATCATCGTGATCGCGCCGTCGTAGCCGCACCGTCGGAGCATCTCCGCGGCGGCGTTTCCCGCGGCGCCCGCGCCGACGATCACTGTGCGGCGCGGCCAGCTCGCGCGATCCGTCGACGCCGGGAACGTCGGCGCGAGCGGATCGCGCTCCTGCTTCTCCGTCACGGCGATGGTGCCGCCGCGCCGCTCGACCTTCCAGCACGCGACGGGATTCAGCGCGGGCGCGCGCAGCGCCTCGCCGGTGCGCAGGCTGAAGCAGGCGTGGTGCCACGGACAGCGCACGGTGTCGCCGTCGACAACACCTTCGGCGAGCGGGCCGCTGTAGTGCGTGCACGTCGCGCCGATCGCGAGGTAGTCGTCGCCCACACGCGCGAGGAGCACGGGCTCTCCATTCGCGTGGCCGAGCAGCTTGCCGCCAGGCTCGAGCGATGCCGCATCCACCCCCTGGGTCAGATCCGGACCGCTGAGCTGCGTTTCTCCACCCATGCTCTCTCTCCGTGTGTTCCGGTACAGACGTGATCAGTACGCGCACCGCGCCGGGCGTTCCCGCTCGCTTCTCGGCCAAGATACACTTCGCGTGCAGCGTCGCCATTCGGCCGCCACGACCCGCTCTCACGCCCCCCGCCATGGAAGATCTTCGCTACCCGATCGGACGGTTCAGCCGCCCGGACTCGCTCACGCCCGCCGCGCGCCGGGCCGCCATCGATACGATCGCGCAGTGCCCGGCGCAGATGCGTGCCGTCGTGAACGGACTCGACGATGCGCAACTGGACACGCGCTATCGGCCCGACGGCTGGACCGTCCGGCAACTCGTGCACCACGTGCCGGACAGCCACGTGAATGCGTACGTCCGCACGAAGCTCGCGCTCACCGAGGACACGCCCACGATCAAGCCGTACGACGAAGCGGCGTGGGCGCGGCTGCCGGATGCAGAGTCGACGCCGATCGAGACGTCGCTTCGCCTGCTCGAGACCGTGCACGACCGTTGGGTGCGCGTGCTGCAGGCGATGCGCCCGGCGGATTTCGAGCGCACGCTCGAGCATCCCGAGAACGGCCTCATGACGCTGGACCAGCTGGTCGCGACGTACGACTGGCACAGCCGGCATCATGTCGCACACATTAGAAATCTCAGAGAGCGGAACGGCTGGTGATCGTTCGCCCGCGCGGCGGAGCGTGACGCCCGGTCACACCCTGACGTCGCGCGCCGTCTTGACCCAGCAGCGCAACACCTCCGCCACGCTCCAGGCCTGCGCGATGCAGCCCCGGGGCGTGTACGGCGGCTCGGCATCGAAGATCTCGCCGATCGTCCCGAGGCCGAAGGCGCCGAGCGCGCGCAGGCAGCCGTCGAGATAGCGGCGCGCGCCGGCGTGATCGTCGGGGTGGACCTTGAGCCACGCGTCGATCCACGGCCCGATGAGCCACGCCCACACGGTGCCCTGGTGGTACGCCGCGTCGCGCGCGCGCAGGTCGCCGAAGTACTTCTTCTTGTACTCCGGTTCGTCCGGCGCGAGCGAGCGCAGCCCCACGGGCGTGAGCAGCCGATCGCGCACCACCTGCAGCACGGACGCCCAGCGTTCGCGCGCCAGCACCGGATGATCCAGCGAGATCGCGAAGATCTGATTCGGGCGGCAGAGCGCGCTGTTGCCGTCCTCGCCGTCGATCACGTCGTAGAGGTAGCCCTCGTCGGGCATCCAGAAACGCTCATTGAATGATTGGTATACACGGTCGGCGCGCGCGGCCACTTCCCGCGCTGCCTCCTGGCCCCGGATCTCCGCCAGCCAGCTCTGGAGCAGGCGCAGCGCGTTGTACCAGAGCGCGTTGATCTCCACGGCCTTGCCGCGGCGCGGCGTCACGACCCAGCCGTCCACCTTCGCGTCCATCCACGTGAGCTGGTAGCCGTCGGCGCCCTCGTGCAGCAGCCCGTCCTTCGGATCCACGCCGATGCCGAAGTCGGTGCCGGATACGTGATGCTCCACGATGTCGCACATCACCGGCAGCAGGTGCGTGAGCGTGATCGTGTCGTCGGTGAGCTTCACGTACCGGTCGACCGCGTGGAAGAACCAGAGCGTCGCGTCCGCCGTGTGGTACAGCCCCTGGTTGCTCCCGTCGGGGAACATGTTCGGGATGAGTCCGTCCTTCACGTAGTGCGCGAAGGTGCGCAGGATGAACTCCGCCTCGCGCGCGCGGCCGGTCGTGAGCGCGAGTCCCTCGAGACTGATCATCGTGTCGCGGCCCCAGTCCGTGAACCAGTGGTAGCCGGCGATCACCGTGCGGATCTCGTTGCCCATCGCCGACGCGCGCGTGGCGTCGCTGATGCGACCGGCGGGCGTGATGATGAACTGGTCCGCCGCGAGCACCAGCTCGGCCCCGGTTTCATCCTGCGCCGCGGGAACGGCCGAGAAGATCAGGCGCCGCCGCCGCTCGTGCTCGCAGCTCGCCGCTTCCTCGGGCGAGAGCGCGAGCATCACGTCCTCGCGCTCGACCGAGGCGATGAGCGTCGCGCACCGTCCGCGCTCGATCTCGACGTTGAAGTAGCCCGGCGTCCACAGCGTGCCGCGGAACTCGTAGCCGCGGCTCTCTTCCACCGGATACAGGAACTCGCTCGTCACGCGCTCGTCGGCGACGAACGGCGACTGCACCGCACCCTCGATCCGCAGCCGGAGCGGCGGCAGGTCGCCCGGCACGCTGATGATGTGCACCCCGCTCGACGTCGCCATCGTGTACCGTGTGGTCGCTGGCGAGTTCTGCGCGATGCCGACGTGGTCCTCGTAGCCGCGAAAGTGGAGCGCCGGCATGAGCTGCAAGAGCGCGTGCTCCGGCCCTTCGAGCAGACGATAGCTGACGTGCACGGAGTTCTGGTGGTGCGGCATCAGGACGCGCTTCTCGAGACGCACGCCCGCCCACTTGAACTCCCACACCGGGAGGCCGGCCTCGAGCCGGACGTCCGCGACCCGCGCCGCGACGTCGGGATCGAGCTTGCCCGCCGTGCGCTCCTCGCTGCTCAGGTGCGTCGTGTCGCCGTTTAACACCAGCCGCTCGCCGAGGTGGTTCAGCATCACCGTGCGGCCCAGCGGATTGGGAAGCGCGGCGACGAGCAGCCCGTGGTAGCGGCGCGTGATCACGCCGGCCAGCGTGGACGACGCGTAGCCGCCCAGCCCATTCGTGACGAGCCACTCGGTATCGAGCAGGCACTGGGCGCGGGCACCGCGCTCCGTGGGGAGATCGAGCCGGCGAACGACTCGATCGAGCAGTCTTCGGGTCATGGCTTCGAGCTGAGGAGCAGTGCGCACTCGGCCGGAATCCGCCAGGCGCCGTCGTCGGTGTCGACCGCCGGCGTTCCGGCGCCGCCGTACGCCGGAGATTCCGTCGAGAAGATCGTCGTCCATCGCGAATGCAGCGGCGGCGCGGCGAGCGGCTCGGCAAGCGGCTCGGCGCGCACGCGCCCGCCGAGGTTCACGATCAGGAGCCGATCCCCCTCGCCGTCACCGAAGAACCGAAGGAGGAAGGCGTGGTCGGTGAGCACGGCTCCGTCGAGCGCCCGCGGACGCTGCGCGCGCAGCACGGAATCCTCGCGGCGCAGGCGAATGAGATCGCGGTGCAGCGCGAGCACGGCCGCGTGCGTGCGTCGCTCCGACCAATCCAGCTTGCAGCGGACGAACGTCCACGAGTCGGCGGGATCGGGAACGAGCGCGCGGCCCTCGTCGGAGGCGGCGCTCGGAAACTGCGAGACAAATTTCGTGCGCCCTTCGCGCACGAGCGTCGCCAGCTCGGCCGTGTGATCCGCGAAATACAGAAACGGCGCCGACGCGGCGAACTCCTGCCCCTGGAAGAGCATCGGTGTTTGCGGCGCGAGGAGCAGCAGCGCCGTCATCGCCCGCAGGCGGCCGGGGCTCGTTTCCTGGTGCACGCGCCGGCCGCCCGCGGTGTTCGCCACCTGATCGTGATTCTGGATGAACGTCACGAACCGCTTGGGCGGCACGTCGAGCGCCGGGGTGCCGCGCTGGTGGTGCTGCCACTCGTACCACTGACCCTGATACAGGAATCCATATTTCGCCGCCGACACGAATTCCTGCGGGCTGCCCCGGTACCCCTCGTAGTACGCCTCCGCGCGTCCGGTGAGAGCGACGCGCGCCGAGTGATGGAAGTCGTCGTTCCACAAACCATCGAGCGCGGAGCCGCCCGCGTCGGTCGGCCGCACCAGCGATGCGCGCTGCGGCTCGTTCTCGGCGACGAAGATGGTCTTTCGCGCGCCGGCCGCTTCGCGAGCCGCGGCGACGAGCTCGGTCATGATGTTCGGCGTCGACGAATCGAAGATCTGCTGGGTCGCGTCGAAGCGCAGTCCGTCGAAGTGAAATTCATCGATCCAGTAGCGCGCGTTCGTCGCGAAGAACTCGCGCACGGGGCGCGAGTCGTCGCCGTCGAAATTCAGCGCGTCGCCCCACTCGGTGTGATTTCCGCTGAAGTACCGCGGCGAGTACTTCATGACGTAGTTGCCGTCGGGCCCGAAGTGATTGTAGACGACGTCCAGAATCACGCCGAGCTCCAGCCGATGCGCCGCATCGACGAATCCGCGGAGCTCGTCGGGCGAACCATACAGGCGCGTGGGCGCGAACAGGTTCACGCCGTCGTAGCCCCAGCCGAAGTTCCCGACGAAATCGGCGAGCGGCATTACCTCGATCACGGTGACGCCGAGGTCGACCAGCTCGGGCAGCCGGTCGATTGCCGCCTTGTAGGTGCCCGCCTTGGTGAACGTGCCGATGTGGATCTCGTAGATCACCTGTCCGTCGATGCTCACCCCGGGCCACCCGTGATCGGTCCAGCGGTAGCCCGTCGGGTCCATGATCATCGAGGCGCCATGCGGGCCCGACGGTTGAAATCGTGACGCGGGATCGGGGAACGCTTCGCGGCCGTCGAGCCTATAACGATAGAGTGATCCGGCTCCGAGGCCGGGAACGAGCGCGGAGAAGTACCCGTTGCCCTCCGGCTCGAGCGGAAAGGCCGCGGGCCCCGAATTCGGGTCTTCGCTGACGAGCTCGACGGTTCGTGCGGCTGGCGCCCAGACCCGTGCGTGTACCGCGGGCTCGGACTCGCTGTGAGGTACGACCTCGACGCCGATCGGGTACCTGCGCACCGTCGGAGATCGCTCTATCGACTGGCGAGATGGCATGATGGTCCCTGCTTCGGGGCAGGATCGGGACCAATGTTGCCAAGGCCGGGTAGCGAACGACCGTGCAATGGGCATACTCTTGGCGGGCACCCCTTCGACGATGACGAACCCCAACGACCGCGATCCGGAAACGCCGATGCTGCCGAGCAGCCTCGGCTCGGGGCTGCTCGCCCAGCAGCCCACGCCGTCGGCCGATGAAACGGTCGCTGTCGCGAAGGTGTGCCCGCAGTGCGGCGGTGAATACGAGACGGGAGACCGGTTCTGCCCCAAGGACGGCAGCGCACTGAGGCCCAAGGCCGCCGGCGATCCGCTCATCGGCCGCGTCATCGCCGAGCGGTATCTCGTGCTCGCACAGCTCGGCGAGGGCGGCATGGGCCGGGTGTACCTCGCCGAACACGTGAAGATGAACCGGCAGTGCGCGATCAAGGTCATGAACCCGTCGCTGCTCAACGACGCCGAATCGTCGACGCGCTTCGCCCGGGAAGCCTCGAACGCCGCACGGATTCTTCACCCCAACGTCGCGGCGGTGTTCGACTACGGCGAGTCGGACAAGATCGTGTACCTCGTGATGGAGTACGTCGACGGCGAGTCGCTCTCGACGATACTCGCGCGCGACTTCGCCCTCGACCCGCGTCGCGCGATCGACATCGCGCGTCAGATCGCGGACGGACTCGCGGCCGCGCACGAGCTTGGCATCGTGCACCGCGATCTCAAGCCGGACAACGTGATCGTCACGCGCACGCGCGCCGGCAAGGAAGTCCCCAAGGTGGTGGACTTCGGGATCGCGAAAGCGATCTCCGATTCGCCGCAGGACGCGCTCACGCGCAGCGGACTCGTGATCGGCACGCCCGAGTACATGAGCCCGGAACAGCTCCTCGGCGACCCGGTCGATCCGCGCGCGGACATCTACAGCCTGGGGTGCATCCTGTATCAGATGCTCACGGGCGAAGCCGCGTTCGCGGCGGATTCGCGCGAGCAGATGATCCGCAAGCGCCTGCACGAGCCGCCGCCGCACGTGCGCGAGAAGCTGCCCGATCTTCCCCGGCGGCTCGACACGCTCATCGCGCACATGCTCGCGCGGTCGCCGGCCGATCGCATCGCGAGCGCCGCGGAAGTGCGCGACGCGCTCGATCCCGCGCTCGCGCTCGCCGGCTGGTCGCCGTCGACGCTCGCGGGAACGACGCTCACGCCGCGGAGCGCGGTAACGGCGATCTCGGACGTGTCGCTTCAGCCAACGATGCCGCTGCGGCGGCAGCGCACGAGCGTTGCGCGGATTGGCATCGGCGTGGCGGCTGGCGCCGTGCTGTTGCTCGGCGGGATGGAGGCGTACCAGCGGTTCGGTGCCGCGAAGCCCACACCGGCAGCGTCGCAGGCGCCGGCGACGGCGCCAGGCGCAACGCAGCAATCAGCCGGCGCGCTCGCGGCGACTCCGCAGCCAGTGCCGCTCGACTCCATCTCGGCTCGGCGCGATTCGATCCAGAAGGCGGAGAAGGCCAGGGACAGCGCCGCCGCGCAGGCAATCGTGCAGCCGATCAATGCCTTTGTCGCCGCGTTCAAGACGCGCGACTCGGCGCGAGTGAAAGCTGCCTATCCCGGCATGCCGGCGAAGGATCTCGCGGCGTTGGAGAACAACCTGTTCGCGCGCGCCGAGCGTCTGGCCGCGCAGCCGGTGATCGGAGCGATCAAGAGAACTGGCAATACCGCGCACGTGCCGTTCGACGCGAGCCTCAGCATCACCGCCAAGGGGTCAACGGTGCCGGTGCGGTCGACGCTGCACTATGACGCCGCGCTCGAGCTGCACGGCAAACAGTGGGTGATCGTCGACCTGAGGGCCGGCACGTCCTGACACGGCGCGCCGCTCAGCTCTTCTTCCCGATCCGCGTCCGCAGCTCCACGACCGCGTCCTCGAGCATCTGGCTGTCGTAGCCGACGTCCCACTCGTCGCCCTTCTGCCAGTTGGCTTCCACACGCACCGAGAGCTGCTTCCAGTCGTCGCCGAGAAAGCGCGTGATGATGCGCGTGCGGTAGCGCAGGTCCGGCACGCCGTCGCGGAGGATCGGCGCCTGCCAGGGCGTCATGAGAAAGCCCGCGTGGGGATCGCTCACGTCGACCGAATATTTCTGGGCGAGGAAATCGCTCACGGCGTGGAACGCGGCGGTTCTCGAGAGGCCGTCGCGCACGTCGATCACGCGCGTCGTGCGCGTGTCCGATGTGGTGGCGACGAACGTGGACGGCGGAGCGGCCGTCGGGGCGATTGGGCTGCGGAACCGCACGTTGGCGCACGCGGCGAGCGCGAGACACATGGCGGCGGTGAGGATTGGGCGATGCGCGGGCATTCGGTCTCGAGCGGTCGGACTCTGGGAAGATAATGCTCGCGGCCGCAGCGCGTCCGGCGATCACCGGACAGCGCGCGGGCAGTCCCCCGATTTGCGTTGCGATCCGGGACGCGTAGGTTCAAGCTGCGTCAGCATTTCCCCGACGGCGCGCGTATATCCTGTCAGTGCAGCACCCGCCCGCCGGTCAACCGGATCTTCATGAAAATCAGCGTCCCGACAGAAACCGCTCCGCGCGAGCAGCGAGTCGCGCTCGCGCCCGACAGTGTCGCTCGGCTGGTCAAGCAGTTGAAGCTCGAGGTCGCGGTGCAACGCGGGGCCGGCCTGCGCGCCGGCTTCCGCGATGACGCGTACGAGAGCGCCGGCGCCACCATCGTCCCCGATGCCGCGGCCGCGTTTGGCGGCGCGCAGGTCGTCGCGAAAGTGCAGCCGCCCACGCCCGATGAGATTTCTCGCATCGACGAGGGCGCGGCGCTCATCTCGCTGCTGCGGCCCGGCCACGACGCGCAGATCCCCGCGGCGCTCGCGCAGCGCCGCGTGACCGCGCTCGCCCTCGAGCTGGTGCCGCGCATCACGCGCGCCCAATCGATGGACGTGCTCTCGTCGCAGAGCACCGTCTCCGGCTATAAGGGAGTGCTCATCGGCGCGTCGGCCCTCGGCAAGTTCCTGCCGATGCTCACGACGGCCGCCGGCAACATCTCGCCGGCCAAGGTCTTCGTCATCGGCGCCGGCGTGGCCGGCCTCCAGGCGATCGCCACCGCGCGCCGCCTCGGCGGCGTGGTCTCCGGCTTCGACGTGCGCCCCGCGGCGCGCGAGCAGGTGCTCTCGCTCGGCGCCACGTTCGTGCAGAGCGACGTGGTGAGCGAGTCGACGCAGACGGCGGGCGGCTACGCGCGCGAGCAGACGGCGGACGAGCGCGCGAAGACGCTCGAGGCGATGGCCAACCACATCAAGGACATGGATCTCGTCGTCACCACGGCGCAGATCCCCGGCAAGCCGGCGCCCAAGCTGATCACCGAGGCGATGGTGGCGACGATGCGCGCCGGGTCGGTGATCGTGGACCTCGCGGCGGAGACCGGCGGCAACTGCGTGCAGTGCAAGCCGGGCGAGACCGTCGTGGTGAACGACGTCACGATCATCGCGCCGATCAATCTGCCGAGCACCGTGGCGTTTCACGCGAGCCAGATGTTCGGCCGCAACATCTTCGAGCTGATGAAGCATTTGGTGCAGGACGGCGCGCTCGTGCTCGACCCCAACGACGAGATCACGGGTGCGATGATGATGACCCACGACGGCAAGGTGATGCGCTGATGAGCTCACAACTCCTCGAGCTGTACGTCTTCGTGCTGGCCGCGTTCACCGGATACATGGTGATCTCGCGCGTCCCCGCACTGCTGCACACCCCCCTCATGGCGGCGACCAACGCGATCGCCGGCATCTCGCTCGTCGGTTCGCTCATCGCGGCCGGCTCCGACCAGAACCGCGTCGCGACCATCCTCGGCTTCGTGGCCGTGGTCGCGGCGACGAGCAACATCGTCGGCGGCTTCATCATCGTCGATCGGATGCTGAAGATGTTCAAGCGCGACGAGAAGAAATAATGCGCGACATCTTCATCCAGGGCAGTTACCTCGCCGCGTCAATCCTGTTCATCCTCGGGCTGCGCATGCTCACGCGGCCCGACAAGGCGCGGCGCGGCATGCAGCTGGCCGCGATCGGCATGGCGTTCGCCATCGTCGGCACGCTGCTCAACCACACCATCATCGATTACCGCTGGATCGTCGGCGGGATCGCGCTCGGCGTGATCATCGGCTACCCGATGGGCACACGCGTGCCGATGACCGCGATGCCGCAGCGCATCGCGCTCTCGCTCACGCTGAGCGCCCTGGCGGCGACGCTCGTCGGCATCGCGGAGTACTACACGCGCATGGCCAACGGCACGCCACCGGACCGCGTGACGATGACGGCGCTCGGCTTCGAGATCATGCTCGGCTGCATCACGGTCGCGGGCACGATCGTGGCGGCGGGCAAGCTCCAGGAGTGGCTCCCGTCCAAGCCGCTGACGTACAAGGGCCAGAACTTCCTGAACGGGATCGTGTTCCTGTTCATCGTCGTGCTGCTCGTGACCGTGATCCACGACCCGAGCACGCAATGGGCGTTCTACACGATGATCGGCGCGGCGCTGGTGTTCGGCGTCATGCTCGTGCTGCCGATCGGCGGCGCGGACATGCCGGTCGTCGTCGCGCTGCTCAACTCGTACTCCGGCCTCGCGTCGTGCGCGACCGGCTTCGCGATCGGCAACGTGATCCTGATCATCAGCGGCTCGCTCGACGGCTCGTCGGGCTTCATCCTGTCGGTGCTGATGAGCAAGGCCATGAACCGCTCGTTCACCAACGTGCTGTTCGGCGCGTTCGGCAGCGAGGTGAAGACGGGCGCGAAGTCGGCGGCCGGCTTGACCGTGCGCTCGATCGGTGTGGAGGACGCGGCGATCCAGCTCGCCTACGCACAGCTCGTGATCATCATTCCGGGCTACGGCATGGCCGTGGCGCAGGCGCAGCACGCGGTGCGCGAGTTGGCGGAGCTGATCGAGAAGCGCGGCGGTGAAGTGAAATTCGCCGTGCACCCGGTGGCCGGCCGCATGCCCGGCCACATGAACGTGCTCCTCGCCGAAGCGAACGTGCCGTACGACAAGCTGCACGACATGGACGAGATCAACGGCGAGTTCGACCGCGCGGACGTCGCGCTCGTGATCGGGGCCAACGACGTCGTGAACCCCGCCGCCCGCACCGACAAGTCGTCGCCGATCTACGGCATGCCGATCCTGAACGCGGACCACGCGAAGAGCGTGATCGTGCTCAAGCGCGGCATGAGCGCGGGCTTTGCCGGCATCGAGAACGAGCTGTTCTACGACAAGAAGACGAGCATGCTCTTCGGCGACGCCAAAGCCTCGCTCACGGGACTCGTAGCCGAGATCAAGAACGTGTAGACCGCGACGCGCGCTCGCTCATCAGCGGGAGCGCGTCGTAGTACACGTCCACCGCGCCGCTCGGGCCGACGTCCCGCACGCCGGTCGTGTCGCCGGTCAGCATGTCGATCACGAAATGCCCGTTCACGATGGTGCCGTTCACATTCGTCGCCGTCACGACCAGCGCGAACGCGTCGGTGCCGCCCAGGTAGTGCGCGTGCGCCGCGTCTGACTGCACGAGCATCCGCTCGGACGTGCCGGGCACCGCCTCGATCAGCTGACGCGTGCCGCCGAGCGGCGCGAGCCGCGTGAGGAGCACGCGGCCGCCGCCCACGCCGATCGACGAGATCTGACCGGCGATGTTCGATGCAACCACCTGCGACGCGCCGGTGGCAGCGTCGACGCGAACCACCTCGCTCGTCCAGTCGCCGTTGCTCGCGGTCCCCGTGTTGTGCGCATAGAGGACCGACCGGCCGTCGGCGGACCAGCGCATGGCGGTGACGCGCACGTTCGCGCCCATGGTGAGGCGCGTGACCGTGTTCGCGGCGACGTCCGTCACGAAGACGTCGAAGCCGCCGAAGCCCGGGACGGTGCTCATCGTGTAGGCCACGCGGGTGCCGTCAGGCGACCACGCCACGTCGCTCCCGATGCTCTGCGAATTCACGCTCGCGACCTTGCCGCCGGTGCCGTCGGCGTTCATCACGACGACCTCCGACTGGTCGAAGGCGAGCGTCGCAACCACCGCGACGCGCCGCCCATCTGGCGAGAACGCGGGTGCGGCGAGCGCGAGCAGGTTCGCGTCTTTCACCTGAAAGTCGGCGAAATTTCCCGGGATCGAGTCGGTGACGCCGGTGAACCGAACGCGCGTGCGCGTGGCGCCGTCGAGCGAGCCGACGAACAGCGCCGGCCGCTGCTGCTCGAGCGTGGTGATCGCCACGCGGGAATCGCCGCTGATGATCGGGGCCGTGCCGGGCTCGCCGCACGCCGCCGCGGTGAGCGCCGCCGAAGTCAGCAGGAGCAGCCGCGCGAGCCGACGGTGTGGGTGTGTCATGCGTGCGGAACCGGGTTGCACGCCGTTCCGGTCACCCGGCGGCGCGACTTCGAGCGCAACTCTCGGATATCGGCGTCGCGTGCGCGTCCGGTAGCTTGCGTTCGACCTTCACCACGAGTGAGAATCATGGCAGCCATGGCCATTCCGTATCCGCACGTGAGCGACCGCGACGCGTGGCGCGCCGTCGAGCACCGGGACTCCGCCGCCGACGGCCAGTTCGTCTACGCGGTGCGGACGACCGGCGTGTACTGCCGCCCGTCGTGCCCGTCGCGCCGCCCGGCGCGCGGGAACGTCTCATTCTTCGCCAATCCGGACGCGGCCGAACAGGCGGGATTCCGGGCCTGCCTGCGGTGTAATCCCCGAAGCGGCGACCATCGCGACAGCACGGCCCGCGCGATCGACCGCGCGCGGGCCTTCCTCGACGCGAACGCCGAGCGCGTGGTCGCGCTCGCCGAGCTGTCCCGCGCGGCCGGACTGAGCGCGGCGCACCTGCAGCGGTCGTTCAAGCGGCTCGTCGGCATGAGCCCGAAGGAATACCAGGATTCCCGGCGCGTGCGTGCGTTCAAGTCGCGGCTGCGGACCGGCGACACGGTGAGCCGCGCGACGTACGAGGCGGGCTTCGGGTCGAGCAGCCGCGTGTACGAGCGGGCAGACGCGCTCCTCGGCATGACCCCCGGCGAATACAGAAGAAATGGCGCCGGAGTACATATCGCGTTCACGATCGCCGACTCGCCGCTCGGCCGCGTGCTCGTCGGCATCACCGACCGCGGCGTGTGCGCCGTGGAGCTGGGCGCGAGCGACGCCGAGGTGGAGCGGCGGCTCCGTGCCGACTTTCCGCGTGCGACGATCGCGCGGGCCGAGCTCGCGGACCATGCGTGGGTGCGCGCGGTGCTCCAGCGCGTACGCGATCCGCGGCACGCGCGCGCGGCGCAGATTCCGCTGGATGTCGCGGGCACCGCGTTCCAGTGGCAGGTGTGGAAGGCGCTGCGCGAGATTCCCCCTGGCGAACGCCGATCGTACGGCGAGATCGCGCGCGCGATCGGGCGGCCGAAAGCAACGCGTGCCGTGGCGCGCGCGTGCGCGACCAATCGCGTGGCGGTGGTGATTCCCTGTCATCGCGTGGGCCGCGAGGACGGCACGCTCGCCGGCTACAAGTGGGGTATCGACCGGAAGAAGCGGCTCCTCGACGTCGAGCGCGGGTGATCGCCAGATTCAAACTTTCCGCGGCATGTCGCTGTCCCATTCCGTGACCGCGCTGGCGGACTCGCCGCCGGCGGTCACGACTTCTTCGTGTGGGCTCTCATGATTCGCACTTCGCTCGTCGTCGCCGCATCGGTTCTCGTCGCGCAGGGCGCGCTCGCCCAGCAGGGGCGCGATGACGCGACGTGGACCTGGTCCAAGCAGCTTCAGGCGGGCAGCCGCCTGGCCATCGTCAATCCCGACGGGCCGATCTCCGTCCGCGAGGCCTCGGGCAACGCGGTCGAGGTGCGCGCGACCAAGACCGCACGCCGCGGCTCGTCGATCCGCGACGTGGCATTCGCCGTCGAGGAAACGGCGAATGGCGTGCGCATCTGCACGTTGTACGGCGACCAGCGCTCGTGTCGTGAAGATCGCATGAGCGATCGCGACATCCACGTGCGCGTCGCCTACGAGATCGCGATCCCGCGATCGCTTCGACTGGACGCCACGACCGGGAACGGCGACGTCACGATCGAGCGCGCCGGCGCCGAGGTGCACGCCGTCACGGGTAACGGCCGCGTGTCGGTCGGCCAGACCTCCGGCCGCGTGGACGTGTCCACGGGCAACGGCGACGTGACGATCGAGAGCGCGAACGGGCCGGTCACCGCGAACTCCGGCAACGGCCGGATCACGGTCAACACCTCCGCGGGCCCGGTGAGCGCGAACACGGGCAACGGCGACATCGACGTGCGGATGAAGTCGCTCGCGGCGGCGCAGGGCATGAGCTTCAACTCCGGTTCGGGCTCGATCACGGTCACGCTGCCCGGCGACTTCAACGGCCGGATCGACGCAATGACGGGGAGCGGCTCGCTGCGATCGGATTTCGAGATCAGCATCGTCGGCCGCATGGATCCGCAGCACATCCGCGGCACGATCGGCAAGGGCGGCCCGCTGCTCCGGTTCACGACGGGCAGCGGGAACATCGAGCTCAGAAAGAACTAGCCGATCGCGGAGGGCTCAGGCGGCTTCGGCAACGGCCGGCATCCACACGGGGTGCCGGCCGTTGATCGCTCCGACGCACTGATAGCGCGCCGGCGGAAAGCCGAAGACGCCGATCTCCAGCACGTCGCCCATGCGCACGTCGACGTGGTCGCCCAGCGCGTCGATCGCGGCGACGAACGAGTCGCTCTCGACCACGCCCTCGTGCCGGGAATCCGCACCGTTCACGGAAAAACAGAATCTGGACATGCGATCCTCCCGCGGTTGCGCTGGTGGATACTACCCCGACTCGACCGTTGCGTTGCACCAATGCACCGACAGTGCCGCTGGGAATCTCCGACATTGTAGGTATCGACGCGCGCCGGCGGTTTCTGCATTCTCGGTGGCCGCTGGAACGGCGCGCGCCTGCCGTACTAATGTTCAGGATCTCTCACGAGCTCGGTACATGCGCATCTCGATCCTTCTTGCGGCCGCGGGCCTGGCGATCTCGACCGGCGCCGCGGCGCAGCAGCATCGCACGATCACCTTCGACGACTTCGCCGCCGTACGCGGCGTGAGCGATCCGCAGCCGTCGCCCGATGGGCGGCTGGTGCTCTACGCGGTGAGCACCGCCGACGTCGCGGCGAATCACCGAACATCTCGCACGTACGTCGTCCCGATCGGCGGCGGAGCACCGCAGCCGTTTCCGTCGGCAACGATCGCCGCCACGGAAGCGCGCTGGTCGCCCGACGGCAAGCACGTCGCCTACGTCGCCGACGGCCAGCTCTGGGTGGCGGATGCCACCGGTGCGAACGCGCGCGAGCTGACCAGATTGACCGGCGGCGCGACCGGACCGGTCTGGTCGCCGACGAGCGACCGCATCGCGTTCACGTCGTCGGTGTACCCCGAATGCACGAACGACGCGTGCAACGCGGCGAAGGCGCGCGCCGCCGCCGAGAGCAAGGTCAGGGCGCACATCGCCGACCACCTGATGTTCCGCCACTGGACCGCGTGGGACGATGGCACACGCTCGCACCTCTTCGTCGTCGGACTGGTGCGGGAACCGCGCGATCTCGTGCCGGGGGTGCAGTACGACGTTCCGCCGGGGCCGTTCGGCGGCAGCGAAGGCTACGCGTGGTCGCCGGACGGCCGCGAGCTCACGTACACCGCCAAGGACCAGGGCCGCGCCGATGCGTGGTCGACGAACATCGATCTGTTCACGGTCGACGCGGCCGGCGGCTCGCCGCGGAACATCACCGCCGCGAACAAGGCCGCGGATCAGAATCCCGTGTACTCGCCCGACGGGCGATTCATCGCCTACGCCGCTCAGCACCGGCCAGGGTTCGAGTCGGATCGATGGACGCTCATGGTCTACGATCGCGCCAATCGCACCACGCGCGAGCTGCTGCCCGCGTGGGACCGCAACGCCGACGCGTACTTCTGGTCGCCGGACATGGGCGCCGTGTACGTGCAGACGACGGATGCGGGGCGCGAGAAGCTGTATCGCGTGGCGCTCGGCGCGGGCGAAGCGAGTCCGGTGCACGCCGCCGCGCCGCGACTCGTCGTGGACGGCCACAACAACGCGTCGTTCGCGCTCGCGCGCGACGGCCGCACGCTCGTGTGGTTGCGCGATGCCGCGGAATTTCCGGCGGAGGTGTACGCCGGCACGATCGGCGCGAGCGCGCCGCTTGCCGCCCGTGCGCTGACGCACGAGAACGATCGTCTCGTGGCCCAGCTGGCCCTGAACGGAGTGGAGGACTTCTGGTTCACGGGCGCGAACGGGGCGCGGGTTCAAGGTTTCCTCATGAAGCCGCCGGGGTGGCGGCCGGGGCGCACCTATCCCGCGATCCTGCTCATCCACGGCGGCCCGCAAGGCGCGTGGCTCGACCAGTGGCACGGTCGCTGGAACTATCAGATGTTCGCTGCCACCGGCGCGGCGCTCGTGATCATCAATCCGCGCGGATCGACCGGCTACGGCCAGAAGTTCGTCGACGAGGTTTCGAAGGACTGGGGCGGCAAGCCGTACACGGATCTGATGAATGGCCTCGACGCGGCGCTGGCGAAGTATCCCTGGATCGACCGCAACGCGCTCGGCGCGGCGGGCGGATCGTACGGCGGCTACATGGTCGACTGGATCGCCGGCCACACCGACCGCTTCAAGGCGCTCGTGTCGCACGCGGGGCCGTTCAACCTCGAGAACATGTCGACCGCCACGGAAGAGCTGTGGTTCCCGTACTGGGAGTACGACGGGCCGTACTGGGACGCGCACGCGATGGCGACGCAGTACCGCAAATATTCACCGCATCTCTACGTCAAGAACTTCAGGACGCCGACGCTGGTGACCGGCGGTGAGCTCGACTTCCGCGTGCCGTACACGGAGGACCTCTCGATGTTCACGGCCCTGCAGCGCATGAACGTGCCGAGCCGGCTCGTCATCTTCCCGGATGAAGGACACTTCATCCTCAAGCCGCAGAACCAGCGGTTGTGGTGGCACGAAGTGCAGAGCTGGCTCGAGACGTATCTCGGCGCCCATCCGACGGCGTGAGTAAACTCTAATTGCAAGCGAGCGGCGCTGGACGTGTGATACGTCCGGCGCCGTTTTCTTGTTCGCGCGCGATTCCGGTGGACCGTCACTTGCCCTTGCGCACGTCCGACGTTCGCGCCGCGCTGGCGCGGCGGTCGCTGGATGGGCCGGCGGCCGCACTCGGCTGTAATGTGCAGGAGGTTGTACCCATGCAGTTTCGCTCTCTCTCAGTAGTCGCGCTCGGAACGCTGTTCGTGGTCGCCGCATGCAGCAAGGACGGCGACAACGACATCACGGGGACGGGCACGACCGCGACGGTCGGATTCGTCAATGCGACGAGCAACTCGAATCTCTCCGTCGCCAACAACGGCACGGTCGCAACGGGGAACGGCAATCTCGCGTTCGGCGGCAACTCGAGCTGCATGGTGGTGAATCCGAACACCAACGCCTTGACGTTCACGAACGCCGCCACCGGCGCGACGGTCACGGGCTTCACGCCCACCTTCTCGACGGGCGGGCACTACACCGTCGTCGCGTACACGGATGCGGCTGGCAACACGCAGTTCGCCACGCTGAACAACTCGTTCACGCCGGCGAGCGGCAGCGCCGGTCTTCGCGTCTTCAACGCCGCGTCCGGCTCGGGCAACGTGTTCGTGCTCGGCAACGGCGCGACCCTTGGCACGGACGCGAGCGGCGTCGGCTTCGGCTCGTCGGGGACGTTCTTCAGCGTGCCCTCGGGCTCGCAGAACATCACGTTCAACACCGGCACCGGCACGGCGACGATCGCGAACGGTGGCAGCATGAGCTTCACGCCGGGCACGAACTACACGCTCATCCTCGGACCCGCGTCGTCGGGCAGCACCACCCTGCGCACGACGCTCGTGGGCGGATGCTGAAACACTCATGAACGCGAACGAGCGGCAACCCCGTCGGGCTGCCGCTCGTTTCGTTCGCTTCGCTTGACCGGCGTCCGTTCCGCGTCCCTGCGGTGTGCCGCGACGCCGGCTTCCCTCCCTCGATGTTCAGTATCGGGAGTGCGCGAATTTTCTTGAGCGCCGCTACGGGCTGGCGCGCACCGCCAGCCGGTACCGACCGCGCGACGCCAGTCCGTTGTCGCTCGTCCCGGTGACCGTCACGTAGTAGATCCCGGGCACCAGCGTCGCCTGCACGCTCGAGCAGAATGGTCCGGAGCCGGTCTGCGTGTTGTCGTTGCTGCCGAGGGTCGTCCCGGCCTGGTTGGTCAGCGTGAGGTAGGTGTCGAGTTCCGTGCCCAGGCCGCACGTGCCGACCACGCCCGAGGTGGCGAACGTGTAGGTCCCCGTCGTGGGGATGACGACGGCGTACACGTCGCGCGCATCGGGCGGCGTGATCTGCCCGACCACGTAGCTCCCTGGCGTCAACAGATTCGCGGTGGCGACGTCGTCGTTGGGCTCGACCTCCGTCGGGATGCCGAGCAGGATCGCCGTGCCCTGCGTCTGTCCCGACACGTTGAACACGGTGGGCTTGCCAAAGCCGCCGGCCCAGCCGAAGCGCCGGCCCGGCACGCCAAGCGTGGAGTCCGCGCTCTCGTCCTCGCCCGCCTGCACGTAGTAGGCGCCTTGTGAGAGTTTTGTGAATGCGAAGTTGCCGCTGGCGTCCGCCGGAACGGTCTTCACCGTCGCGCCGGTGACGGCGTCGATCAGCCGCGCGTACGTGCGCCGCGGCGCGCCCGCCTGCTGCGTGAGCGCGTCGTACGCGTTCACGATGCCCCAGCCGAGGAGATCGGTGCGCCCGCCGCCGGGCGGCCGCGTGGCATACTGCTCGATGCGCTGCCGCAGCTGCGCCGCGGTGAGGCCCGGATTCTGTGCGAGGATGAGCGCGGCCACGCCGGAGACGTACGGCGCCGCGCCCGACGTGCCGAAGCCGAGCAGGTACACCGGCGCGTTGCGCTGGAAGTCCCAGCCCGGTCCGAGCACGCCGCCGCCGCCGTTGAACGCGTCGTCCAGGCGAAAGTCGCCGCCCGGCGCCGCGACGGAGATGTCGGTGCCGGCGCTCGAGTACGTGGCGAGCAGCCCATCCTGTCCCACCGCGGCCACCGCCATCACCTCGGGATACGCCGCGGGATAATTCAGCTCATCGAGGCCGTCGTTGCCGGCGGCCGCGATCAGGAGCGAGCCGGAGTTCGACGCCGCCGTGATCGCGCTTGCCAACGTGCTGCTCGGCGCCGACGCGCCGAAGCTCATGTTGATGATCTGCGCGCCGGTCTTCGCCTGCACGAGCGAGTCGCCCGCGCCGGTCGCCGGCAGCCCCGCCGCATACAGGATGGCTTGCGCGATGTCGAAGTACGAGCCATCGCCCGTCGTGCCGAGCGCACGGACGGGACGGATGCGCACGTTCCAGTTCACGCCGGTCACGCCGGCGCCGTTGTCGCCCGACGCGCCGATGATCCCGGAGGTCCACAGTCCGTGGTCGCCGAGCGGATTGTGTACCCAGCAGTTGTCCGCCGAATCGAACTCGAGATCGTCGGGATCGGTCGGATCGGGATCCGGACCGTCGCCGTCGCCGTCGATGGTCGTGAACGTGCCGCCGTCGCAGTAGCGCTCGGTGGTGCCGTAGCCGATCTGCGAGACGAAGTCGTACCCGTCATTAGTAAACTTTGATCCGATGTCCGGATGATCGAATCGCACCCCCATGTCCACCACGGCGACCGTGACGCTCGTGCTGCCGGTCGTGATCGCCCAGGCCTTGGGCAGGTCGACCATGTTCGCGCCCCACTGCGCGTAGTACAGCGGATCGTTCGGCAGCCTGGTCCCCGTGGCCGCCGCGGCGACGCCAGACCGTGTGACGGCTGACGCGAGCTTCACGATCTGCTCCGCGCTCACCGGCTTGGGGGCGCCGTCGCGCACGGACATGATGCCATCCGGCTCCACCCAGGCGACACTCGGGTCGGCGGCGAGCTGCGCCATCAATGCCGCGGTCTGGGTGGTGTCGTCCACACGCAGCCGCGCGGCGAGCATCGCCGGCGAAAGCTCGGCGTGACTCAATGGGCGCAACCTGGTGAGCGCGGTGACGCGATCCTGCAAGCGTGCGTACGCGGAGCGCGCGACCGAGATCGAGCGATACGCGCCCGAGCCGGCGGCCGCCACGCCGAGCACGTCATTCCTGAAGCCAACCACGATCCGGCCCGTGAAACGACGCGCGGGCTGTGCGCGCGTCGTCGTGAGTCGCGGACCGCCGGCGCGCACGCGTGAGAACGTCGAGCCGTATCCGTATGCGAGCCCGTTGCCCAGCGTCACGTTGCCCGAGATCACCGCGCCATTGTTCGCGACGAACGACACCGAGCCGCCGACGATCTGCGTGCTGGTCACCGTGACGACCTGCGTTCCAGTGACGGGCGCGAGCGTCCACGAGACGGACGATTTCCCCTGCGCGTCCGTCGTCGTCGACACGGCCGACACCGTGCCGCCGCCCGTGACCGTCCACGCGAGCGGAACGTTGGCCACCGGCCGGTTCGCGCCGTCGAGCACCTGCACCACGAGCATCGAGTCCAGCGCCTGCGACACGCCCGCCGATTGGTTCGCGCCCGACACCATCACGAGGTGCGTCGGCGTGTGGGGGATGGGCTCGGTGCTCTTGCACGCGGCGAGCGCGGCGGCCGCGGCGAGCGCGACCGCGGAGGAGCGGAGGAACGGCATGACAGAACCGCCTGATACGGGAGGGAAATACGGCGACGGGGCAGACGCCATCGCGCTACCCCGTCTAGACGAAACAGTTCACGTCGCGTTTTGTTCGCGAACTCTCAATATCGATGGGTGCCTGCCGTCATTCCCCGTAGGGCACCCACACGTTCTTGACCTGTGTCGCGGCGCGCAGGAATTCGCGCCCTTCGCCGTCGGCTGCGTCGAGCCAATCTCGCTCGTGCCACGTGGCCCAGGTCCGCTTCATGTTGGAGGCGGAAGCGAGCTCCACGGCCTTAGCGCCGTCGCGCGTGCCGAAATACCACACCGCCTCGACGTCATCGTGCTCGGCGAGCACGGTCGCGAGCGCGTCGCGATCGCCCGTGACGATGTTGACCACGCCGTCAGGGACGTCGGACGTCTCGAGAACACTGTAGAAATCCGTCGCCGCGAGCGGGAAGCTCGATGACGGGACGACGACGCCCGCATTCCCGGTCGCCATGGTCGGACCGAGGAGCGAGATCAGGCCGAGCAGCGGGAACTCGTCGGGGCACGCGAGACCGATCACCCCGATCGGCTCGTTCATGGCGATCGACACCCCGCGAATCGGGACGCTGTGTACGAGGCCGTCGTACTTGTCGGCCCACGCGCCATACGTGAACAGCCGCGAGATCGACGCGTCGACTTCCTGCTTGGCCGCGCGCTTGCCGCACGCGGTCATCGCGTCGATGCGCGTCGCGAACTCCGCGGCGCGCGCCGACAGATTCTCGGCGATGTAGTAGAGGATCTGCGCGCGACTGTGGCCGGTGGCGCGCGCCCACTTGCCCGCCGCCGCGTGCGCGGCCTCGACCGCGTTGCGGATGTCCTTGCGATTGCCTTCGCCGATCTCGCCGACCAGTTGGCCGGACGGCGAATGAATGCGGCGCGTGTAGCCCTGATCGGGGCGCGCCTGCTTGCCGCCGATGAACAGCTTGGGCGTGCGGTCGATCGCGGGAAGCTCGGCGGCCGTCGACAGCCTGGCGTCAGCCGCCGCGACCCCGTTCGTGCGCGCATCGGGCTTCGCCGGCGCGCGGCGCTTCGCGGGCGGCACGCGCTTCACGTACTCCCACATGCCTTCCTTCCCGCCCTCGCGCCCGAAGCCGCTCTCGCGATATCCGCCAAAGCCCGCGGCGGCGTCGAACAGATTCGTCGAATTCACCCAGACCACACCGGCCTTGATCTTGGGCGCGATGTCGAGCGCGAGATTGATGCTCTCGGTCCACACGCTGGCCGCGAGCCCGTACGGCGTGTTGTTCGCCAGCGCCACCGATTCGTCGGGCGTGCGGAACGTCATCGTCACGAGGACGGGGCCGAAGATCTCGACCTGCGCGATGGTCGACGACGGCTCGACGTTCGTGAACAGCGTGGGCGGATAGAAGCAGCCGTCGCGCGGCGCGGCCCACGAGGGCTGCCACATCGCGGCACCTTCGTCGACGCCCTGCTGCACGAGCGTGCGAATGCGCTCGAGCTGCACCGGCGCGACGATCGCGCCCATGTCGACCGCCTTGTCGAGCGGCGAGCCGAGCCGCAGCTTCTCCATCCGCGCGCGCAGCTTCGCGACGAGCCGCTCGGCGATGCCTTCCTGCACGAGCAGCCGCGAGCCGGCGCAGCAGACCTGGCCCTGGTTGAACCAGATCGCGTCGACGACGCCTTCCACGACGCTGTCGAGGTCCGCGTCGTCGTAGACGATGAACGGACTCTTGCCGCCCAGCTCCAGACTCAGCTTCTTGCCCGAGCCCGCGGTCGCCTTCCGGATGATCCGTCCGACCTCGGTCGAGCCGGTGAACGCGATCTTGTCGACATCGGGGTGGTTGACGATCGCCGCGCCCGTCTCGCCGTGCCCGGTCACGATGTTGATCACGCCCGCCGGAATCCCGGCTTCGTGCGCGATCTCGGCGAAGCACAGCGCGGTGAGCGGCGTGAACTCCGCGGGCTTCAGAACTATGGTATTACCACCTGCTAATGCCGGCGCGATTTTCCAGGCGAGCATGAGCAGCGGAAAGTTCCACGGGATGATCTGCCCCACCACCCCGACGGCCTCGTATCCGGCGAACTCCGTATCGAGGAGCTGCGCCCAGCCGGCGTGATGGTAGAAATGCCGCGCCACGAGCGGCACGTCGATGTCGCGCGTCTCGCGGATCGACTTGCCGTTGTCCATGCTCTCGAGCACCGCCAGCAGCCGTGCGTGCTTCTGCACCGCGCGCGCGAGGGCGTAGAGATGGCGCGCACGCGCATGCGGGGCGAGCGCCTTCCAGGCGGGGAGCGCCCGCCGCGCCGCCTGCACCGCGGCGTCGACGTCGGCCAGCGTGCCGTCGGTCACGCGCGCGATGGCCTTGCCGGTCGCGGGGTCGACGACGTCGAACGTGGTTCCCGGCTCGGTCCACGCGCCGTCGATGTAGTGCCCGAACACGCGCTCGTGCTTCCCGAGCCACGAGAGCGCTTCCTTGTCGCTCTCCGGCGCGGGGCCGTATTCCATCGTGTTGAAGATCTCGGCGACCGTCGCCATGTCTCTATCGCTCGATTGGGTGACGAACAGAAGGTTTACCGCGGAGGTCCGAGAGGACGCAGGCAACACCAGGTCGTTGTTTTCCTCTGCGTCCTCTGCGCCTCTCCGCGGTTCAAAGACGTTGTTGCTCGATCACGGCATCGGCTGCCGATACGCGGCGGCGTAGCGGCCCGTGACGAAATGCTCGAGCTGCCGCTCGATGTCGGTGAGCAGCGAGCTCGCGCCGAAGCGGAAGAGATCGGGCTTCAACCAGCGATCCCCCAGCTCTTCCTTCATGAGATACAGGTACTCCAACGCGTTCTTCGCCGAGCGGATGCCGCCCGCGGGCTTGAACCCGACGGCGTAGCCGGTCTGCTCGTAGTACGCGCGGATCATGCGGCACATCACGAGCGCGAACGGCAACGTCGCGTTCACGCCTTCCTTGCCGGTGGACGTCTTGATGAAGTCCGCGCCCGCCTGCATGGCGACCATGCTCGCGCGCGCCACGTTGCCGAGCGTCGCGAGCTCGCCGGTCGCGAGGATCGCTTTCATGTGCGCGTCGCCGCACGCCTCGCGGAACCGGCGCACTTCGTCGTACAGCGCTTCGTAATTTCCCGTGAGCACGTGCGCGCGCGTGATCACGATGTCGATTTCCTTCGCCCCGGCGGCCACTGACGCGTGAATCTCTTCGATGCGCTGTTCGAGCGGACTCAGGCCAGCCGGAAATCCGGTCGACACCGCGGCGACCGGGATGTTCGTGCCCTGCAGCGCCTCGACCGCGGTCTTCACCAGCGCGTGATACACGCAGACCGCGCCGACGGTGATCCCGAGGTCGCGCGCGCCGAGCGCGTCGAGGATGTCGTCGCGCACGGGGTGTCGCGCCTTGGCGCAGAGCCGCCGCACGTTGCCGGGAGTATCGTCGCCGGAGAGCGTCGTCAGGTCGATCAGCGTGATGGCGCGCAGCAGCCACGCCGCCTGCCATTGCTTCTTCACCGTGCGGCGCGTTGGAATCGTCGCCGCGCGGCGCTCGACGGCGCTGCGGTTCACGCGGATCGCGCGCACCACGTCGAGGTCCAGCGGCATGCCCGGGTTGCGCTCGACGTGATCGGTCGGCAGCGGGCGCGGTGTGGTCACCAGCGCGAGGTTCGGTTTTGCGGTCATAGCGGAGCCCACCAGGTCGTCACGAAAGCGGCCCCGCGCACCTGCCCGAGACCGCCCATGCAATGTACCCGGAGGCACGTGGTCGGACGAGAGCGGCCGCGCCGCTACTTCTCGTCCACGACCACCACCCGGCCGATGTTCAACGCCGCAAGCTTCGGCTCGAGAAACTTCCGGTCACCCGCCATCACGATTACCAGATGCTCGGGATCCAGATACTTCTTGGCGGCGGCGAGCACGTCCGTCGGCGTGACGGCCGCGACGGACCGGACATAAGCATCGTAGAAACCAGGCGCGAGATGGTTCTCCGCTCGGAATGCGATGCGGTCGGCGACGCTATCGTCCGTCTCGAGCTGCTCGGTCATCATACCGAGCAGAAATCCGCGCGCGAGCGTCATCTCGTGTTCGGTGGGAGGCTGGTCGCGCATGCCGCGAATCTCGTTCACCCATGCCGCCAGCGCGCTGTCCGTCTTCGCGACGTAGATCGGGACCGATCCATAGAGCATCGAGGGCAGCGGCGCCGGGCGCCATCCGATCCCGAACGGCGTCCCCGAGTAGTAGTACGAGTGCTTCTCGCGCATGTCCTGGTGCATGCGGCTGCCGGGGGAGGCGCCGAGGACGGGCCCCAACACCTGCAGAGCGGCGTAATCGCTCGTCATGCCGACGGGGCCGAGCTGGCCGACTAACGTCGCTGTCTGCGGTGCATTCGGCCGATCAAACAGGTAAATCGTCGTGGCGGATGCCGCCGGCGGACGCGGATATTCCACCGTCGGCACAGGGCCGCGCTGCCACGATCCGAATGCCGTCCGCGCCGCCTCGAACACCCGGCGGGCGGCCACGTCCCCCACGACGACCAGCGTCGTGTTATTCGGCCGGAAGTAGGAATCGTGAAAGCGGACGACGTCGTCGCGCGTGATCGATTGCGTTTCCGAGAGCGAGTTGACGACGCTGTGCGTGATCGGATGCTCGGCGCCGAGCAGCTTCTCGAACAGCAGCCGGCGCGGCGCCGTGAAAGCGAGTTGGAGCTGCCGCTGCTCGGCGGCGGTCAGCGCCGCCTTCGTGCGGTCGACGGCAGCGGCGGGGAACGCCGGTTCCGTGAGCATGCCCGCCATCAGACGGAGCGAGCGGTCGAAATTCGCGGTGATCGTCGTGAACCGAAACGGACTCACGTCGTTGCCGAGCGCGGCGATGCTGTCGACGATCGCATCGGCCGTCATGTGTGCCGTTCCTTCGCGGAGCATCTCGGCCGTGAGGTCGTATAAGCCCTGCTTCCCGGCTGGATCCTCGAGCGAATCGACGTCCACGACGGCGCGCACCGCGACCAGCGGCAGCGCGTGATTCTCGACGACGATCACACGCAAGCCATTCGCGAGCGTCGTCGTGCGCTGATCAGGGAAATGGAACGGCGCCGCCGGCGGCGCGACGGGCTGCTTCGAGCGATCGACTGCCTGCGCGAGCGCGACGTGCGAGAGGCACACCGCAGCGAGTGCGACGACGGCGCGCTTCACGGGGTCACCTTCGCCGGCGTCGGCGTGACGTTCGTGTACGGAAGCTCGGGGTGGCTGATCAGGTCCAGCTTCCCGGCCGGAACGAGATTGAGAATCACATGAGGACGCGCGAGATACGCGCGGGCCGTGCGGGACACGTCGGCCGCGGTGAGCGACATCGTTCGCTCGAGCTGCTTGGCATACGCCGCCGGGTCGCCGGCGAACATCTCGTCGTGCGCGAGCGTGTCGGCGCGCGCGGCGCGCGTCTGCAGGCTCGTGATGGCGACGACGGGTGCGGCGTGCTGATAGGGCCCGATGTCGGCCGGCGTCACGCCGTGGGCGATCACGTCCGCGACGACGCTGTCGACGAGCTGCTCGATCAGGGTCGCCGAGGCGCCCGGACGCGGGATCACCTGAATCTGAAATACGCCGCTCCGCTCGAGATCGAACACGCCAACCGAGACGCGCGTCGCCAGTCCGCGATCGTAGACGAGCAGACGGTTCAATCGCCCACTGCGGCCGTTCGACAACGCCGACGCGAGCGCGAGCAGCGGCAGGCGGTCGGGATCATCGTATGAAGCTCCGTGCCAGGCGAACAGCAGCATCGAGAAGCGCGCCCTGGCGTCCTCCATCACCAGCCGAGAATTCGCGGTGAGCGCGCGTGGCGCGATCGCCGGCTGCGGCGGCGCTGGTCTGCGCGGAATCGACGAGAAGTACTTCTCGATCAGCGTCTTCACGTGCGGGGTCGAGACATCGCCACTGATCGCGATGGTCGCGTTGTTCGGCACGTAATACGGGGTGCAGAACGCGCGCGCGTCGGCGGCGTTCGCCGCGTCGAGATCCGTCATGGGCCCGAGCGGGTCGATCTGATACGGCGGCTCGAGGAGCACGCGCTGGATCGCCGACAGCGCGAGCCCGTACACCGGCGTTTCGCGATTCTGCAGCCGCTCCTGATGAATCACCTCGCGCACCGCCGCGACGTGCTCGTCGTCGGCTCGCGAGAGTGGATCGGCCATGCGATCCGACTCCAGCCAGAGCATCGTCTCCAACTCGTTGCTAGGCACCGTCGCGTAGAACTGCATGCGATCCTCGGATGTCTCCGCCCAACGGGACGACGTGCCGCCGATCGATTGGATGAAGACCTTCTCCGGGAGCGGCTCGTTCGGCGACCCTTCGCCCATCAGGTGCTCGCACAGGTGCGCGAGTCCCATGTGTCCGGGTTGCTCGTCCTTGGCGCCGAAGTGATACGTCACGTTCACCGCGACCACGGGCGCCGAGCGGTCTTCGTTGATGAGCGCGACGAGGCCGTTGGGCAGCGTGAGCTGGGTGACGGCGAGCGGCCGCACGGCCGGGGAGCGCTGAGCGGGGGCAGGTCTCGCCACAAACAGCGCGAGGAGCCCGGGCCACGCGCGAGACATGAAGGTGCTTCGTCGCATCCTGAGTGTCGTCATGAGAGTGCCGCCGCCGCACGACGGCCGCGTCTACACACTTACGAGCCGCACCCGTCCTCGCAACACCTACACGGCCGGCTCGTCGCTCACCGTGACGAATTCACGCGCCGACCGGGCGTCGCGCTCCGGGAACAGGTCCAGCAGCTCGCCCTGCATCGTGAGCCACGCCGCGGCGCAGCAGCACGATGCACCAAGGAGCGGCCGGTCGATGCTCGTGGCGAGCAGGCCTGGTGCGACTACGGTCATGAATATCGGCACGCTCGCGACGAACGCTGCACCGGTGAGAACACTTCGTGCCGGCGACCGCGGCTGGCTGGCGTACCAGATGGCGATTCCGGACAGCGCGATGATGAACGACGGCTGCTCCGCCTTGTGGTTGAATATCACCGAGAACACGAGGACCGACGCCAGGAATCCGCGGCGAAACTCCGGCTCGGCCCAGCGCGCCGGTCGCAGCAGGACCGGAAGGACGAGCAGCGCCGCACCGGCGGCCTGAATCGGCCAGTTCGGACCGTCGTATCCGGTCGTGACGTGCAGAATGCGCATGATCGACGCGCCGCGATCCGCCGCGTCCGCGGCCCCCATCGACCACCACGCCCGATACTGCTCCACGAGCACCCCCGCCGGCGTGACGAGGAGCGGAAGCGCGACGAGCGCCGCGCCGATGGCGATGCCGAAGACGGCGAATCGGCCCCGATCGCGGCGCGGCAGCGCGAACGCGCAGGCCGAGAGCGGAAAGAGCTTGACGAGCGCCCCGGCGGCGATCGCCGAGGCCGCGGCGGCAATTCGGTCGCGCTCGAGCGCCACGAACGCGAGCACGATCAGGGCGGCGACGAGCCCGTTGCTCTGCGTGCCGTCGACGGTCGTCACCAGGCCGATGCCCGCGAGCTGGATCGCCTCGAGGCGCTGCGCACGCGGCATGAGCAGGCGCAGCGCAACGTAGATCGCCAGGACGTTCAGGAGATTCCACGCGAAGAGCGCGACGGCGAACGGCATCCGCGCGAACGGCGCGAAGAGGAGCGCGAACGTCGGGCTGTACTTGAAGAGATCCGCGTGCTCGCGTGGATACGGCAGGTACAGAATCCGCTGGCTGAGCAGATGGCTGTACGCGGCCCGAAAGATCAGGAAATTGTTGCAGCGGCGGCCGACGCAGATGCCCGTCGCGATCGCAGCAACCAGCAGGTAGACGCCAACCCAGGTCGCCTCGTACCCGAAGAACGCCCGCAGCATTCTGCGGCACGCGTGGCCCGCCGCCACCCATCCCCGACCCCGCACCCCGGTCCGCTCGACAGCCATGTCGCGGTCGCCAGCGCAAGTTCTCGGCCCCTGCCGAGCCTTCCCCGGCTTCGCCGCTGGAACCCGCCTCGTGCCGGGACCGTAGTACAGGTCACGAACGACGTACTCCACTCAGTCGAGGTTCGTATGCGGGTGCTTCGGATTGCGGGGGCGGTCGCCACGGCATTGGCGATCGCGACCCCATTGATCGCACAGGATTCCACGGGCTGCGCCACGTGCACCGGGCACGACCGGCCGCCCTCTGCCTTCGCGCTCCGGAGCGCCGGCGCGTTCTCGGCGATCCAGAGCCGACCGCTCGGCGCGATGGCCCACAACATCGGATTCGGCTACGGCGTCGACGGCGCGTATCTCTTCCGGCTCGACCACGCCGGCGTGTTCTCGCTCCGCGCCGAACTCGCGCTGGCGCAGTATGGCGACGAGTCCAAGCGCGTGCGGCTGAGCAACTCGATCGGCGATCGGATCCAGGTGGACGTCGTGACGAACAACGATCTCGCCGTGGCGAGCTTCGGTCCGCAGATCGCGCGGCCCAACGGCACGATCCGGCCGTACGTGAACGGCGGCATCGGCGCCCAGTTCTTCTTCACCGACAGTCACGTGAACGGCGCCAACGACTCGTTCGATTTCGCGAACACCACGAACCAGCACGACTGGACGCCGGTGTGGGTGGCGGGTGGCGGCGTGATGGTCCCGCTGTACGAACGGCGGGTTCGCGTGCTCCTGGACGCAGGAGTGCAGTACCTGAACGGCGGCCACGCTCGCTACCTGCGCCCGGGCAGCATTCAGGACTTTCCCGACGGGCACATCGAGATCACTCCGCTCGAGAGCGACACGCACATGGCCCTCGTGCACCTCGGGGTGAGAATCGGGCTCTGAGCCACGGCACGAACCGGCGAGCTCGGCCGAGGATTGTATCGCGGCGCGCGGGATGACCTTGCGCGCCGCTCGCGCGTCTCTGAGTAGCATCTCCCTTCCCCTAATTCTCATGCGACATCTTTTCAGAGCGTTCTCCCTCGCGGGCGCCTTGGTTGCGACCAGCGGGCTCGTTTCGGCTCAGCAGCCCGCCCCCGCCCAGCAGGGCACCGCGCGCAAGGCGATCGATCCCGCGAATCTCGACACCACCTGCGCCGCCTGCACGGACTTCTACACGTTCGCGAATGGCGGCTGGCTGAAGCGGAACACCATTCCCGCCGCGTACTCCGAGTGGAGCGCGTTCTACGAGCTGCACGACCAGAACGAAGCGGTGGTGCACGACATCATCGTCGCGGCGGCGAACGACCTGCACGCCGGAAAGGCCGCGCCCGGCAGCAACCGCTTCAAGATCGGCGCGTATTACGACGCCTGCATGGACACCGTGGCGATCGAGAAGCTCGGCACCCAGCCGATCGCCGCATCGATGCGCCGCATCGCGGCCATTCGCACCGCCGCGGACCTGCCGCGCGCCCTGGCCGATCTCGAGCACAGCGACGGATTGGCGCCGTTCGGCGTTGGCGCCGGCGCGGACTTGAAGAATTCCAGTCGCATCATCGCCAGCGCTGGCCAGGGTGGCCTCAGCCTGCCCGAGAAGAAGTACTACCTCTCGGCCGATACCAGCATGCGAAAGATCCGCGATGCGTTCGTCGCGCACGTCCAGCGGATGTTCGAGCTGTACGGCGAGAGCGCCGACGCGGCGAACGCGGATGCGGCGACCGTGATGCGCATCGAGACCGAGTTCGCGAACGCATCGATGGATCAGGTCGCGATGCGCAATCCGAATGCGGTATACCACCTGATGACCGTCGCGCAGTTCGATTCCATGACGCCGCACATCCGGTGGGAAGCGTTCATGGCTGCGCAGGGCGCGCCGAAGGTCGCCGAGATCAACGTCGCCCAGCCGGACTTCTTCAAGGCGATGGACGGATTCCTGTCGTCGATCCCGGTCGACGACTGGAAGACGCTGCTCCGGTGGCGCCTGCTCAGCTACTCGGCGTCATCGCTGCCCAAGCGCTTCGCCGACGAGAACTTCGCGTTCAGCAAGCTGTTCACCGGACAGCAGGAGCAGCTCCCGCGCTGGAAGCGCTGCACCTCCGCGACCACGGGCGCGCTCGGCGAAGCCATCGGCCAGGAGTACGTGAAGAAGACCTTCAGCCCCGAAGCCAAGGCGCGCGCGCAGACGATCGTCGGCAACATGGTGTCGGTGCTGCACGACCGAATCGGCCAGCTCGACTGGATGAGCGACTCGACCAAAGCGCAGGCGATCGTCAAGCTGGATGCCTTCACGCGCAAGATCGGTTATCCGGACAAATGGCGCGACTACTCCAAGCTCGACGTCCACCGCGGACAGTATTACCAGAACACGAAACACCTCTCGGCCTGGGCGATCGCCCGGAACTGGGCCAAGGTGGGCAAGCCCGTCGACAAGTCCGAGTGGGGCATGGTGCCGTACGAGGTCAATGCGTACTACAACCCGATCTGGAACGAGATCGTCTTCCCCGCGGGCATCCTGCAGCCGCCGTTCTATGATCCCAATGCCGACGATGCCGTGAACTACGGCGCGATGGGCGCCGTGATCGGCCACGAGATGTCGCACGGCTTCGACGATCAGGGCCGCCGCTTCGACGCGAAGGGTAACCTGCGCGACTGGTGGACGGCTGAAGACTCGAAGAAGTACAACGCCCAGGCGCAGCGCGTGGTCGATCAGTTCAACGCGTACACGATCGTGGACTCGACGACGCACGTGAACGGCAAGCTCACGCTCGGCGAGAACATCGGCGACCTGGGCGGGCTGAAGATCGCCTATCTCGCCATGGAGAAGTCGATGAAGGAGAAGGGCCGCCAGCCGAACATCGATGGCTTCACGCCCGAGCAGCGCTTCTTCCTCGGCTGGGCGCAGGTGTGGCGCACGCTGCAGCGCGACCAGGCGGCGAAGGCGCAGGTGAACACCAACCCGCACGCGCCCGCCAAGTGGCGCGTCGACGGTCCGCTCAGCAACATGCCGGAGTTCAAGGCGGCGTGGGGCTGCAAGGACGGCGACGCGATGGTCCGACCGGATTCGCTGCGAGCGGTGATCTGGTAAGAGAGCCCTACGATGAACGCACGAACGCCCGCGCGATTGCGCGGGCGTTCTCGTTTCCACCCTATCGCGAAGCGACGCTACAGTCTCCTCACGCCTCCCAGCTCAGCTCCGGCTTCCCGAAGTGGCCGTAGTTCGTCGTCTTTCTATAGATCGGATTCCGGAGCGACAGCCGCTCGATCATCGCGCCCGGGCGATAGTCGAACTTGCGCACGAAGTCTTCCGCCGCGCGCCAGTCACCGGTGCCGAACGTGTCGACGCGCACGGAGACCGGCTCCGCACGGCCGATGGCATACGCCACCTGGATCTCCGCGCGATTGGCGAAGCCTTCCTTCACCACCTGCCGCGCGACGTAGCGCCCGAAGTACGCGCCGCTGCGATCGACCTTCGACGGATCCTTGCCGCTGAACGCACCGCCGCCGTGCCGGCCCATGCCGCCGTAGCTGTCGACGATGATCTTGCGGCCCGTGACGCCGCAGTCGGCGGACGGACCGCCCTCGATGAACTGCCCCGTCGGATTCACAAGAATCTCGACGTGCGGCCCGTGCCACGCGCCGAGCACTTCCGGGCAGAGGCAGCTCGCGACGTAATCGCGGATCTCGTCCTGCGACACCTCGGCCGTGTGCTGCGTGGACACGAGCACGGTCTCCACACGCACCGGCTTGTGATCCTCGTAGCGAACGCTCACCTGCGTCTTGGAATCCGGACGGAGCCACGTGCGCTCGCCCTTCTTGCGCGCCTGCGTGAGGCGATTCGACAGGCGATGCGCGAGCTGAATCGGAAGCGGCATGAGCTCGGGCGTCTCGTCCGAGGCGTAGCCGAACATGATGCCCTGATCGCCGGCGCCGCCGGTGTCGACCCCCATCGCGATGTCGCCGGACTGCTTGCTGATGAACTGGATGACCTTCACGCCCTCGGCGTTGAAGGCTTCGTTCGCGTCGGTGTAGCCGATCTCGCGAATGGCGTCGCGCGCGACCTGCTCGTAATTCACGTTCGTACGCGACGTGATCTCGCCGGCCAGCACGACCTGCCCGCTCTTCGCGAGCACCTCGCACGCCACGCGGCTGTTCGGGTCGCCGGCCAGGTGCGCGTCGAGAATCGAATCCGCGATGAAATCACAGACCTTGTCGGGATGGCCTTCGCTGACCGACTCCGAAGTGAACGTATACGAGCTCATGACAGTCTCCGCGCGTTGCGCCTCTGACTTCGTAAAAATGAAAGCGGCCCGCGATGTTTTCGTCGCGAGCCGCCAGCCTCACGACTTAGACGGGTGTGTTCGGGGCGAAGTCGCCTCCGTGCGCGGCCCGTCAAATCGGGGAAATCGCCGCGCCTGATGGAACCTACTGCAGCGGCCGATCGGGTCAAGATCGCCGCCATCCGTTGAACCTCAGGGGATCGTGATCAACCCGACGTCGCCGCCGAGGTCATCCGTGACGCGCGGAAGATTGCCCGGCACGATCCACCGTCCGCCGTCGATCCGCAGCGCGACGCGGTGCAGCCCCGGCGCGATCTCGCGCGTCGCGCGCCACTGTCCGCGGCCGTCGCCGGTCAGCGCGATGGGCTGCCAGTCCGTGAAGTCGGCGATCAACTCGACCGTCGCCCCTTCTCGCGTGGTGACCACGACGGTGCGCGCTCCGTCGGCGCCCGGAACGACCGAGAGCTGCGGGCCGGTCACTCGGGCGCGCGACACGGGCGCATGCACGGCGTTCGTGATGCGAAGCGCCACGCTCACGAACGTGGTGCGAGGCACTCCGCGCGTGACGTCTTCCACGGTGCGGCCGCCGCCGATCACGAGACCGAGGTGTTCGCCGAGCCACGCGGTTCCCTCGACCGATCCCCAGCTGTCGCTGCTCGGCGCGCCCGACCATCCGCGGCGCACGCCCGCCGACGCACTGAGCGACCAGCTCGGGGCATCGTGGCGCCATCCTCCGATCAGGTCGGCGTACCGCACCGGGATCGCGGCGAGTTGCCGGAACAGCGCGGAACGCGTGTCGACGTACGACACGCCGGCCGTGAGCTGCTCGCGCCCGACCACGCGCCACCCGTCCGCCTCGGCGAGAAACAGACCGTGCGCATCGGAGCCGAGCGAGGTCGTTCCCGCTCCCGCGCCGATCGCCGCGCCACGCGCTCCGGAGCCGAGGCGCAGACGACCCACCAGCTCGTCGCTCACCGTCGGCAGTCCGTTGGTCTCGGCAAAGAAACCGGCCACGGGTACCAGCTCCCACGACACGCCTCGACGTATCGGTCCGGAGACCGAGCCGAGCACGAGCCCCTGGCCCGTCCATCGGTTCTCGCTCGCCCGCGCGCCGAGCAGGCTGCCGTGCAGCGACGCGCGATTCGCGGTCCAGTCCGCATTCAGGCCGAGCGTGGCCGCACTGGATTCTTGAATACCAGTTTGCCGAAGATGCGCCGCGCCGAGCTCGGCCGAAACGGTCCACTGCGCGCGCCCGACGCGTGGCAGCAGAACACTCGCACAGACCACCGCGAGGGGGATGAGCCTGGCTCGGCGCATCCCCCAAAATAACCGCGCGTCCCGGCGCTATGGTTTCTTCGGCTTGCCCGACGCGGAGGTCGGTCCGAGCATCGTCGTGCTCGCGTTCGCGGTGGACGGGGCGAGAATCGGGATGAGTCCCTGCGCGCGAATCTCCAGCGCCGCATCCGGCTTGCGGCCGAGCGCGATGTCCTGGTTCACATCCTTGCCGAGATCGGCGATCTGCTGATCGTTCGCGCCCCCGCGCATCAGATTCGTGACGATCGCCGTCGCCTTCGCGATCGGCACCCGGCTCGCCACGAGCTGCGTCAACACACCGATCGGCACCGTGACCGGCCGGTTCGGGCTCGCGGCGCGAAGCGCACGCAGCGCATTCACCGTGACACCGAGCCCGATCGCGTCCGCGCCGGCGTCGATCTCGTTCGCGGTCGCGCGCGGCGCGAGCGCATCGCGCGCCGTCTCGAGCCGCTGCGCCACGGCCTGCGCAACCGCCACGATCTTGGGCGTCGGCGCATGCGCGACGAGGCTCGCGTAGCGCACCTTGGCGACGATCTGTTCGACGGGCAAGCCGCGGCTCCGCACGCCGTCCACGATCTGCTGCAGGCGCACGGTGGTTTCGTGGTCCGCGGCGCCCAGCGACGCGCTGTCCTGTGCGGACGCGACGCCAGCGCTCCCCGCCACGGCGACGGCGAGCAGCAGAACGAGGCGCTTCACGGCTTCCCCACGAGAATCACGGAACCCGCCGTGCCGAGGTCGGGATCGCGCGTGCTGGGTTCCTGCGGATCGAGAGCGAACAGCGAGTCGTCGATCATGAAACCATAAACATGACGCCCCGGAGCGATCGGCAGCGTGATCGACCAGAGGCTCGAGTGCGGGTCGCGGGTCATCGGCGCATCAGCCGGATTCCATTCGTTGAAGTCGCCGACGACCGCGATGCGACGCGCCGTGGCGCTCTGAAACACGAATTGATGTGGGAGCGGCGCGACCTCGGGATCGCCCGACGAGACGGGGCGCACGTCGCGCGACAGCGGCGCGCCCGTACGCACGGCCATCGTCGCGGCGACGGCGCCTGGCCCCGCACCCGGCAACGCGCGACTGCCCATCTCGCGCACGCCGAGCGCCGCCACCGCAACGAGCCCCGCCGCCGCGATGCTCCACGCGGCCCAGCGGCCGAGCGCGTGCGCGCGCGGCTGGGTCATGAGCGGCTCGTCGGCCGGCGTGAGCCGCGCCGCCGCCGCCGCGGCGACCACGCGGTGAATCGCCTCCGGCTCCGGCGACGGCATCCGGCGCAGTTCATCGACCGCGCGGAGCACGAGCGGATCGCGCTCGGAATCGGTCATAGATCCGCCTTGCTCAGCCGCGCGCGGAGAAAATCCGCCGCGCGTTTCACCCGCATCTTGAGCGCCGAACGCTTCACGCCGGTCATGCGCTCGATTTCATCGTACGAGAACCCTTCTATATAGTGCAGCACGAATATCTCTCGATTGTACTCGGGAACCTCGGCGAGCGCTCGCCGAACCGCGGCGCTCCACTCGCCGTCCAGCCGATGATCGGCGCGCTCCTCGCCCGGCAGCTGCGCCAGCGACCGCTCGTCGTCGATCGAGCGCGCCGACTCGCGCGCGGCCACGGTGTTCGCCGTTCGGCAGCAGTTGCCGAGGATCTGGAACAGCCATGACTCGAATCGCTGCCGCTCCTCGTAGCGCGGAAGCGCCCGATAGAGCCGGACGAAGGCGTCCTGGACCACGTCTTCCGCTTCGTCCGGCCGGCGGAGCATCGACGTCGCAAACCGGAGGCAGCGCGCATAATACGCCTCCACGATTCGCGTGAATGCGTCAATGTCGCCGAGCTTGGCCCGGGTGATCGTCGCCGAATCAGGCGCGGCGGTCGGAGCGGGAGATCGAAGCAGGAGCCGATGAACCAGGTTGAGCCTCAGGACCGGATCGTCCACCGCCAAACCACGCGTCCGCGTGGCCGGTCACCGGGCAAATCTATGACTCGCAACGAGCTGTACATCGCATTGTATGCAGTGCATGAGCGGTGCGCCGCCTCACGGCACTTCGGTCTGTTTTCTGCATTTGATTCGTGCGTAACTGGCTCGAGTGGGTGTGCGGCATGTCGTCACTTCAATGGATCAACGGATTCGAGGATCGCGATCGGGCTCGCCCGGCCGATCGGCAGCGTCCGGTGGTCCTGCTCGTCGAGGACAATGACGATGCACGCCGCGTGTACGGGCTCATCCTCCGGCATTACGGCTACCACGTCGAGGAAGTCGACAACGGGAGCGACGCCGTCGAGCTCGCTCGCCGCACGCTGCCGGATCTCGTCCTCATGGACATCGGGCTGCCGGGGATCGACGGCTGGGAGGCGAGCCGTTTGCTCAAGGCGAGCGCCGATACCACGCGCATTCCGCTGATCGCGTTCTCGGCGCGGATCGATTCGACCGCGGACATCGCCAGCGGCGCCGGCACGTTCGACGGCTACATCCTCAAGCCCATCGAGCCGAAGGACCTCGTGCGCCGCGTCAACGCGTACCTGGAGCTGCTCGGGGCACGAGACGATGCGGCCGCACCAGCAGACGCCCCGAACGCGTGGGAATCCGACACCTCCGAGGATCCCGACGCGATGACGAGCGTCTGAGCGTCAGACCGCGTCCGACAGGCTGGTGAAGTTGAAGTCGTGCACCTTGATGGCCGGCATCACCACGTCGCCGCCGGCCTCGGTCCCCGCGACGCGCACCGCGCGGCCCAGCTCCTCGAGATTGTTCAGCATGAAGAGCGGCGACTCGTTGAAGCGCAGATTCTTCACCGCCTTCGTGATCTTCCCGTCCTCGATGAGGAACGTGCCGTCGCGCGTGAGCCCCGTGTAGAGCACGGTGCGCGGATCGACCTCGCGGAGGTACCAGAGCCGCGTCACGAGCACACCGCGCGTCGTCGATTTGATCAAGTCATCGGTGCTCGACGTTCCGCCGGCCAGCTTCACCGCGTTCGTCCCCGCGTCCGGCTGCTGTCCCTTCTTCTGCGCCCAGAAGCGCGAGTAGGTGAGCTTCTTCAACACGCCGTTCTCGATCCACACCTGGCGGCGCGCGGGGAGCCCCTGCCCGTCGAACGTGTTGCTCAGGAGCTGCGGATCGGCGGGATCGGAGAAGAGCGTCACGCGCTGGTCCGCGATCTTCTCGCCGATCTTCGTGCCGCCGCCCTGCTTGGAGAACGGGCTGCGTCCCTCGTCCGCCGAGCGCGCGTCGAGGGAGAAGGCGAGGAGCTGCACGAGGTCGCCCACGGCCTGCGGCTCGAGCACCACGGTGTAGCGTCCCGGCTCGATCGCGACGGGGTGGCGCGACGTGCGCGCCTTGTCGATCGCGCGCTGGGCCACGGCCTTCACGTCGAGCTGCGACCAGTCGGGATGATCCGCGCCGGCCCACCCGGAGCCGGTGCCGTCCGCCGTCCGCACGGTGAGCGTGTAATTGGCCGACGTGCCGGACTGGTACGCGAACAGCCCCTTGCTGTTGCCGACCGCGCCCGCGCCGATCCCCGTGACGAGAAAGCCTGCCGCCTTGAGGTCGCCGGCCGCGCGGCAGGGATCGATCGCCAGGCGCGCCGCCTCGGCGCGGCCGGCGGGATCGAGATCGGCGGTTGTTTGAAAATAAGTATTTATGTTCTCATATTGCTGCGGCCCGAGCAGCGGCATCGCCTCCGGATCATCGGGGGCGAGCTTCGCCAGCGCCTCCGACTGCCGCACCGCGCGCTCGAGCCCCGCCTCGGAGAAGTCGTTGGTGGAGGTGACCGCGTGCTTCGGCCCGAACGAGCTCGCGATCGTCACGTTCGCCTGCGACACGCCGCCCGCCGTGGAGATGCGGTTGTCGGCGAAGCGCACGTTGGCGTTGTACCCGCCGCCGACGTTCACCTGCACGCCGTCGGCCTTCGACATCTTCACCACGCGCTCGATCAGGGCCTGGGCCTGCTCGCGCGACATCACGCTGGGCGCGCTCATGCCTTCCTCCCCGTGTTGATCACGTTGATGTTGCGAAAGCGCGCCGGCACGCAGCCGTGGCTCACCGATCCGATCTGCCCCGGCTGGCCTTTGCCGTCGAAGAAGCTCGCGCCCATCATGTACTCCGATTTCCCGCCGATCATGTCCATCGCGTTCCAGAAGTCCGGCGTGCGCATCTGATAGGCGACGTCCTTGAGCATGCCCGTGATCTTGCCGCCCTTGATCTCGTAGAACACCTGGCCGCCGAACTGCGCGTTGTAGCGCTGCTGATCGATCGAGAACGAGCCGTCGCCCACGATGGCGATCCCGCTGTCGGTGGCCGCGATCAGATCGTTCCACTTCCGGTCCTGCTCGCCCGGGAGCAGCGACACGTTGGGCATGCGCTGAAACTGCACGTCGCTCCAGTTGTCGGCGTTGCAGCAGCCGTGCGACTTCACGGGCATACCATTCTTTTTATAATACCATTCTAACCACGGCGCCTGCTCGCGGCTCGTCTGGTAGTCGTGGAAGATGCCGTTCTTGATGATCAGGAACGACTCGGCCTTCACGCCGTCGTCGTCGTACCCGATCGTCGCGCAGCCGCCGTCCTGCGTGCGGTCGCCCTGGATGTTCATGAACGACGGTCCGTACTTGAGCGTGCCGAGTACCTTCTCCGGCGGCGAGACGAAGCTCGTACCCGCGTAGTTGGCCTCGTATCCCATCGCGCGATCGAGCTCGGTGGGATGTCCGATGGATTCATGGATCGTCAGCCACAGGTGCGACGGGTGCAGCACCAGATCGTACCGACCGACGTCGACGGGCTTGGCCTTGAGCTTCTCTGCCGCTTCCTCGCCCCACTTGCGCGCGTTGCCCACGAGGTCCGCCGCCGTGATGAACTCCCAGCCGCGCCCCGCCGGCTGCACGACGTTGCCGCGCGACTGAAAATCCGTGAAGTCGGGCGAGACCGCCGTCGCCGTGAACGGCACCCAGCTGCGCACCGCGGTCTGCGTGATCACCGACCCGTCGGTGTTCGCGTAATTCCGGTCTTCCTTGATAAAGAAGAGGAAGCTGTTCACGAACTTCACGTTCGCGACCTTCATCGCTTCGGTGTTCGCGTCGATGAGCAGCTGCGCTTTCTGCTCGACGGGAATCGTGAACGGATCGATCTCATAGGAACTCTTCCACGTCGCGTTCGGATAGGCGGGCGCCGGCGCGAGCACGACCGGCGCCGAACCCGGCAACCGATTGGCCTTCGCGATCGCCGCCGCCTCGCGCGCCGCGGCTGCGACGCCTTCGCGCGTGAGCTCCTGTGACGCGGCAAACCCCCAGGCGCCGTTCACGAGCGCACGGACGCCGATGCCGATCGAGTCCGTGTCGCCTACCTGGACGATCTGCTTCTCGCGCGTGCCAACGAAGTTCTGCCGATACCGGCTGATCCGCGCGTCCGCCCACGACGCGCCCGCGGCCTTCGCGGCGTTCAGCGCTTCCATCAGCAGCTCCTTCACCGGCAGTTCCTCGAACGACGAGACGCCGCGCGGATAGGTCGGTGGCGCGGTCAGCGCGTTCGCCAGACCAGGCCTGAGCGCTGCGTTTGCCGCGGCAATCGCCGTCGCCACGCCGGTGTGCTTCAGGAATTCACGCCTGCTCGTCATGTCGAATCCGTCCTGAGGGTCCATGGAGGGGCATCGATGGCGCGGCGCCACGCCACGGCGCCGCCTCAAACTGTTCAGACGCTTACGGACCTCGCAACACGCTGGCGCGCCGATCGGTGTTCGGGATGTGTACAGCCCGCGTCACGTTAGCTTTCGGGCGGTGCTGTACTACGCCTTCGCCGCGTGGCGGCGAAAGCCGTGGGTGCCAAGCGGCGGTCGCGGTGAGTGCAGTTGCCACCGTGTGGCTCGTCGGCTTCGCACGCGCGGTGCAGTTGCGCCCGATATTCCTGACGCACGACGCGCTGCACGTCCGAACCGGCGTGCAGTGGTCGGTCGAGATCCCGCGCGATCGGATCGCGAGCGTCGACTTCGGTCGCGTGCGCGCGCCACACAAGCGCACGCCCGGATACCTGCGCGCCGCGCCCGGTGAGCCGAACGTCCTCATCGTGCTGAGCGAGCCGCTGCGCGCGCAGGGTTCGTGCGGCCTCACGCGCGACGTGTCGCGAATCGGCCTGACGGTGGACGACGTCCCCGGCTTCCGCGCGGCGCTCCGGTAAGCGTCGTCCAAGACTGCGTCCGCTCTGGGGTGACGCACTTTGATGCTTTACGCGTCACCTATTCTGTGCCGTTTTCGCACATCTTGATGGAAGTTCTTTCCACTGGTAAGGTTGCGCCTTCCGGGCGACGTGGCTCGGGCCGGACGATTCGCGGTGAGCGCTTGGAATTGGTTGCATCCGTGCGGCCGCTCACATCCCATCTCGCGAGCACCGGCTTCTTCCGCACGAGACTCACCGCATCCACGACTCTGGAAGGGAAATCTCATGAAAGGACTGTGGTCACGCAGGAAGCGGCCGGCCCTTGACCGGGCCGCGCCACGTCGCCTGGTACACGTCGCGTCTGCTCTGGCGATCGCGATCGGGCTGCAGATGGTGGCCGCGCGCGTCGCGCGCGCGCAGGAGGGCGTCGTCGCCGGTCGCGTCGTTGCCAGCGGCACCAACGAACCGCTGAGCAATGCCGCGATCTCGGTGGTCGGCGGCACGCAGCGCGCCGAGAGCGACGCGCAAGGTCACTTCCGGCTCACGGGTCTCTCCGGCACCACGGTCACGCTCGACGTGCGTCGCATCGGGTATCGCGGCGACCGCGTGAGCGCGCGCGTCGGACAGACGGACGTCGTCGTCTCGCTCGCGGTCAATCCGACGGCGCTCGAAGCGGTCGTCGTCACCGGCACCGCCGGTGCGCAGGAGAAGCGTGAGATCGGCAACGCGGTGACGACCATCGACGCGGCGTCGGTCGCCAAGACGGCGCCGATTCCGAGCATGCAGTCGCTGCTCAACGGCCGCACCCCTGGCCTCGTCGTGATGCCGACGTCGGGCGCGGTGGGCACGGGCTCGCAGGTACGCGTGCGCGGCATCGCGAGCTTCTCGCTCGGCAACAACCCGCTGATCTACGTGGACGGTGTGCGCGTCGACAACGCGGCGGCGACGGGCCCGTCCAACCAGGCGTTCGGCTCGAGCACGATCTCGCGCCTCAACGACATGAATCCCGACGACATCCAGTCGATCGAGGTGCTGAAGGGACCTTCCGCGGCAACGCTGTACGGCACCGAAGCGTCGAACGGCGTGATCAACATCATCACGAAGCACGGCGCGATGGGCACCACGCGCTGGAACCTCACCGCGCGCCAGGGCGTGAACTACCTCCAGAACTGGCGCACGCGGTTTCCCACGAACTACGGCGTGGTGAACGGGCAGCTCACGACGCTGAACATGGACTCGCTGGTCGCCGCGAACCACGGCGATCTGTTCCAGACCGGGAAGCACGAGGAGACGCAGCTCGCCGTGTCCGGCGGCACGAACCTGATCAACTACTATGCGAGCGGCAGCCTGCTCGAGGATCAGGGCGCCGAGCCGACGAACTTCGAGCGGCACTACAACGGCCGGGTGAACGTCGGCATCACGCCGAGCCCGAAGCTGCGCGTCTCGGCGGAGATGGGCTACATCACCGGCCCCACGAACCTGAGCGCGGAAGCGGGCTACGGCGGTCGCGTGTGGTCCACGCTGCTCGCGACGCCGACGACGTACGGCACGTGGCGGCACGGCTTCTACAGCGGCCTGCCCTACCAGTACGACATGGTCTACAAGATGTGGCAGGATCTCGACCGGTTCACCGCGAACATGACGTTCGAGAACGATCCGACGACGTGGTTCCACCATCGCGTCACACTCGGCCTCGACCGCGTGAACGAGGGGAACAACTACTACTATCCGCGCATCGATTCGCTCAACCAGTACTCATCGTTCAGCGGCGACGCGCTCGGCTACCGCGAGCTCGATCAGGTCACGACGACGTACCGCACGATCGACTACTCGGCGAACGCGACGTGGAACGCCAAGCCGACGATGCGGTTCGTGACGTCGGGCGGCGCGCAGTACTATCACGACGCCACCAACTCGCTCGGCGCGTGGGGCTCGGTGTTCCCGTTCCCCGGACTCAACTCCGTGAACGCGACCACGCAGGGCAAGGGGCAGTCGCAGGATTTCTACGACGACGCGACGCTCGGCTATTACGTGCAGGAAGAGTACGCGTGGCGCGAGCGGCTGTTCCTCACGGCCGCGGCGCGCTGGGACAACAGCAGCGCGTTCGGCGCGAACGTCAACAAGGTGGTGTACCCGAAGTACAGCCTGAGCTACGTGCTCAGCGACGAGGATTACTGGAAGAACAATCACTGGCTGCAGAACGTGAATTCGTTCCGCTTCCGCGCGGCGTACGGCGAGGCGGGCAAGGCGCCGGGCACGTACGACGCGGTGCGCACGTTCTCGCCGGTCAGCGGCCCGGGTGACTCGCCGGCCGTCACGCCGCTCTCGATCGGCAATCCGAACCTCGGGCCGGAGCGCGGCAAGGAATACGAGCTTGGCTTCGACGCCGGCCTGTGGAGCGACCGGCTCACCTACGAGCTCACGCGCTATCACAAGCGCACGACCAACGCGATTCTCTTCCAGCAGATCGCGCCGTCGAGCGGCTTTGCCGGCTCGCAGCCGTTCAACGCCGGCTCGATCCTCAACACCGGCTGGGAGAACTCGCTGCACTTCCAGGCGTACAGCGGCGAGAACATCAACTGGGACATCGGCGCGAACTACTCGACCAACGACAACAAGGTCGAGAGCCTGTTCCCCAACACGCCGTTCGTGACCGCGGGCACCTACCTCCGCCACACCGTCGGCTACCCGGCGTTCGGCTGGTGGTCGCAGCAGCTCGTGAGCGCGCAGATCGACGGCACCGGTCACGGTATCAAGAGCAGCATGATGTGCTCCGACGGCAACGGCGGCTCGACGCCGTGCTACGACGGGAGCGGCAAGCTCATCGCCCCGGTCGTCTATCTCGGCCGCTCGGTGCCGCCGGTGGAAGGCTCCGTCAACACGACGCTGCGCTTCTTCAAGAACTTCAGCGTCTACACGATGGTGGACTTCGCCAACGGCGCGAAGAAGATGGACGGCAACACGCGCGTGCGCTGCGATTTCTTCGGCGGCCGCTGCCCCGAGAACTTCGCCTCGCTGTACGGCGTCGACAAGCTCAATCCGGTGCGCACGGCGGAAGTCAACTCGAACCAGCAGTTCATCGACTTCCTGATCACGAAGGACAACTTCACGAAGTGGCGCGAGCTGACGTTCTCGTACGACGTGCCGGAGCGGTATGCGGCGCGCATCAATTCGTCGCACGCGACCATCTCCCTCTCCGGCCGCAACCTCCACACGTGGACCGGTTATCAGGGCTTCGAGCCCGAGGCGATGTTCCTCGGCGGATCGCGCGGCGGCAACGCCTCGTGGGAGCAGACGACCCTCCCGCAGCTCACGAGCTGGATCCTGACCATCAACCTCGGTTTCTGACCCCCCGCCCAGAGAGATGCAGATGACTCATACGAAATTTCTCAAGCCGTTCGCGACCGGGGCGGGCGCCATGCTGATGGCGATCCTGCTCCTCGCGTCGTGCAAGACGAGCGACTACCTCAACGTCACGTCGCCGAGCCGCATTCCGGCGTCCAACCTGCAGGACCCGTCGAGCGCCGCGCTCCTCGTGAACGGCGCCGTGGCCGACTTCGAGTGCGCGTTCGGCGCGTACACCGTCGCCGGTGGATTGATCGGCCAGGAGCTCGAGGACGCCACGCAGACCGCCGATCGGTATCCGTACGACCAGCGCACGATGATCTCGAGCTCGCCGCGCTACAGCACGTACAGCTGCTCGTCGCTCGGCGTGTACAGCCCGCTCCAGACGGCGCGCGTGTCGGCGGACAACGTGCGCCGGCTGCTCATCGGCTGGACCGATGCGCAGGTCTCGAATCGCCAGACGCTGCTCGCCACGGCCACGGCGTACGAAGCGTACGCGGAGCTGCTGCTCGGCGAATCGCAGTGCCAGACCGTGTTCTCGACGTTCAACAGCGACGGGAGCGTGGTGTACGGCAACGCGATCACGCCGCAGCAGGCGTTCGACTCGGCGATCACGCGGTTCACCGAGGCGATCGGCTACGCGAAGTCCGCCGGCGCCGACGCGCAGAACATCCTGTACATGTCGTACGACGGCCGCGCGCGCGCCGAGATCGACAAGGGTGACGCCGCGGCCGCCCGCGCGGACGCGATCCTCGTCCCGGCGAGCTTCGTGCTCAACATGTCCGCGTCGGCGATCGACGGGCGCCGGTACAACCGCGTCTGGGCCGACAACGGCCAGAGCGGGAGCTCGTACAACCAGGGCTCGTCCGTCGGCGCGTATTACAGAACCATGAACGACCCGCGCGTGCCGGTGACGCATCCGAACGTGCCGAACTCCACGACCGGCGTGCCGATCTGGATTCAGCTGAAGTACACCTCGGCATCGAGCCCGATTCCGATCGCGAGCGGCGTGGAAGCGCAGCTCATCGTCGCGGAAGCGGACCTCACGACCAACCCGGGCGAAGCGCTCACGATCATCAACGCGTCGCGCGCGGCGGGTAACGAGCCGGCGCTGGCGGCGGGCACCACGGGCGCCGACCTCAAGAACGCCCTGATCGAGGAGCGGCGGCGCGCGCTCTTCCTCCAGAGCCAGCATCTGTACGATCTCATCCGCTTCCAGCTCCCGCTGGATCCCGCGGCCGGCGCCAAGTTCCCGGGCGGCGGAACCTACGGCAGCCAGCTCTGCATGCCGTTGCCGGACGTCGAGAAGTTCAACAACCCGAACCTCCAGGGCAGCTGATCGCCTTCGAGCAATGACGAACAGCCCGGGCACTCGCCCGGGCTGTTTTGCTTTGTGCCTGTGTGCCGACAGCTTGACAGGGGCGCCGGCGTTTGCCACCTTTCATCCGGATATACGGATATATGGCCGCCGCCCCGCGTTTCACCGTCCTCGATCGACTGTCCGCCCTCGCCGAACCCACGCGCGGGCGGATTCTGCTGCTGCTCGATCGTCACGAGCTGACGGTGGGCGAACTGTGCACCATCCTCCAGCTCCCGCAGTCCACGGTGAGCCGCCATCTCAAGGTGCTGGCGGACGACGGATGGCTGGTCGCACGCGGCGACGGCACGAGCCGCTTCTATAAGATGGTCCCGACCCAGCTCGACGACGCCACGCGACAATTGTGGTCGGTCGTGCGGGCGCAGCTCGCCGCGGGGCCGGGCGCCGCGCAGGACATGCGGCGCGCGGACAGTGTGCTCAACAAGCGCCGCGACAAGGCGCTGCTCTTCTTCCGCAATCAGGCGGACATGTGGGACGCGATGCGCAGCGAGATGATCGGCGAACGCACCGATCTCCTCGCGCTGCTCGACCTCCTCGACGATTCGTGGACCGTGGGCGACCTGGGCTGCGGCGTCGGCCACATCACCGAAGCGCTCGCGCCGTGCGTCGCGCGCGTGATCGCCGTCGACGAGTCGGGGCCGATGCTCGCCACCGCGAAGCAGCGGCTCGCGTCCCACCACAACGTGGAGCTCCGCGAAGGCACCGTGGAATCGCTCCCGATCGAGGACGGCACGCTCGACGTGGCGATTCTCTTCCTCGTCGCGCACTTCGTCGCCGATCCGGCGCGCGCGATGCGCGAAGTGCGCCGCGTGCTCAAGCCCTGCGGGCGGCTGCTGATCGTCGATCTCATGTCGCACGATCGGGTGGACTACGTCATCCAGCTCGGCCACGTGTGGCAGGGCTTCGACGGCGAGCAGGTGAAACAGTGGTTGGGAGATGCCGGCTTCGAGCGGTGCCGATACCGTCCGCTGCCGGCCGATCCGGATGCGAAAGGGCCGTCGTTGTTCGTGGCGTCGGCACGGAGAGAAATGAATTAACCACAGAGGACGCGGAGGACGCAGAGGAAACGACTGAGCGGTCATTCCGAGCGAAGCGAGGAATCTTCTTCGGAACGTCGAGATCTCGACCCGGTGAGTCGATCCCTCGCTGCGCTCGGGATGACAAGCTTGTTTCCTCCGCGCTCTCCGCGCCCTCTGCGGTACATTGTTTCTGTTACTGAACTCTCACATTTCAAGGATGCTAACATGGGCGTCGCCGAGTTGATCGAATCGCAGCAGTCCACCGACCGTCCTCCGTTCAAGGTCGCGGACCTCTCGCTGGCCGAGTTCGGCCGCAAGGAGATCCGTCTCGCCGAGCAGGAGATGCCCGGTCTGATGGCGATCCGTGAGGAGTACAAGGGCAAGCAGCCGCTCGCGGGCGCGCGGATCATGGGCTCGCTGCACATGACCGTGCAGACGGCGGTGCTCATCGAGACGCTCGTCGACCTCGGCGCCGACGTGCGCTGGGTGTCGTGCAACATCTTCTCGACGCAGGACCACGCCGCCGCCGCCGTGGCGGTCGGTCGCACGGGAACGCCCGAGCATCCCAAGGGCACGCCCGTGTTCGCGTGGAAGGGCGAGACCCTCGAGGAGTACTGGTGGTGCACCGAGCAGGCGCTGATGTGGCCCGACGGCGGCGGCCCGAACATGCTGCTCGACGACGGCGGCGACGCCACGCTGCTCGTGCACAAGGGTGCCGAGTTCGAGAAGGCGGGCGGCGTGCCGGAGTTCAACTCGGACAACGACCCCGAGGAGTGGGGCGTGATCCTCGACCTGCTCCGCACCGAGCAGACGAAGCATCCTGATCGCTGGACCAAGGTTGCCGCCGCGATCAAGGGCGTGACCGAGGAGACGACGACCGGCGTGCACCGGCTGTATGAAATGATGAAGGCCGGCACGCTGCTCTTCCCGGCGATCAACGTCAACGACTCCGTCACGAAGTCGAAGTTCGACAACATCTACGGCTGCCGTCATTCGGTGATCGACGGCCTCAATCGCGCCACGGACGTGATGATCGCCGGCAAGCTCGCGGTCGTCTGCGGCTACGGCGAAGTCGGCAAGGGATGCGCCGAAGCGCTCCGCGGCCAGGGCGCGCGCGTGGTGATCACGGAGATCGATCCGATCTGCGCGCTGCAGGCGTGCATGGCCGGCTACCAGGTCGTGACGCTCGAGGACGTGGTCTCGACCGCCGACATCTTCATCACGGCGACCGGCAACTTCAACATCATCACCGCCGATCACATGTCCCGCATGAAGGACAAGGCGATCGTCGGCAACATCGGCCACTTCGACAACGAGATCGACATGGCCGGCCTGAAGAAGATCAAGGGCATGAAGCGGATCAACATCAAGCCGCAGTACGACGAGTACGCGTTTCCCGACGGCCACTCGGTGATGATCCTCGCCGAAGGCCGCCTGATGAACCTCGGCTGCGCGACGGGTCATCCGAGTTTCGTGATGTCGTCGAGCTTCACCAATCAGGTGATGGCGCAGATCGAGCTGTTCAACAACACCAAGAAGTACGAGAAGAAGGTGTACATCCTGCCCAAGGAGCTCGACGAGAAGGTGGCGCGGCTGCACCTGGGCAAGCTCGGCGCGCGGCTCACGCAGCTCTCGACGGAGCAGGCGCAGTACATCGGCGTGCCGGTCCAGGGGCCGTACAAGCCAGAGCACTATCGGTACTGATCGGCGCGGGGCGCGGCCTCTTGCGGGGCCCGCGCCCCGATCCTACCTTGCCGTCATGCGCATCGCCGCCGCGACGTTCTTCTTTTTTTGGCAGTTTCCTCATCCGGGAGCTGTCAGGCGCGCGCGCATCTAGCTGAATAGACCACCCCGCCGCATCGAGCTCCCGAGATAATCTCGGGAGCTTTTTTGTTTCCCGTTCAGGATTTCCGCATCCGATGAAGACAATCGTCCGCGTGGCCTATCAGGGCGTTCCCGGCGCTTTCGGCGAGCAAGCCATCCGTCGCTACTGGCGCGACGACGCGCTCGCGCGTCCCATGCCGACGTTCGCCGCCGCGCTCGAGGCGCTGCTGATCGGCGCTGCCGACTGGGCGGTGATCCCGATCTGGAATTCCATCATCGGTCGGGTGAATCCCGGCTGCGAAGCCCTCGAGGAGCTGCCGGAGGCGATCGTTCGCACCGATCTGGTGGAGGTGCCGGTGCGCCAGTGCCTCGTCGCCATTCCGGGGACGGCGCTCGACGACGTGCGGTACGTCGGCAGCCACCCGGCCGCGCTCGCGCAGTGCACGCGGTTCTTCGCCGCGCACCCGGCCATCGCGCCGGTGACCGCGTTCGACACCGCCGGCGCGGCGATGGAGCTCGCCGGCTACGGTGAGCATACGCTGAACGCGGCCGATCGATGGTACGCCAGCCTCGGCGTCGACGGCCCGTCGCGGCTCGCGGCGATCTGCAGCGAGTACGCCGCGCAGCGGTATCGCCTCGCCGTGCTCGCACACGACGTCCACGACGACGTGTCCAACGTCACGCGTTTCGCGGTCGTGCGGGCGCACGAGGCCGCACGATCGGTGCGCGCGGGCGCGATCAGCCCGGCTTCGTCCGCGGCAGTGTCAGCGTGAAGTGTGAGCCGTCGCCGAGCACGCTCTCCGCGGTGAGCTCGCCGCGCATCATGCGCGCGAGGTCGCGGCTGATCGCCAGCCCGAGCCCCACGCCCTCGTCGCGCGTGAACTGCTTGTTCACCTGCACGAACGGCTCGAAGATCGCCTCGAGCTTCTCGCTCGGAATGCCGCGTCCGGTGTCGCGCACGTGAAAGCGCACGGACCGCTGGTCCGACTCGCAGGCGATGGTGATCTCGCCGCCGCGCTCCGTGAACTTGATCGCGTTCGAGACGAGGTTGATCAGGATCTGCCGCGTCTTCTCCTCGTCGGCCCATGCCGTGAGCCCCGGATCGCAGCGGCCGCGCGCGTAGCGAATGCCCTTGCTCGCCACCTGCGGCTCGGTGAGCGCATCGAGCACGGCGAGCGTCTCGTTCACCGAGATGTCGCGCACCTCGAGCGACACGTGCCCCGTCTCGAGGCGCGCGAAATTCATGATGTCGTTGATGAGGCCAAGCAGGTGCCGCTGGCTGCGCCGGATCTTCTTGATGTCCTCGACCTGCGCCGGCGTGACCGGGCCGCGCAGCCCCATCTCGATCAGCTCCGCATAGCCGCCGATCGCGTTCAGCGGGGTGCGCAGCTCGTGACTCATCACGGCGAGAAATTCCGTCTTCGCCTTGTTCGACGCCTCGGCCTCCGAGCGCGCGAGCTGCGCCTCCGCGAGCTGTCGCGACGCTTCCTCCGCCTGCTTGCGTTCCGTGATGTCGAGGCCGAAGACGACCACCATCTGGAGGTCGCCCGCCGCGTCGTAGCGATTCGCCGTGTTCACGAGGAACCAGCGAACCTCCTCGTCGCGGGTGCGGAGCGGCAGCTCGAACCCGGTGACGTCGCCCTGGCGCGCCACGGCGATGAGCCGCTGCGCCATGTGCCGATCGCCGTCGGCGACCAGCGTCGTCCACCATGGCGCATCGTCGAGTGCGCGCGCGTGATACCCGAGAATCGCGCGGCCCGCGTCGTTCGCGAACAGGATCCGCCCCTCGGGACTGATCTCGCAGACGAGCGCCGGACAGCGATTGATGAGATCGCGGAAGCGCGCCTCCGACTGCACGATCGCCTGCTGCGCGTTGCGAAGCACGATCGTGCTCGCGGACGCCGGATCGACCACGGCGTCGAGCTCGCCCGCGCCGAGCCGCTGCAGCTCACGCTCCGTCTCGCTCAGGCGCCGGATCAGTCGTTCGACTTCCGGCGTGTACTCCAACGCTTCAGGATCCTCGGACATCACGCGCTCACGGGCGGTCGGCAGATGTCCGATCGAGGCCCAGCACCGAGCTCACGCTCAGCGACTCGCTGAGCGACCCGATGATCGTTCGCCGCGGAGGCGGCGAGATGCGCAACAACGTGGGCGTGACGAACACGCCCTCCTCGATCGCGCGCATTGGCTCCTGGAGACAGTCGACGATCTCCACGGCGTAGCTGCCCGGCGCGCAGGCGCCGAGCAGTCGCGCGAGGTTCGCCCGCGCCGCCGTCGAGTTGGGCCCGTCCCCCGCCACGTACAGGCGGAGCACGAGCCGGGGCTCGTCGGCCGGAGAGACCGGTGCGGTCTCAGGCGACATCGACGGGATCGGGGTCTGCATGACGCAACCTGCGGATATCGCGGCGGTCCGAGCTGCGACGGCCGCTCGACCGTGCTTCTTCGTCGCGCAGCGACGCCAACTCGCGCTCGAGCGCCGCGCGCCGGGCGGTCACATCGGCGTGCCGCTTGGCTTCCTCTTCCCGCTGCCGCGCTTCGTGCTCCCAGCGCGCGGTGCCGACCAGGACCTCGCCGCCCGCGGTGTAGACGTCGGTGAGCGTGACCCCGGCCGACGAGAGCACCAGCTCGCGCACCTGATTGGAGTGCGCCATACCGCGTGATTTGACGATCGTCAGCGTGCGGTTTCGCTCGCCCGCGTGCACGAGATAGGCGAGATGGATCCACGTGTCGGCAATCGTCGAGATCTGCGTCTGCGTGGTCTCGGCGAATGCATTTTCACTCGCCACCAGGCTCGTGCACAGCACCGTGATCCCGTTGGCGCGCGCGTAGTCCAGCAGTCGCAGCGAACCGTGCACCGCCGCGACCAGGCCGCCGGTCTTGTTGAGCGCCGAGATCGGGTCGATGACGAGCGAGCGAGGCTCGCACTCGCGGATCCGCTCGCGCAGCGCGAGAAAGTGCTCCTCGGCGCTCCGCGATTCCGTCCGCACGGAGTGCATGTCGAGCAGCCCCGCGTCAATGTGCGGCTGGAGGTCGAGCCCCACGGATCGCAGGTTGCGCACGATCTGCGCGCTGGCCTCGTCGAAGCTCACGTACAGCGCGCGCTCGCCGCGGTCGCAGGCCGCGTCGATGAACGAGCCCGCGAGCGTCGTCTTGGCCGTGCCCGGCGCGCCCGAGATGAGCACGCCGGAGCCGCGGTAATAGCCGCCGTCGAGCATGGTATCGAGACGCGGTACGCCGCTCGACACGCGCTCGTCGGACACCTGGTACTCGAGGGCGGTCGGCTCGAAAACGGCCACCTGCACGCCGGTCGGCGAGATGATCATCGGAAACTCGTTCTCCGCGAAACCCGAGCCGCGGTACTTGAGCACCCGCACGCCGCGCAGCGATACCCGATCGACCAGCCGGTGGTGGAACGCCACGACAGCGTCCACCATGAATTGCATGAACGCGTAGCGTTCGGTGGAAAGCCGATCGCCCTCGGACGCCTTCCCCGTGATGATCGCGGTGAGTCCGTGCTCGTGCAGCCAATCCTGCAGGCGATAGATCTCGCGACGCTCCTTCCCGCGGTCGTTCAGGATCGTGAGCAGCACGTCGATGCCGTCGAAGACGATGCGCTTCGCGTTCATCGACTTCGCCTTGGCCGCGAGCCCCGCGAGCATGCCCTGGATGTCGAAATCGCCGCCCTGGATCACCGTCGATGACAGTCGGGCGTCGAGGAAGAAGAGCCGCTCGCGCTCGAGCGCCGGGAGATCCCAGCCGAAGGTGGCCGCGTTGGCGATGATCTGCCGCGTGTTCTCCTCGAAGGCCACGAAGATTCCCGGCTCGCGATCGTCGCGCGCTCCGTTGACGAGGCACTCCAGCGCGAACACGGTCTTGCCGGCGCCGGGAGCGCCAAGGACCAGTGTGGTCCGGCCGCTCGGGAGTCCCCCGCCAGTGATCTCGTCGAAGCCGGCCACCCCGGTTCGCGACTTGTGAATGGGACCTTCGAGGCTGCTTTCGACGCCGGCGGCTTCGCCGCCCTGCGCCGCCGCGTCACGGTAGGGTGCCTGCATACTGGGTTGGTGCTGTTGCGATCGTTCGCTCGAATTGCCCTTGGGAACCCTGCTCGGCCCGTTGGCCGAACGTGCAGGGGACTATGGCAGAGGGCGTGCCACGGTTGGGGCTGGCTAGGGACGGGATCGCTAGCCGTTCGCAGCTTCGCTACCCCGCCGTGGACCGGCTGTGCATCCGCAGAATGGGAAGCAGGCTGTTGTAGTCGTCCGTCCACAGCCGGAGCCCGCGCCGAACGCGCACCGGCCTCGCCGCTCGCCTCACATCCGGCAAGCTGAAGAATGCCGAGTCGTCGCTCACCAGCACCCAATCCGACCCGAACAGATCGCGTGAGTCATCGTCCTGGGTGGTGACGAGCGCCGAATACATGTGCGCGTGCGCCGCGAGCTCGGCGACGACCGGCGGCAGATCGAGGTACCGGTTGGACACGTGAAAGGCCACGATGCCGCCGCGCCGCAGATGGCGACGGTACAGCGCGAGCGCTTCGCTCGTGATGAGGTGCACGGGAATCGCGTCGCCCGAAAAGGCGTCGACCGCGATCACGTCGAATCGCTGCGGCGATTCGTGCTCCAGCGAGATGCGCGCGTCACCGGTGACGACGTCCACCTGCGCGCCCCGCATACGGGCATCCTGCAGGTACGAGAAGTAGCGGCGCGCAATGGGCTCGACCGCCGGATTGATATCGTAGAACCGGACGGTATCGCCGGCGCGTGCGTACGCGGCGAGGGTGCCGGTACCCAGCCCGATGACACCGATGCGCCGTGCGCGGGTGCCGCAGCAGCGCTCGACGGCGAGACCGATCCCCGACGGTGGACCGTAGTACGTCGTCGGCATGTGCTGCAGGTCCGCGCGGAACACCTGCTGTCCGTGCTCGATGATGCCGTTGTACAACGTGCGCACCGGCGCGGCGAACGAGCGATCGTAGTACTGCGTGACGTGCAGCGTGCCGTAGAAATTGCGCTCGCGCGCGATCGCATCGTGACGATCCGCGCGCACCTCGCCGACGATGAGCGACGCGAGCACCACCGTGGCCGCCGCCCAGAAGTCCCGCGCGATCCAGCCGAGATCCCAGGTTGCCGCGAGCGCGAGCACGGCCGCGAGACACAGGCCAAACGCGAGCTCGTACGTGCCGGAGAGCACCGCCGGCGCCAGCACCCCAACCACCGTCGCGCCGAGCGCACCGCCCGCCGCCAGGCAGAAGTAGAACGTGGTGAGCCTGGAAGCAGCGGGCCGCGTCCGATACAGCTCGGAGTGGCAGAACGTGCAGATCGCGAACAGCGCGAAGCAGAACACCGCCACGACGCGCGGCACCGCCATGAACAGATCGCCCTTGTACAGCACCCATCCGGCGGAGGCGAGGCCGGCGATCGCCAACGCGATCGTGAGCCCCCGTGGCCGCCAGCGTTCGCTCCCGAACGCGACGACGAAACTGAGCAGGTAGGCGACGAGCGGGATGATCCAGAGGAGAGGAATCGTCGCGACGTTCTGGCTGAGATGGATCGTGACGGCGCTGAGCAGCAACGAGCCGCACGCCGCGAGCAGCACCCACAGCAGACGGCGGCCGATGCCCTCGCTTCGCGCGACGCCAACCGGCGCGCCGGGCGTCGCGCTCCCCACGGCCGGTGCACCCGCCGCACGCATGACGTCCGGTGCAATCGTCGCGACGGCGACCCCGAGCAGTACCACGCCGATGCCCAGTGCCTTCTGCTGCCCGCGCAACGGAAACTCGGGCTCGATCCACCAGGGATAGATCACGAGCGCGAGCAGCGAGCCGATGTTCGACACGGCGTACAATCGATACGGGTGTGCACCCGCGTCGTGGGCCGCCGCGCTCGTGCGCGCATACCATGCTTGCAGCAGCGAGCTCGTGGCCGACAACGTGACGAACGGCACGCCGATGATCGCCGTGAGCATCCAGAGCACGCTGGCGACCGGGTGCAGCGGCGCCGCCTCGAGCGGCATCGTCGTCGTGAGCGCGAGCTGCACGATCGACAGCAGCAGGAGGGCGCCGTACGCCGAAACCTGCGCGCGCGCCGATGCGTGCATCACCAGCCAGTGCGCCAGGAGATAGCCGAGGAGCAGCGCGAGCTGGAAGAACACGAGGCACGCCGTCCACACCGCCGCCGATCCGCCGAGGAGCGGCAGCAATCGCTTCCCCGCGATCGGCTCCAGGAGAAACAGGAGCCCGCTGCTCAGGAAGATCGCGGCGGCGAATCGCGCACCGCGATCGCGAAGCACGGCGAATGATTGCGTCGGCACGCACGAAAGACTACGCCGCCAGCTCCTGATCGGCCACGGCTCGGCCGGTGCCCCGCACCCGTACATTTCTCCGCTACGAGGCACCTCATGCGACTCTGGACGCTGCACCCACGATATCTCGATCCGCAGGGCCTGGTCGCGCTCTGGCGGGAGGCGCTGCTCGCGCGCGCCGTGTTGCGCGGCGAGACGATCGGGTATCGGCACCACCCGCAACTGCTGCGCTTCACGCAACACGCCGCGCCGCGCTCGGCCATCGACGCGTATCTGGCGTCGATTCACCTCGAAGCGACCGCGCGCGGCTACCGATTCGATCGCGCGAAGTTCGGCCGGGTGCGCCGCGTGGCGCCGATTCCCACGACCGTCGGGCAGCTCGAGTACGAGTGGACGCATCTGCTGCGAAAGCTGCGGATGCGGAACCCCGCGGCGTATCGGCGCTGGCGCGGCGAGCGCCAGCCCGAGGCGAACGCAGTCTTTCAGATCGTGCCCGGAGCGGTGGAGGACTGGGAGATCACGCGGCCGCGGCGCACCAGGCCGATGACTTGACTGATATTCTCGACCGTGCGAGCTTTACCGCATGATCGACGACATTGACACAAAAATACTGAATATTCTTCAGCGAGACGGGCGCACGACGAACGCTGACCTGGCGCGCCACGTGGGTCTCGCGCCGTCCGCGGTGCTCGAGCGCGTGCGCAAGCTCGAGGAGCGCGGGGTGCTCCGCGGGTACACGGCGCTGGTCGACCAGGCAGCGATCGGATTCGGGTTGCTCGCGTTCATCCTCGTGCGGTCGAGCGACCCCACCGGCACCGATCACGTCGCCAGGCAGATCGCCAAGGCGCCCGAGGTGCTCGAGGTGCACAACGTCGCCGGGGAAGATTGTTTCGTGGTGAAGGTGCGCGCGCGCGATACCAAGGACCTGAGCCGCATTCTCAAGAAGCGGTTTGGGGCGATCAAGGCGATCCGCAGCACGCGCACGATCATCGTGCTCGACACGATCAAGGAAAGCACCGTCCTCCCGGTGGCGATTCCCAGCGGTGAATCCGATGACGGCTGACGACCGGCGCGGCTCGCCCATGCTCGTGATCGCGGCGTTCGCCGCGGTCTACCTCGTCTGGGGCTCGACCTATCTCGCGATCCGGTTCGCCGTCGAGACGCTGCCGCCGTTCCTCCTCGCCGGCGTCCGCTTCACCATTGCCGGCACGGTCCTCAGCGCGATCGCGCTCGCGCGCGGCGCCGAACGGCCAACGCGCGCGAACTGGAAGGCGGCGGCGATCGTGGGCGTGCTCCTCTTCCCGCTCGGCAACGGCGTGGTGGTGTGGTCGGAGACGCGGATCGACTCGGGGCTGGCGGCGCTGCTCGTCGCGACCGAGCCGCTGTGGATCGTGCTGCTCGTCTGGCTGGTGCAGGGCCGCGCGGCGCGGCCGCGAGCGCTCGCTGTCGCGGGGATCGTCGCCGGCTTCGCGGGACTCATCGTGCTCGTGGGGCCGCGCAGCCTCGCGGGCGGAGGCAGCGTCGATCTCGCCGCCGCCGCCGCGCTGGTCGTTGCATCGTGCTCGTGGGCGATCGGATCGGTCTACGCGATGCGCGCGGCGCTGCCACGCGCGCCGCTGCTCGCCGCCGGCATCGAGATGGTCGCGGGCGGGCTCGCGCTGCTGCTCATCGCCGTGGCCACGGGCGAGGTGCGCCACTTCGACTCCGCCGCCGTGAGCGCGCGCTCGGCGCTGGCACTGCTCTACCTGATCGTCTTCGGGTCGCTCATTGCGTTCACGGCCTACAGTTGGCTCGTCGCCACGGTGTCGCCGGCGCGCTTATCCACGTATGCGTATGTCAATCCCGTGATCGCCGTTTTCCTCGGCTGGGCCGTGGCGGGTGAGCCGATCACGTGGCGCACCGCGATCGCGGCGGCGATCATCGTTGGCGCGGTCGTGCTCATCACGATCGACCAGAGCCGTGCGCCGGCCGACGTCAGGCCCCCGGCAGCTCGTCCAGCGCGCGCTCGAGCTCTTCCGCCAGCACGTCGGCGTCGTGCGTCGTGAAGGGCATCGGCGGCCGGATCTTCACGACGTTGTGATACGGCCCGTCGGTGCCGAGCAGCACGCCGCGCTCGCGCATCCGATTCACGACGAACGACGCTTCCGCCGCTGCGGGCTCGAGGCTCGCGCGATCGCGCACGAGCTCGACGCCCAGGAACAGCCCGGAGCCGCGTACGTCCCCCACGATCGCGTGACGGTCCGCCAGCGTGCGCAGTCGCGACAGCAGGTGCTCGCCCACCTGGAGCGCGTGGCGCTGCAGGCCCTCGTCGCGGAGCACGTCGAGCACCGCCAGCCCGATCGCGCACGACACGGTGTTCCCGCCGAACGTGCTGAAGTACTCCATGCCGTTGTCGAAGGCGTCGGCGATCTCGCGCGTGGTCGCGACGGCCGCGACCGGATGCCCGTTCCCGAGCGGCTTGCCCATCACGGCCACATCGGGGATCACGCCGTGATCCTCGAACGCCCAGAAGCTCGTCCCCATGCGCCCGAGGCCCGTCTGCACCTCGTCGGCGATGCAGATGCCGCCGGACATCCGTATATACTCATATACGTTCGCTAAATATCCCGCGGGAAGGACGAGCTGCCCGCCGACGCTGGGGCAGGTCTCGGCGATGAACGCCGCGGGCGGCCGGCCCTCGCGCTCCATCGACCGCACGATCTCGCCGACGTGCTCGGCGTACTTGGCGCCAGCCTCGGGATCGCTGCGCTTGTACGGCCCGCGATAGCCATCGGGCAGCGGCGCCACGCGCACCCAGTCGGGCGCGCCCGCGCCGCCCGGGCCGGCGTGCTTGTACGGGCTGATGTCGATGAGCGAGGTGGTATTGCCGTGATACGCCGCCTCGAGCACGATCATCTCGCGGCGCCCGGTGTACGCACGCGCCAACCGCAGCGCGAGCTCGTTCGCCTCGCTCGCCGAGCTCACGAAATAGCAGACGTCGAGCGGACGCGGAAGTGTCGCCGTGAGCCGGGCGGCGTAGTCGGCGAGCAGATCGTTCAGGTAGCGCGTGTTGGTGTTGAGCACGCGCATCTGCCGCGCGCCCGCCTCGACGACCCGCGGGTGGCAGTGCCCCACGTGCGGCACGTTGTTGTACGCATCGATGAACCGATGACCGTCGTCGTCGTACAGGTACTGCATCCAGCCGCGCACGACCTTCACCGGGTCGCGGTACGCGATGCTGAGATTTCCGCCGATGTGCTCGCGGCGCTTGGCCAGGGTGCGCTCTCGCGGCGTGGAGGCGGGTGCGAGGCCTGGGGCGCCGACCAGGAGGTTGGGGTCGGGACAGAGCGCACACCATGCGGCGCGCTGGCTCGGCCGCGCCACGCCGGGAAAATCGGTGCCGAGGTCGAGGAGATCGGTGATGACCTGCAGGTGCAGATGCGGGGTCCACCCGCCGTTCTCGCTCGGCACGCCGAGCGTCGCGAACGCTTCGCCGGCGGCGATCGACTGACCGACCGTCACGCCATCCAGCGATGCGCGGCTCAGATGGCCGTAGAGCGTGAAGAACTCCGCGCCGTCGTCCGTCTCGTGACGCAGCACGATCACCGCGCCGTAGTCCTGCGGCGCGTCGTTGTTCGCACAGGCGTGCACGACACCGGCGAGGGGCGCGTACACCGGCGTGCCCGCGTCCGCGAACAGATCGAGACCGATGTGAATCGTGCGATGCTCGTCGCTCGCTCCGGGGCCACCGGTGAATGCGGGCGCCACGTACAGCAGCCGCGGCTCGTCGTAACGGCCGATCGCCACCGCCACGCCGGCGTCGCGCATCGCGCCGAACACGCGTTCGGTGAGATGCGGCTCGTCGTTCTCGTCGAGATGGCCGGAGACGAGCGGGCTGGCGACGCTCAGGTCGAGCGCGAGCGTGGGCGCGGTCCGGAGATCGGTGCCGAGCACCGGCGCGAACTCGCCACGCTCGCGCAGAAACCGCACGACGCGCGTGGAGTGCAGCGACGGATCGAGATTCGCCGCTCGCCGGAACACCGCTTCGGCGAGCCTGAACGGCGTCGCCGCGAGCGCCGGCAACGTCGCGGCGATCGCCGACTGGCTCACGTTCAGGTAGTCGTTGTCCGGTCGCTGCTCGAGCTGATCGGCGGCGATGCAGACGCTCGTGCACAGGCGCAGCGCGACGAGTCCGAACAGCGCGCCCAGCTCGCCGTCGCCGAGCACGCGCTCGTCGGAGTAGCCGCGGACCACCCGCGCGGCGTCTCCCAGCGGATCGCGACTGCCGAGGATCGCGTAGGCGATCGCGATCGCGAGGTCGCCGACGCGGTAGCTCCAGGTCATGTCGCCGAAGTCGACGATGCCGCTCACGGATTGCCCGTACTGCTCCACCGCCGCATCGGGCGCGACGAGCACGTTGTGATCGTTGAGATCTCCGTGGACCGCGGCGCGTGGCAGCTGCGCGAGCAAGGGGGCCGTGTGCCGGTCGTACGCGCGCACCAGGCGATCGATCGCGCGGCGCAGCTCGGGGTCCGGAACTCTCGCGAGCGTGCCGTCGACGATCTCGCGCCCGCGTGCGAGATCCCAATGAAACTCGCGATGAATCGCCGGATGATCGAAGCCGGCGAGCGCGGTCGTGAGCGCCGCGGTCTTGCGCCCCAGGTCGAGCAGCAACTCGCTCGAGCGCCGCCGGATATTCGCCATCGGCGTACCGGCGAGCAGGCTCACGGCCCACGCGAGATGCCGGGTGCCGTCCGGCGCATCCACGCCGACGAGCGTCGAGCCATCGCGCAGCGGGAGCACGCGCGGCACGATCGCGAGCCGGCTGCCGAGGTGCGCGAGCGCCTTCTGCTGGGCCTCGAGCAGCGCGCGGCTCTCGGCGGCGTTGGCGATCTTCAGGACCAGGCGCTGCCCGTCGTCGCCGGTAATCAGAAAATTCTGATCGCGCTCGCTGGGGAGCGGCTCGGCTGTGCCGCCGATGCCGAAGTGCTGGAGCGCCAGGGCCGCGGCCCGCTCGGCGGTGAGGCGCGGCGCCGCGGTGAGGATCGCGGTCATCGCCGATCAGCGCGGCTCGCCGCGCACTTCCTTGGGAATGCTGCCTTCGGCCACCGCGTGCCAGCGATCGCCACGACCCACGATCTTGTATGCGCGCTCGAAGCGCAGCGTCTCCGAGATGCCCGACGAGGGCGTGTCGTACTTCTGCGCGTAGAGGTAGACCTCGACCGTATCGCCCGCGATCTGAAACACCGGCGAGAAGCGAACGACGTAGCCGGGCAGCGCGGCCTTGCAGTGCGCGGTGCCGACGACGCCCTGGAGCGGCGGCTCGCACGTCCCCTTCACGGCGCCGTTGCGGCGCATCGCGCTCTTCACCGCGTCGGGCAGCTCGCCGCCGGATGCGAGGCCGATCCCGCGCGGCAACAGTCGTCCGTCGAGGAGCAGCGAGAGCGACGGATCGTCGATGTCGAACGATCCGCGCGCCGCGGCCTCGTACACGCGCGCCTGCGTGCTCGCGGGAAGCGAGGCGACCGACAGCCCGTGGCCGCGGACGCTGGCGTCTTCCTTGGCGCACGCCGCCGTCGCGAGCGCGGCGAGAATGGAGATGCAGGCGGAGGCGCGTCGCATGCGCAGGAAGTTAAGACGAGAGCCCCCCGGAATGAAATCCGAGGGGCTCTCGCCGCGGCCGCGCCGGTCAGCGCTCGTCGCCGTCGTGATCGCGATCGCGGTGCTTCTTGGGCTTCTTGTATTTCATCGCCCTGCGATCGTTCTGCCGTGCATTCTGGTAGCGATCGTCCTCGTCACCGCCGCCCCGCCGCGTGTTCCGGCACACGGTGCGCACGTTTCCGTTGCGATCGGTGACCTGGCCGCAGTTCTGGCCGTTCGGGTACGCCGTGCCGTTGGGGTAGCGGCTGTTCGGATAGTACACGCCGCCGTTCGGGTAGCTGCTGCCGGTGGGATACACCACCTGGCCGTTCGGCAGCACGACGGCGCCGTTCGGCAGATTGTACCCGCCGTTCTGATTGTAGCCGCCGTTCCGGTTCTCGCGGCCGGCGCGATCGTCGGCATCGCGATGGTCGCGATCGCGGTCGTCACGACGACGCTGCGCGGCAGCCTGCCCCGGCGGCACGCGGCCCACGCCCCAACCGCGGCCCCTGCTGTGGCCATTCCCATGGCCCTGCGCCATCGCCGGCGTCGCCGCGGCGCATATCGCGAGTGCTGCAATGAGCTCGAGCTTGTGCATCAAACCTCCTGATGGTGTGCTGCGTGCACCAGGCAACGCACGGTCGGTGCCGCGTGCCGTCGCACGCGGCGAGGCAACAACCGCTAGACATGCAAGGAGTTGCGGGTTCGTGATGCGCATCACGCGAATGGAATCGTCCACTGCGAGTGGCAAACGCGTCCTTGCACGGGGACGTTTGCTCGCGCTCGGGTTCGCGACGTGCGCGCTCGTGTGCGCCGTTCCGCCGATCCATCGGCTCGCGTGGTCGGCGATGCGTGGGCACCGCACCCGAAGTACGGGGCCGTGTGCGTAATCGATCAGGCCGGCCGCTTCACGCCGAAGTGAACGCGAACGTCGCCTGGAGCGAAGCGGATGTCATTCCGAGCGAAGCGAGGAACCTTCCATCCCGCACGCGTGGCACGGATCGCGACCGGGACAAGAGATCCCTCGTCGCTACGCTCCCGCTCCTCGGGCTGACGGTGCGCGCGGCTTGCGCCAGAACTGATACGCCACGACGCCGAGCGCGAGGATCCCGACGCCGATGCCGGCGTTCTCCGGGTAGCGCACGATCGTCGTGAACGAAACGCCCCAGCACGCGAGCACGAACAGGCTCGTCGTGATCGGATGCCACGGCACGCGCACGAAGTCGTCGTCGCCAGCCTCGCGCGCCGCTCGACGGGCGCGCGCGCGAAACACCAGCAGCGCCGCGCCGGTGAGGCCGAAGAAGAACACGTCGAGCGACTCGACGTAGTTTAGAATTTGATCATACTTGCCCGTGAGCGCGATCACGGCGGCCCAGACGCCCTGCAGCACGATCGCGACCACTGGCACGCGCGAGCGCGGATCGAGCTTGCCGACGATGTCGAAGAACACGCCGTCCCGCGCCATCGCGTAGTACACGCGCGGCGCGGTGAGCACGCTCTGACTCAGGAAGCCGACCGTCGAGATCGCGATCCCGAGCGCGATCAGCCGCGCGCCGCGCTCGCCGAGCCCGAGGCGCATCACCTCGGATGCGGGCGTGTTCGTCGCCGCCAGGCCGGCGATGCCGAGCACGTGCTGGCAGACCCACGACACGGTGAGATACACGACGATCACGCCGACGACGCCGATGAGCAGTCCGCGTGGCAGATCGCGACGCGGATTCCGCATCTCGCCGCTCACGAAGCTCGCCGTCTGCCAGCCGCCGTAGGCGAAGAGCACGGGAATCATCGCCGTGGCCAGTCCGACGAGACCGCCGCTCGGCGCGTCGGATGGCGCGGGTGCCGCGGCCGGAGGTGCGGCGGGCGTCATGAACAGACCGACGCCGATGAGCGCCGCGATCGCGGCGAGCTTGGTGAGCATCAACGCGCTCTGCACGTTGCTCCCTGCGCGCACGCCGAGGCAGTTGACCAGGGTGAGAATGCCCAGCGCGAGCGCGGCGACCGCTTGCTCCGACAACCCGACGCCACTCAGCTCGCGGAAGTATCGCCCGAAGATGATTGCCGCGCCGGCCATGCCACCGGTCTGCGTCACGAGCAGCAGCGACCATCCATATAGAAAGGCGACCATCGGGTGGTACGCATCCCTGAGATAGGCGTACTGGCCGCCGACGTTCGGGCGGAGCGCCGCCAGCTCGGCGTACACGAACGCGCCGATCAGCGCGATGCCGCCGCCGATGAGCCACGCGCCGAGCGCGAGTCCCGGCGTGTGCACCTGGCGCGCGACGACGCTCGGGTTGACGAAGATGCCGGCGCCGATGATGCCGCCCATCACGATCATGGTGGCGTCGAACGCGCCGAGCTTGCGAGCGAGCGTCGGCTCGCCGGTTGCCGTCGCGGGATCAGCCGCCGCGTCGAGGGGGGATTCCATGCCGGCGGGACGTTACCCCGCCCCTCCCGTCCGGTCAACGTGCGGCGAACGCTTTTCGGCATCCGTGCATCTAACCGGCATCACGTGGCCAGAACCGCACTTGCCGTTTCCTCAGCCTATCAGGTGAGCGAGCCCGAGCTGATCGCCCGGGTGCTCGCCGGAGACCGGGTCGCCGCGCGCGAGCTGTACGACGCGCACGCCCCCCGGGTGTACCGGCTCGCCTATCGGCTCACCGGCGACGCGGATCTGGCGCGGGAGTTCACGCAGGACACGTTCGTGCGCGCCTTCGGGCAGCTCGATCGGTTTCGCGGCGATTCGGCGCTGTCGACGTGGCTGCATCGCATCACCATCACCGTGGTGGCCAACGCCATGCGCCGCGTCAAACGCTTCCGGCAGCGGGAAACGGACCTCGAGGACGTTCACCCCGCGCACGGCGACGGCGCCGCGGTCGATCCGGTGCTTCGCGATCGGCTGCATCGCGCGATCGATGCGCTGCCGGACGCGTTTCGCACGACGGTGATCATGCACGACATCGAGGGCTACACGCACCAGGAGATCGCCGAGGTCCTCGGCGTGGCGGAAGGGACATGCAAGAGCCGGCTCTCGCAGGCGCGCGCGCAACTCCGCGCCGCCCTCGCGGATCTGGCACCGGAGCAGGAACGATGACTCACGATCCATTCGAAGACCTGATGCGCGATGCGGCGCACACGTTCAACGCGCCGCCGGAGCCGCCGCTGAACGAGATGTGGCAGGCGATCGAGCCGCGCGTCGCGCGTCGACGCCGCTCGATCGACAGCATGACCAGCATCTGGCTGCTCGCCGCGGCGATGCTGGTGATCGGCGTCGGCATCGGGCGGCTGTCGACGTCCATGACGAGCGTCGGGCCTGCGCCGGAGCCCGCGCCGGTGATGCGCACCGCGAGCACGGTCGCGAACGACGAACCATACGACGTGGCCACGGAACGCTACCTCGGCCAGACGGCGGCGCTGCTCATCGCGCTCCCCGAGGCGATGAAATCGGCGCGCGCCGACTCGCAGTTCGTGAGCCGCGCGAGCGATCTGCTCACGACCACGCGCCTGCTCATGGATTCGCCGGCGGCGAACGACCCGTCCATGCGCAGCCTGCTCGAGGACCTCGAACTCGTGCTCGTGCAGGTGGTGCGGCTGCAGACGAATCACACCCGATCGGAGATGGACCTGATCAACCAGGCAATGGAGCAGCACGACGTCATCCCGCGGCTGCGCACGGCGGCCGCCGACATTTCTGCGAATTGAGGAGAGGAGCGATGAAACGCATCACGCTCGCCATGGCCGTCTTGTTCACCGCAGCTGCGCAGGCGCAACGACCCCCGCGCCCCGCACCGGCCGCCCGACCGGCACCTGCCGCACGGCCGGCGCCCGCACCCGACCCGCTCGACGCCGCGCAGCTGAGCGAGGACATGCTCCGCGCGGCGGATGCCATGCGCGACATCGAGCTCCCCTCGGTCGACATGGAACAGGCGCGCGAGCAGGTGCGCGAGGCCGCACGCGCGATGCGCGACATCGACATGACGCAGGTGCGCGAACAAATGCAGATGGCGCGTGAGGATGCACGCATGGCGCTCGGCGGGGTGCGCGACGGGATCTTCGACGGCGTCGACATTGGTGTGCTCGATGGCGTCACGGCTGTGCCGCCAATTCCGCCGATCGCGCCGATGCCGCCGGTCGCCCTCGACTTCGGGCCGAGCGACGCGTGGATGAACGTGCATCCGCGTGCCGCGTGGGCGCAGGGCGATCCCGCCGACTCGCTCTATCGAGTGGCACGCGACACGTTCAACCGCGGCGACTATCGCCGCGCGGCGGACATCTTCGCCAATCTCGAGAAGACGTATCCGCACTCCGCATACGCGAGCGATGCGGTGTACTTCGAGGCGTACTCGCGCTACCGACTTGGCTCGACCGAAGAGCTGCAGGCGGCGGCAAAGCTGCTCGAGCCGATCGCCACCAAGTTCAGCGACGGGTCACGCCGCGGCCGGGATCTCGACGCGCCGGCGCTCTATGCGCGCATCAATCACGCGCTGGCGCTCCGCGGCGATCGTGAGGCCGCCGCGAAGATCGAGAAGCAGGCGACTCAGGCCGGCACGCCCTGCGACCAGGAGGATCTCTCGGTGCAGGCCGAGGCGCTCAACGCGCTGAGTCAGATGGATCCGACCGCCGCGCTGACGCCGATCCGGCGAGTGCTTTCGCGAAAGGATGACTGCTCGGCGAACCTGCGCCGGAACGCGGTGTTCATTCTCGCCCGTCGGGCCGACACCGCGGCGGCCGGCTTGGTGCTCGCGACGGCGAAGAACGACCCGAGCGTTGACGTGCGGGCGAACGCGATCATGTGGCTGCCGCGCATGTCCGGCGACGCGGGCATCACCGCGCTCGAGGACATTCTCAAGTCGGATTCGGATATCCGGATTCAGCGCGCCGCGGTGCGCGCGCTCACGATGAGCGACAATCCGCGCGCGCGGCAGAGCATGCGGGCGCTCATCGAACGCAAGGATGCGCCGATCGAGCTGCGTCTCGAGGCGCTCAACAGCCTGAGCGGCGATCGCGCGACGGCGGACGACGCCGCCTGGCTCCGCGGCTTGTTCGCGCAGGCGGGCGACGAGCGCGTCAAGGCCGCGATCGTGAGCTCGCTCGCGCGAGTCGGCGGCAGCGACAACGAGCAGTGGCTGCTCGCGATCGCGAAGAATACCAACGAGTCCACCGACGTGCGGGCCGCGGCGATCGCGCGGCTCAGCCGCTCGAGCCTCCCGATCGCGGAGCTCGCGAAGCTCTACGATCAGGCGGATTCGCGCGGACTACGCGATCAGCTCATCAACGCGTTCGCCAATCGTCCGGAGCCCGAGGCGACGGACAAGCTCGTGGACATCGCCAAGAACGGCACGGACTACGAGATGCGCCGCGCGGCGATCCGCGCGCTGTCGCGCAAGAAGGACCCGCGGGCGCAGAAGGCGATCATCGACCTCATCGACAAGAACCCATGATCCGCGCGCGTTCTCTTCGTATCGCCGCGCTCCTCTGCGCGGCCGCGGCGCCGACCCTCGCCGCGCAATCGCTGGAATCGCGCGTGCACGCGGCGCCCGACGGCCGAGTCGCGTTCAGCTTCGCGGCGCGACCGGGCGTGTGCGGCGATGGCCGCACGTACATCCAGACGGGCCCCAACAGCTTTAACGGCGTGTACGTGGGCGACGGCTCGGGAATGCCGCCGTGCGTGCCCGGACCGGTGCACGTGGTCATCGACCGCGCGGACAAGCTGCCGCTCTCCGTACGCGCGTACGTTGGCCCCGTCGACTCGAGCGCGCGCGGCGTGACGGATCTCGGCCGCGTGCGCGCGCAGGATGGTGTCGACTATCTGCTCACGCTGGCGCAGAAGGCCGACGGGCGCGCCGGGCGCGACGCGATCTTTCCCGCCACGCTCGCCGACAGCGCGAACACCGCGCCGGCGCTGATCGCGATCGCGCGGAACACCGCGCTCCCGCGCGAGACGCGCGAGGCCGCGCTGGGATCCATGGT
>DASZUN010000246.1:0-16881 GCA_035547615.1 Gemmatimonadaceae bacterium | reverse complement strand
GCGTACATGCAATCAACGCCGCCGCCATCAGGCAGCGGCGGCGGAGCCAACCCTCGCTCGAATTCACCGCGTGGCGGATGATCAGTGAGTGGTGGAAACGACCGCGCTGTCCCCCTGCAGATCCACATGTACCCCGAGCGTCAGCCCAATGGTCCGCAGCACCTCTTCGGCCGATTCGCCCTGGAAGGACGCCGTGAGCCGCCGCTTCGGTAACGACGAATCGCCGAACACCAGCCGAACGCCGTACCAGCGACGCAACTCGCCTGCCACCCGCACCAGCGACGCGTCACGGAAGACCAGGCGACCCGAGGCCCAGGCGATGTCGTCCTCGCCGGCGCGCGCGGAATCGCGTACCGCGGGTCCGCCGTCCGCCACCGAGCCGCGGTCACCGGCCGTGAGGACTATCCCGGCGGTACCCGACTCGGTTCCCTGCAGCCGGACGCTGCCTCCGAGCACGGCGACGCTCGTGGTGTCGCCGCCGTCGCTCTCCACGTTGAAGCGCGTGCCGACGTCCTCGATGTACGCGTGCGCGACGCGCACCCCGAACGGGGTGGCCGGGTCGTGGCGCACGTCGAAGTACGCGTCCCCGGTGAGGTCGACGGTCCGCGTCGTCGTGCCATAGTTCGCGGGCACCACGAGCCGGCTCGCCGGTCCGAGGATCACGTGCGATCCGTCGGCGAGCTGAATCGAATCGCGTGCGCCGATCGCGGTCGCGTAGGTCGTCGCGACACTCGCGGGCGCCGGCGTCCGCGCGTGCCGCAGCACGACGATCCCGACGAGCGCCGCGGCCAGGGCGAGCGCCGCGATCCGGCCCGCGCGCCACGCGCGGCCGCGTGCGGACCGCTCCGGATATGCAACCATTTGGTTGCGCATCCGCGCATGCACCCGGTCGAGGGCCGCGTCCACGTCGACCGGCGCGAGCGGCAGCTCCGCGCCGGCGGCCGCCAGGCTCTCGACCAGCTCGCGCTCAGCGGGGTTGTTCTCGAGCCACGCGCGGACGCGCTGCGCTTCGTCCGCCGGGCTCTCGCCCGCCAGATAGCGCGCGACGGCATCCCAATCGGGTGCCGCTCCCGCCGCGTCGTGCCCCGGTGCATCGTTCAACATGCTCTATCGACACGCGATCGTTAGTATACCCCGACCCGGATCATCGGTCGTGCCTCGGAGTATACCGGCCTACTCGCGACGTGAACAGAGAATCCCGACTGCCTCGATCGAGCATCCCCGCCACGCGCCCTGACTGATCGCACGCGACATGGACGAACGCGCCCTGCTCGAGCGGCTCCGGTCGGGTGATCAAGCGGCATTCGACGCGATCTTCCGTGCGCACTACGCGCACCTGGTGACGTTCGCGCAGACGGTGCTGCACGACCGCGCCACCGCGGAAGACGTCGCGCAGGACGTGATGCTCGAGCTCTGGCGCCGGCGCGAGGAGCTCGCGATTCACGAATCGCTGCGCGCGTACCTGCTGCGATCGGTGCGCAACCGATCGCTCAACCAGCTGCGGCATGCGCGCGTACGCCAGCGCGCCGAGCCGGCGATCACGCCCGAGGAAGCCGTTCCCGCGCCGGGCCCATCGCTCGCGGTCACCGCGGAACTGCGCGTCGCGCTCGCGAGCGCGGTCGCCGAACTGCCGCCCGCGTGCCGCGAGGTCTTCGAGCTGAGCCGCGTGCAAGGGCTCCGCTACGCCGAGATCGCCAGCACGCTGGGCATCTCCGTGAAGACGGTGGAGTCGCAGATGGGCAAGGCGCTGCGCCATCTCCGCACGCGTCTCGCGCCCTGGCTGCCCGGAAATCCGGCGTAGCGCGCATCGCGTCAGGGTCGCCCCCGCGATCTGTGTCATCACACATAGCCGGCCGCGAAATTGTACGGTTCGCGGCGCGTGGGCATCTGTCCTGCCAAAGACATGGATCAGTCAGCAGTCCAGGAGTGGATGATGGAGCAGAAACAGCAGTGTTCGTCGATCGGTGGCGCGGCCTGTACGGCCTGCTCGTGCGCGTCGGGTGGGGCGGCCGAGCACGCCATCGATCGACGCAACTTCCTGAGCTTCGGCGCGGCCGCGCTCGCGGCGTGGGCGCTCGCCGGGTGCGCGATGCCGACCGAGAACTCGTCGCCGACGAGCATCAACAGCACCGTCACGCTGTCGCAGTTTCCGTCGTTGAACACGGTGGGCGGCGTCGCGACGACGAACATCAACGGCACGCCGGTCGCCATCGTGCGCGAGAGCACGAGCACGTTCTCGGCGTTCTCGCTCATCTGCCCGCACCAGGGCGCGACGGTCGGCGTGTTCAGCAACGGCTTCCAGTGCCCGCGGCACGGCGCCACGTTCAACAAGCAAGGGCAGTGGATCGGGGGACAGCCGACGAGCAATCTTCGCTCGTATCCGGTGACCTACGACTCGACCGCCGGCACGCTCACGATCGGATGATGTCCTGAGCATCCCTGGCGGGGGGCAGCGCGCGGCCGCATCCTTGGGCGATGAATCGGCCGCGCTCGCTGCTCCGCGTGCTGGGATTGTGGTTCGGTCTCGCCGTGACGATCGGCAACACGATCGGCGGCGGCATCCTGCGAACGCCGGGCGACATCGCCGCGCTGCTGCCGAGCGCGTGGGCGTTCGTCGGCATCTGGGTGCTCGGCGCCCTCTACGCCGGCCTCGGCGCGAACGCGCTCGCGGAGCTCGGCACGATGCTTCCGCGCAGCGGCGGCCAGTACGTGTTCGCGCGTCACGCGTTCGGCGATTACGCGGGGTTCCTCGTCGGCTGGATCGACTGGATCTCGACGTGCGCGGCGACCGCCGCGATCGCGATCGTGATCGGCGAATCGATCGCCACGGTTGCGCACGCGCGCGCCGATCTCGCGTCTCCGCTCGCGATCGCCGTCGTCATCGTGTTCACCGCGCTGCTCGTGCGCGGCACGAAGCTCGGCGACCGCGCGCAGCGGATGACGAGCCTGGTCAAGGCCGTCGCGCTGCTCCTGCTGGTCGCGGCGTGCTTCGCGTTCGGCGGCCACGTGCAGCCGGCGGTCGCGGCCGCCGTGTCGCCGCCGCGCGTCGCCGGCTTCGCGGCGTTTCTGCTCGCCGCGCAGTCGGTGATCTACACGTACGACGGCTGGTCGGGGCCGATCTATTTCTCGGAAGAGCTCGACGATCCGGCGCGGCAGATTCCGCAGTCGATGTTCTACGGGCTGGCGAGCGTCGCCGCGATCTACCTGCTGATCAACCTCGCGTTCCTGTATGCGGTGCCGACGTCGGCGATCGCCGGCTCGCCGCTCGCGGCGGGCACGGTGGCGCACGCGATCTTCGGCGCGCGCGGGGAGCTGCTCGTGCGCGTGGTCGTGATCGCGTCGCTGCCGAGCGCGGTCAATGCGTGTGTGCTCATGGCGTCGCGGGTGTTGTACTCGGTGAGCCGCGACGGGTTGGGCGTGTCGATCGCGACCGGGGTGAATCAGGGCGGCGCGCCGGCCGCGGCGCTCGTGGCGAGCGGTGCCGTGGCCGTGGCGTTTCTCGCGACCGGAACGTTCGAGAGCATCATCGCCATCGCGGCGTTCTTCTTCGTGGCGGATTACACGCTGTCGTTTCTCGCGGTGTTCGTGCTGCGCGCGCGGGAGCCGGCGGCGGCGCGGCCGTATCGCGCCCGCGGGCACCCCTGGACGACCGGGTTCGTCCTGCTCGGATCGCTGGGCTTTCTGGCGAGCGCGGTGGCGACGGACACCCGGAACAGCCTGTATGCGCTCGCGATCGTGGTGGTGAGCTACCCTGTGTTCCGGCTCACCCGGCCGGCGGCGGTCCCGGCCGCTTCTGCGGGCGAATAATTTTCACGGGCAGGATCACACGCACATGTTCCCGGATTCGAGATGATCAGAAAGGACAAAGAGCTCATCGTCGTGGGCGACCGCGTGCTCGTGCACGTGGAGGAGGGCGAGGAGCGGACGAATGTCGGGCTCTACCTTCCGCCGACGGCGTTGGACAATCAGGCGGTGCAGGGCGGCAAGATCGTGGCGACCGGCCCGGGTCTGCCGATGCCGAGCCCGGATTCGAATTCCGAGGAGCCGTGGCGCGCGCCGGCACGGGAGACGCGGTTCATCCCGATGCAGGCGCGGACGGGCGACTACGCCCTGTTCTTCCGCAAGGCGGCGGTCGAGATCACGTTCGAGGGCGAGCGGTACCTCGTGGTGCCGCAGGCGGCGATCCTCGCGCTCGTGCGCGAGGAATAGTGTTCGTAAATATCAACTCTGATATACCCAGAGCAGGACGGAACTGATGATGCGTCTTCCCCAGCAGATGTACGACGAACGGCTCGTGACGCCGATGCGCCAGGAGCTCACCCGGATCGGCCTCGCGGAGCTGCGAACGCCCGAGGAGGTCGACGCGGCGGTGCAGCAGCCGGGCACCACGCTGGTCGTGGTGAACTCGGTGTGCGGCTGCTCGGCGCGCATGGCGCGGCCGGCGACGGCGATCGCGCTCGAGAACCCGATCAAGCCCGACCATCTCGCGACGGTGTTCGCCGGCCAGGACGCCGAGGCGACCACGCGGGCGCGGAGCTACTTCACCGGCTACGCACCGTCGTCGCCGCAGATCGCGCTGCTCAAGGACGGCGCGCTCGTGTTCATGCTCGAGCGGTGGCAGATCGAGGGCCGCGCGCCGGAGGAGATCGCGCACGACCTCGTGAACGCGTTCAACAAGTACTGCGCGCCCGCCGCCGCGACGTGATGCGCATGGCGCCCGCGACCTCCGACGGTGGCGCGGCGCAGCGCCAGGGGGACGTCGCGGGCGCTCCGCTCGCCCCCGGCACGGGGCGCGTGACGGTGAGCGTGGTGATCCCCACGCTCAACGAATCGGCGCGGATCGCCGACCTGGTTCACGATCTCGCATGGGCCGACGAGATCCTCGTCGTCGACGGCGGGTCGTCGGACGACACGCCGGCGCTCGCGCAGGCGGCGGGCGCGCGCGTGATGACCGTGGCGGGGAAGACCATCGCCGAGCAGCGGAACGCCGGCATCGAGGCGGCGCGCAACCGGTGGATTCTCACCATGGACGCCGACGAGCGTGTGACCCCCGAGCTGCGCGACGAGCTCGATCGTCTCACGCGCGAATCCAGCCCGGCGCACGGCGCGTACCGCGTGCGATCACGAAACTGGTATCTCGGGCGCGAATTGCGATTCGGCCCCTACGGCCGCGACTGGAAGACGCGCGTCTTCACGCGCGAGCACCGGTACGAGATCACGCGCGTGCACGAGCACATCGCGTCACCGGGCCCGCTGGGTCACCTCCAGGGCGTGCTGCTGCATCATCCGTATCGCGACGTGACGCATCACGTGTCGAAGGTGATCACGTACGCGCGCTGGGGTGCGCGCGACCTGCACGCGCGCGGACGGCGGGCGCGTGTCTCCGACTTCACGGTGCGTCCCGCCTGGCGCTTCGTGCGCGACTACGTGCTCTGGAGCGGCTGGCGCGACGGCGCTCCAGGCTTCATCGCTTCGGCGATCGGCGCCTTCGCGGCGTTTCTCAAGTACGCGTGCCTGTACGCGATCGATCACGACGGCTGACGGCGGGACGGTGGTGGTGGTGTGGCGAGGCAGGCGTCACGACGTGGACTCGCCATCCATGTCGCGGTGTGTGCTCGGCGCACCGAGAAAAACCTCGGTGTTGCGCCCTATTTGTGACTGAGCGAGTAGACGTACGCCGCGACCGCGTGGACCTGGTCGTCGGTGAGCGGGGCGGGGCGCGGGCCGCCGCGGGCGGGCATCGGGAAGCGATGCGTCGCCACCTTGATCGAATCGCGCGGGACGCCGTCGGTGATGATGCGCACGAAGTCGTCGTAGCTGCCGTTCACGTGCAGGTGCGTGCTCGTCGTCAGATCCGGGCCGCCCTGCGCGCCCTTGGCTTCGGGCCCGTGGCAGCGGGCGCAGGTGCGCGCGTGAAAGATCGAATCACCCATGGCGATCGTCGCGGCCGTGACACCGGCGGGCATCGCGTTCGCCGCTCTCGCGGCGACGCTCGCGCTGGGCGCGCCCTCGGGCGTCGGGCCGGCCATCGGCGCGGTCTTGTGGCAGGCAGCGAAGGCGGCGGCGGCGAGCAGAATCGCGAGCGGCTTCTGGAGAGAGCTGTGGGTCATACCGGGAGAGGCTGAAGGTGAATGACGACCGATCGTCCGAGCACCAGCACAACTCAGGTACGAATACCAGGCTCAGGACGTTCGATCCCGCCGCGCCGGCACGCCGTCGCCCTCGAGCGCGAACACGGGAAGCTGCAGCTGGAACGCGATCGATGCCAGGCGCGCGGCGCCGATGACGAGCATCCCCGCCCACGTGGCGGCGACCCGGGGCGCGCCGAGCGCCGTGAGCGCGAAGTAGACGGACGTTCCGAGGATGGCGGCCGTCGCGTACAGATTGCCGCGGCGCAGCACGAGCGGAATCTCGGCGCTGAGCACGTCGCGCACCGCGCCGCCGGCCGACCCGGTCACCGTGCCGAGCACGATCCCGGCGATCGCGGGCAGCCCCGCGCGCTCGGCGATCTGTGCGCCGGTGATGCTGAACATCGCGAGACCGACGGCGTCGGCGTACAGCAGCGCCTTCGCCGACGGGTGGCGCCAGTGCGCGTACGCGACCGTGGCGAGCGCGGACGCGACGATCACGATCACGTACATCGGATCGGCGAGCCAGAAGATCGGGTTGCGGTCGAGCAGCACGTCGCGGATGGTGCCGCCGCCCACGGCCGTGACGAGGCCGAGCACCACGACGCCGATGAGATCGAGCTGCTTGCGGCCGGCGGCGAGCGCGCCGGAGATCGCGAACACCGAGCACCCGATCAGATCGAGCGCGTGCAGGAGAACGGGCGTCGGCGGCGCTTGATGGAGAATCTGGATCTGCACGGGTCGAGCGGGCGTGGGGACCGGATGCCGAACAATACTGCGCGCGGCAACCCGGTCACCACACCCGCGGTGGCGTGGTCACGCCAGACCCATGTGAAAGCGCGAGAAGCGCCGCACCTGGATGTTTTCGCCGGTTTTCGCGGCGACGTCGTCGACGAGCTCGCGCACGCGCATGCCGGGCTCGCGCACCCAGGGCTGCTCGAGGAGCGTCACGTCGCGCAGGAACGCGTCGATCTTGCCCGCGACGATCTTCGGCACGAGGTGCTCCGGCTTGTTGGCGAGCCGGGTCTCCTGCTCGTACGCCTCGCGCTTGCGCTCGAGCAGCTCGAACGGGATCGCGTCGAGGTCCACGGCGACGGGCGCGGTGGCCGCGACCTGCTCGGCCAGCCGGCGCGCCAGCTCGCGGAACTCGTCGGTGCGCGCGACGAAATCGGTCTCGCAGTTGACTTCGACGAGCGCGCCGAGCTTGCCGTTGTGGTGGATGTAGCTGACGATGAGCCCCTCGGCCGTGCGCCGGCCCGTGCGGGGACGCGCGTTGCGGGTGCTCGCGGTGGTCAGGACGGACATAACAGAATTCTCATGAATGCCTGTGTGAGAGTCGGGGAACCGGGCCGGCGGGGTTCACACCCGCACCTCGGCGCCGTGTGTCCGCACGGTCCCGCCTTTCGGGCCATGGGATGATCGTGCGGCGGCGCCGCGCTCTGAGGCGTGCTGCTTGAGCTACGGATCCCGGCGGCGCGCGGCCAATGCCCATACGCGCCGATTCCGGTGACTCGTCACGACCGGAAGCAGAGGACGCGAGCCGAGGAGGGGAGTCGCGTGTCCAGCTACCCGGGCGCCATGCTTCGCGGTCGGACGATCGGTGAAGTGGATGTGTGGATTTATCAAATGCTCCTTGTGTGGTGGATCAACGAAAACGCCCCGCCTGCTCGATGCGCAGGCGGGGCGTTGCTCTCGCTCCCTTGGTCGGAGGGTGAGGATGCGGTCAATCGCGTCCTCGCCGTCCAACACCTGCGCTGGGTGTGTCTTGCGGCTGCGAATCTCGATCGCCCTCACCCGACGTGTACGCGCTCTCCGCCACGCCGACCGGCGTGGCCCAGCTCGCGCCGAGCCGGTCGAAGCCGGCCTGTCGCGACATGCGGAGAGCGTAGGCGGAGAAGAGGGTCATCGAGCTATGGATACGGAGAATCGAGACGAAAGGTTCAGAAACGAAAAATCGCGTCGCCGATGATCATCTCGATGGAACGACATCGAGGTCGTGGGCCGCACGATGGTGCGGCGGAACGACGTGATACATCGGGACGCGACTCCCAGGGCGCTCAACCTACGTCGCGATCAGAGAGTTGTCAAGCACGTGTTTCTATGATAGCGTGAAACATGCGTCGCATGCTGACGATCGGTTGCGGCATCGCGATCGCCGTCCCCGCGGGCGGCTTCGCACAGCAGGCATCGAGCAACATGGCCACCACCGTGGTGGCCAGCGTCGCGGATGCGCGCACCGGAGCGCCGCTGGTCGGCGCCGAGGTGATGCTGCCGGCGCTCAAGCGCAGAGGCAGCGCGGACTGGATCGGCGAGGTCCGCATCCCGAATGTTCCCGCCGGCTCGCAGGTCGTGACCGTGCGCGCGGTCGGCCACGCGTCGTCGACGATCATACTCGACGTGGCGGGCGACAGCGTCGGCGCGGTGTTCATGCTCGAGCCGAGTGCGACGAACATGGACACGGTGAGAATCATTGCTCCGTCGACGCCCTTGTACCTCCAAGCGTTCGCGACGCGGCGCCGCATCGGGATCGGACAATATCTCACCGACTCGGCGCTGGCGCGGGAGCCCGATCGTGGGCTCGCGACGGTCCTCGTCGCTCATCTGCACGGTCTCCGCATCACAGCCGAGCCGGATAGTCCAGCGCTGCTCACCGTCAGCGGCACCGGAGTCTCCGTGGACGAACACGGCGGATCGACCGCGAGCATTGGCGTGTGTCCGGTCGAGATCTACGTGGACGACCATCCGTGGGCCGACCATCTCGAGTCGATTCCCACCCGCGGCGTCGCCGGCGTCGAGCTGTACGACTACGACTCAGCGCCGCCGCAGTATCGCGTCGCCACGCCGCTCAGCCGACCGGGGAGCGGCCGACTGCCGCCGTGCAAAGTCCTGCTCATCTGGACCAGGCAGTACTGACGGTCGCTCACTCCGCGGCGTCCGGCTCCTCGCACACGACACCGTCCACGGGAATCATGTCGAAGCGCTTGGCGTCGGTGTTCGCGCGCCAGGCCTGACGGACCTTCGTGAGCTGCTTCGCGTTCGGCTCGTTCGTCACGATCGCGATCACCGTGGGGTCGAGCTTGCCATTCACGTCACAGGACGCCATCACCAGGCTCTCGGTGGACGACATGGGCGGGAGCGTCAGATCCGCGATGACGAGGTGGCTCGCGGTGCCGCCGATCTTCGGCCCGGCCGTTTGCAGCCACGCGTGATCGCCATCGGGCGTCTTCACGTGCGCCACGTCGAACGTCGGCGCGCCGGAGCTCACCGGAATCGCCGCGCCGGAGATGAAGCTCACGCCCGACGGCAACGACGTGTACGCGAGTCCGGCGAGCGAGCGCGGACGTCCCGCGCTCGGCGTGGGCGCTTGCGTGGCGACGACGGCCGTGTCGATCGGCGCTGAGCTCCGAGTCGCGGACTGGCGGGCCGCATCCTTCGAGCACGCGGCCACCGCGACCGCGGCTGGTATTCCGGTGAACAGCTTGAATGCGCGCACTTTCATGGATTGCATGGAAGGACCTACGTCGCCGGTGGGGCCGATTCGACCAATCAGACGACCGACGTAACGTATCGCTACGGGTCGAGGCGCGTGGAGCCTTGCCGCCGGCGAGGCGCCTCCGCTAACGTGCAGTCACGGGTGTCGAGGGGCGCCCGACCCGAGAAAGACGACGTCACCCTCGTTCCGCAGCGAGCGAAGAGCAGTCTCTCAGCTCCGTGTTCCGCCGAGTGTCGGGTCCGGCGATTGGTTCACATGGAGACTCGCATGAGACACGTTCGCGAAGCGAAGATTCGCGCCAGCATCCTGCACAAACAGCTCCGGTCCACCGATCCGGTCGTCGCCCGGGCGGCGGCGCGCCGATTCTGCCGACTGTCGTCGCTCTCGACCAAGGGCACCGACGCATTGATCGCCGAGCCCGACCTCGTGCGCCACGCGCACGCGCTGACGGTGATCGCGGTGGAGGACGGCTACGATTCCTGGAGCGCGTTGCTCGCATCCGCACGAGCGGAGGATGCAGCGACGCCGACGGGCCCCTCGGTCGACACGGAGCGCTTCTTCCTGCGGAAGATGTCGGCGTTCTGGAACCGGTGGTTCACGACGTACGCGGAAGCGCGCGAGTCGCTCGAGCAGGTGGGCGGCTATTTATTTCCCTTTCGCGACCAATTCTTCGTCTGCGAGGCGGGGTTCGTCGAGGCGCTCGGCGCGGATCCGGCGGATCAGGATTGGGCGCGGATCGGGTTCGATTGGATCGAGCCTCGGGATGCGGCGGCGTACGAACGGCTCACGCGGCGGCTCGTGGCGCTGGGGTTTGGCTCCGCGTTGCGCGATGCCCCGACCCGACGGCAAAAGCTCGCCGACCTCGCCGAGCCGAGTTAAGATCAGCGCGCCTCGACATCCCCACCCACCCGCCCACCATGCCCGGCATCGTCCGGAGGCCTCGATGACTCCCACTCGTCGTGCCGCGCTGATCACACTCGCCACCGCGCTCGGCGCCCCGGTGCTCCTCGCGCAGAGCACCGTGCCGGTGGCGCCGCAATTTCAGACTCTGCACTTCCGGTCGATCGGCCCGGCGATCATGTCGGGCCGCATCGCCGACATCGCGGTGTACGAGAAGAACACGTCGATCTGGTACGTCGGTGCGGCACACGGCGGCGTGTGGAAGACCACGAGCAACGGCGCGCAGTTCACGCCGCTGTTCGAGAAGCACGGGCTGATGTCGATCGGCGACGTGACCGTCTCCCAGTCCAATCCGGACGTGGTGTGGGTCGGCACGGGCGAGTCGAACAACCGACAGAGCACGTCGTGGGGCGACGGCGTGTGGAAGTCGACCGACGGCGGGAAGACGTTCACGAACGTCGGGTTGGCGAAGTCGGAGCACATCGGGCGCATCGTGATCGATCCGAGCGACGACAACGTCGTTCTCGTTGCGGCGACCGGCCCGTTGTTCGGGCCCGGCGGCGACCGCGGCGTGTACAAGACGACGGACGGCGGCAAGACGTGGAAGCGCGTGCTCTACGTGGACGAGAACACGGGCGCGAGCGACCTCGTGATGTCGTACACGGATCCGAAGACGTTGTACGCGTCCACGTATCAGCGCCGGCGCACCGACTGCTGCGTGAACGGCGGCGGTCCCGGCAGCGGCATCTGGAAGTCGACGGACGGCGGCGACACGTGGACGCGGCTCGCCAACGGCCTGCCGTCGGGACCACTCGGCCGCATCGGCCTCGACACGTACCGTCGCAACGGCAACATCGTGTACGCGTCGATCGAGGCCCCCACGCCGGCGGGGCAGCGCGGCGGCGGTGCGCCGGGTGCCGCCGGGGGTGAGAGCGGGCTCTATCGCTCCGACGACGGCGGCGCGACGTGGAAGAAGACGAACGCAGGGAATCCGCGGCCGCTGTACTTCAGCCAGGTGCGCGTGGATCCGAACGACGCCGACCGGGTGTTCATGGGCGGCGTGAAGATGTCGCTCACGATCGACGCCGGCAAAACCACGGAAGGGCAGGCGTCGCTCGCGGCGCACGACGACGTGCACGCCATCTGGATCGATCCGTCGAACTCCGAGCACATGCTGATCGGCGACGACGGCGGCGTGAGCGCGTCGTACGACGGCGCGAAGACGTGGAACTTCTTCGCGAATCTCCCCGTGGGGCTCTTCTACCACGTGGGCTACGACATGAAGACGCCGTACGGCGTCTGCGGCGGCATGCAGGACAACTACGACTGGTGCGGACCGAGCGCGAGTCGTCAGCAAAATGGTATTCTGAATCACGAATGGATCCAGATCCAGGGCGGCGACGGGTTCGTGGCGGTGCCGGACATTCGCGATCCGCGCTGGGTGTACAGCGAGACGCAGGACGGCAACATCATCCGGCGGAACATCGTGACGGGCGAGTCGAAGAGCATCCGGCCGAACCCGATGAACGTGTTCCCGGCGCCGACGACGGGTGAGACGTACCGCTGGAACTGGGACACGCCGATGATCGTGTCGCCGAACGATCCGGGCACGCTGCTCGTCGCCGCCAACCGGGTGTTCGTGTCGCACGACCGCGGCGACTCGTGGACGGCGATCAGCCCCGATCTCACGACCAACGCCAATCGCGACACGATCGTGACGATGGGCGTGAAGGGCGCGGACATCCGGCTGTCGAAGGACGACGGCATCTCGCAATGGCCGGCAATCGTGACGCTCGCCGAATCGCCGAAGCTGAAGGGCGTCCTCTACACGGGCAGTGAAGACGGGCTCGTGTACGTGTCGCGCGACAACGGCGCGCACTGGACCAACATCACGAAGAACATTCCCGGCTTTCCCGACGGCGGCTACGTGAGCAAGGTCGCGCCGTCGCGCTACGCCGCGGGCACGGTCTACGTCACAGTGGACAATCACCGGCTGAACGACTTTGCGCCCTACATGTGGGTGAGCACCGACTACGGCCAGACGTTCCATTCGATCGTGAACAACCTCGCGGGCGAGAACGTGCGGACGCTCACGGAGGATCAGAAGAATCGCGACGTGCTCTACATCGGCACGGAGACGGGGCTGTTCCTCTCGCTCGATCGCGGCGCGCACTGGCAGCGCCTCGACGCGAACTTCCCGAACGTGCGCGTGGACGAGATCACGCTGCATCCGCGGGACAACGCGATGCTGATCGCGACGCACGGCCGCGCGCTCTGGGTGCTCGATCATCTCGAGCCGATCCAGGAGTACGCCGCGGCGCAGGCGTCGAGCGCGAACGTGAAGCTGTTCACCGTGCCGGCGGCCCTGGAGTGGAAACCCAAGGACGACCGCAACGACGAGTTCTGGGGGCATCAGTACTTCGTCGGCGAGAATCCGCCGTTCGAGGCGATGATTCAGTATCTCGTGAAGGATCCGGTGAGCAGCATGCAGCTTCGCGTGACCGACGCGGCGGGTCACGTGGTGCGCGTCGACACGATCGCGAAGCCGAAGCTGCAGGCGGGGATCCAGACCGTGTGCTGGGACATGCGCGGTGCACCGATCGTCGAGCCTGCGCCCGACAGCGCGGCGGGCGGACGCGGCGGGGCGGCCGGCGGTCGTGCGCGAGGTCCGGCGGTGCCTGGCGTTCCGCAACCGGTGCCGACTCCATATACGGCGATGAACCCCTGCCTCGCGCAGCCAGACAGCGGTGCGCCGACTCGCGGCGGCGGCTTTGGTCGCGGCGGTGCGCTGGGCGGACCGGCGCCGTATGCGCTTCCCGGCACGTACACCGTGGCGCTCGTGAGCGACGGCAAGGTGCTCGACTCCAAGGCGCTCAAGGTGATCGGCGATCCGGACGTGCACCTCACGACCGCGCAGGCGGCGGCGTACAACGCGCTTCTGGACGACTTGCACGCGATGCAGCGCCGTGCCGTCGTGACCGCGAGCGCACTGAACGCGCTCTATCGCCAGATGGCGGACGTGTCCAAGAAGGTGACGGAGAGCTCCGCCGTACCGGCGACCGTGAAAGCGCAATTCACGGCGTTCAGCAAGCAGCTCGATGCGGTGCGCGAGAAGTTCGGCGTGCCGCTCCCGGCGCCTGGCGGCCGCGGTGGTGGCGGCCGCGGCGCCGCGCCCGATCCGGCGAACGTGCTTGCGCGGGAATCGGCGCTCAAGAATTCTCTAATGGGTGTCTGGGAAGTCCCGAGCGCCTCGTCCGTACGACAGTACAACGCGATAAAAACCGCGATGCCGCGGGCTCTTGCCGACGCGAACGCGGTGCTCGCGCGGGCGGCAACGGTGAGCAAGTCGCTCGCCTCGTACGGGATCACGATGACCGTGCCACCTATCAAATGATGCGATGAAGATGTCCCGCCGTTCGTGGTTCGTGTTGGTCGCCGCGTCGCTGGCGGCGGGACCGCTGTCGGGGCAGGTGACGGATCGCGCGCCCTATCGCGATCCGTCGCTGCCCGTCGACGTGCGCGTGCGCGATCTGCTCGGGCGCATGACGCCCGAGGAGAAGTTCTGGCAGCTGTTCATGATTCCCGGCAGCCTGGACGACTCCACGCAGGACTACTCGCAGGGCGTGTTCGGTCTGCAGATCGCCACGCATCCGGAGGGGACGCCGGCGCCCGCCGTGCGGGATGCGGCGCGGGCGCACGCCGAGCGGATCGACGCGATCCAGAAATATTTCGTCGAGAAGACGCGGCTCGGCATCCCGATCATCCCGTTCGAGGAGGCGGTGCACGGGTTGGGACGGGAGGGCGCGACATCGTTCCCGCAGGCGATCGGGCTGGCCGCGACGTTCGACACCGCGCTCGTGGGCGACGTTGCGACGGCGATCGCAGAGGAGACGCGGAGCCGAGGGATCCGGCAGGTGTTGTCGCCGGTGATCAACATCGCGAACGACGTGCGGTGGGGGCGCGTGGAGGAGACGTACGGCGAGGATCCGTATCTCTCGTCGCGGATGGCCGTCGCGTTCGTGGGTGCGATGCAGCGCAATGGCGTGATCGCGACACCCAAGCACTTCATCGCCAACGTGGGCGACGGCGGTCGCGACAGCTACCCGATCGACTACGACGAGCGCTGGCTGGACGAAGAGTTCTATCCGCCGTTCAAGGCGGCGATCACGCGCGCGGGCGCGGGGTCGGTGATGGCGTCGTACAACTCGGTCGACGGCGATCCCGCGTCGCAGAACCATGCGCTGCTGACGGACAAGCTGCGCGGTGACTGGGGCTTCAAGGGATTCGTGATCTCCGATCAGTCGGCGGTCGGCGGCGCGACCGTGCTGCACCACACCGAAGCGAGCACCGCGACGGCGACGAAGGACGCGTTGAACGCGGGGCTCGACGTGATCTTCCAGTCGTCGTACCCGCAGTATCGCCCGTACTGGAACGCGTTCCGCTCGGGGATGATCGACTCGGCGGTGATCGACTCGGCGGTCGCGCGCGTGCTGCGGGCGAAGATCGCGCTCGGGCTGTTCGAGCATCCGTACGTCGATCCGGAGAGTGCGGCCGTGGTGAACGGGAGCGCGGCGCACCTGGCGCTCGCCCGGAGGGCGGCCGACGAAGCGATCGTGCTGATGAAGAACGCGCGGCGTACGCTGCCGCTTTCGAAAAGTGTGAAGTCGATCGCGGTGATCGGAGAGGATGCGAGCGAGGCGCGGCTTGGCGGGTACAGCGGGCCGGGCGTGGCGAAGATCTCGATCCTCGACGGGATTCGGGAGAAGCTCGGCGGTGCTCGGGTGACGTTCGTGGCGGGGCCGGGGCGGGTAACTCCCGAGGTGGCGGTGGTGCCGGGGGATGATCTGTACACCACGTTGAACCGCGGAGTACGCGGAGGGCGCGGAGTCACGGGCGAGTACTTCGACAACATCACGCTCAGTGGGGCGTCGAAGATCAGTCGGGTCGATGAGCGGGTGGATTTTGGGTGGACCCTCAATTCCCCTGGGCGCGGGATTCCGTTCGACTGGTATTCCGTGCGATGGACGGGGATGCTCGTCGTGCCGAAGGGCGGTGTGCATCGCATCGGTGTGCAGGGGAACGACGGGTATCGGTTGTATCTCGATGGGAAGCTCGTGATAGATGATTGGAAGAAGCTGTCGGTCGGGACGAGGTTGGCGGATGTGCACCTCGCGCCCGGTTCCGTGCACGACCTCCGCCTCGAGTACTTCGAGAGCACAGGCAACGCGCGCGTGAAGCTGGTGTGGGATGCGGGCGTGCCGAACGTGTGGCGCGCGCAGATCGATTCGGCGGTGCGCGCGGCGCGGGCGAGCGATGTCGCGGTGGTCGTGCCCGGGATCGAGGAGGGGGAATTCAGAGATCGCGCGTTTCTCGGACTGCCGGGTCACCAGGAGGAATTGATTGAACGTGTTGCGGCGACAGGCAAGCCGGTCGTCGTCGTGCTCGTGGGCGGCAGTGCGATCACGATGAACCGTTGGATCGACCGCGTGGCTGTGGTGATCGACGCCTGGTATCCGGGCGAGCAGGGCGGGCGGGCTGTTGCGGACGTGTTGTTCGGCGACGCGAATCCCGCGGGGCGGCTGCCGATCACCTTCCCGGTGTCCGAAGGACAGCTTCCGCTCATCTACAACCACAAGCCGACCGGGCGCGGCGACGACTATCTCGATCTCACCGGCCAGGCGGCCTTCCCGTTCGGCTTCGGCCTGAGCTATTCACAGTTCGAGTATTCTAATTTAGTCATAACCCCGGATTCGATCGCCCCGGCTGGCGCGGCGACTGTGGGCTGCCGAGTGAAGAACGTGAGCGATCGGGCGGGCGACGAGGTGGTGCAGCTCTACATCCACGACAACCTGGCGTCGGTGGCGCGGCCGGTGATGATGCTCGAGGGGTTCCGGCGCGTACACCTGGAGCCGGGCGAGGAGCGCGAGGTCTCGTTCACGCTGTCGCGCGACGAGCTGGAGATGCTCGACCGCGGCATGCACTGGATCGTGGAGCCGGGCTCGTTTCGCGTGATGGTCGGCGCATCCTCGAAGGACATTCGCCTGCGCGGCGAGCTGGTGGTGCAATGAGACGGCGAGAGTTTCTGATCACGAGCGCGGCCGCGATCGCCGCCGGGCGCCTGCGTCGCTTCGCCGCGCCCGGGCGACCGACGCCGTCCGCGGCGCAGCTCGCGTGGCAGCGCGACGAGCTCGCGATGTTCCTCCACTTCGGCGTGAACACGTTCACGGACCGCGAGTGGGGCGACGGTAAGGAAGATCCCGCGATCTTCGCGCCCACCAACCTCGATGCGCGCCAGTGGGCACGCTCGGCGAAGGCGGCCGGCTTTCGCGCGATGATCCTCACGGCCAAGCACCACGACGG
>DASZUN010000245.1:0-4822 GCA_035547615.1 Gemmatimonadaceae bacterium | reverse complement strand
GTTCACGGACCGCGAGTGGGGCGACGGTAAGGAAGATCCCGCGATCTTCGCGCCCACCAACCTCGATGCGCGCCAGTGGGCACGCTCGGCGAAGGCGGCCGGCTTTCGCGCGATGATCCTCACGGCCAAGCACCACGACGGGTTCTGTCTCTGGCCGACGGCGACCACCGAGCACTCCGTCGCGAAGAGTCCGTTTCGCGATGGGCATGGCGACGTGGTGCGCGAATTCGTCGATGCGTGCCGCGCCGAGGGGTTGAAGGCAGGGCTGTATCTCTCGCCCTGGGATCGTAACGCGACCGTCTACGGCGACTCGCCGAAGTACAATGACTTCTACGTCGCACAGCTCACGGAGCTGCTCACGCGCTATGGACCGATCGCGGAGGTCTGGTTCGACGGCGCCAACGGCGAAGGCCCGAACGGACGCAAGCAGGTCTACGATTGGCCGCGGATCTGGAGGACGGTGCGCACGCTGCAGCCGAACGCGGTGATCTTCTCGGATGCGGGGCCGGACGTGCGGTGGATCGGCAACGAGCGCGGCGCGGCGGGCGAGACGAACTGGTCGACGGTCGATCCGTCGGTCGTGCCCTATCCCGGCGCGAGCGGCGATCGTGTGACGGACATGCTCCAGCACGGCGATCCGAACGGGAGCGTGTGGCGGCCCGGCGAGACCGACGTGTCGATCCGGCCCGGCTGGTTCAATCATGCCGCCGAGGATTCGCGCGTGCGGAGCGTGGACGATCTGGTGAGTCTGTACTTCTCGTCGGTCGGGCGGAACTCGAAGCTGTTGCTCAATGTGCCGCCGACGCGCGCGGGGCTGCTCAACGACATCGACGTCGCGCGGATCGCGGGGATGCATGACATGCTCGGCAAAATGTTCGCGAACGATGCGGCGGCGGGACGCGGCCTGCGGTGGGGCACGAACGGCGCCGCGCTGGTCGGCGAGATCGATCTTGGGACGGACCGCGCGATTTCGATCGCGGACCTGCGCGAGGACATCACGCGCGGGCAGCGTGTGGCGGCGTACGCGCTGGACGGCGAGACCGCGCAGGGCTGGCGGCCTCTGTCGCATGGTACGACCATCGGATATCGGAAGCTCGACCGCTTCGAGCCGGTGGCGGTGCGGCGCGTGCGGTTGTCGGTTCTGCAGTCCGTCGACGCGCCGCTCCCCGTACACGTTCGGCTGTTCGGCGCCTGAGCGATGAGCAAGAATCGCCTCGAGGCCTTCAGCGACGCCGTGATCGCGATCGTGCTCACGATCATGGTGCTCGAGCTCAAGATCTCGGGATCGGCGGACCTCGCGGCGCTCCGGAGCGTGCTCCCCGCGTTCCTGAGCTACGTGCTGAGCTTCGTGTTCCTCGGCATCTATTGGAGCAACCATCATCACATGCTGCACGCCACGGAGACGGTGACCGGCGGCGTGTTGTGGGCGAACCTGCATCTGTTGTTCTGGCTGTCGCTGGTGCCGGCGGCAACGGCCTGGATGGGCGGAACGCACTTCGCGTCGCTCACGCTCGCCGTGTATGGCGTCGTGCTCCTCTGCTGCGCCATCGCGTACACCATTCTGCAGAACACGATCATCCGCGCACAGGGCGCCGATTCCGTGCTCGCGGAGGCGGTTGGCAGTGACACGAAGGGGAAGATCTCGCTCGTGTGCTACGTGGCGGCGATCGCGCTCGCGTACGTGTGGCGGCCGGCGTCCGGCGCACTCTACGTGCTGGTCGCGCTGATCTGGCTCGTGCCGGATCGCCGGATCGAATCGCGTATCGTGGACGCGCCAGCGGAATAGCCGCTGGCGACGCTCGCGGCGGTTCGCGAGTTTTGCAACATGCAGACTGTGATCCCACCGCTCGAGCTGCCCGCGGACTGGCGCGCGGATCCGCCGCGATCGCGCACGCAGACCTGGAAGTGGTGGGGCAACGTGCTGCTCACGATCGTGATGTTCGTCCTCATCGCGGCCGCGACGATGCGCATCACCGCGATGCTCATGAACAAGCCGGTGCGCTTTCACCCGGAGCGATTGCTCTCGGCCATCCCGATGCTGATCGCGCTCGTGCTCGCGGCGGCGCTCATGCTCACACTGCACGAGCTCGGGCACGTGGCGGGCGGCCTGCTCGCCGGATGGCGGCTGGGGAGCCTCTTCGTGGGACCGTTGCGGCTGCTGCGCGAGAGTGACGGGCTGCACGTGTACTGGCACCGGATCTTTCTGATGTACGGCGGCGCGGCGATCGTGGTGCCGCGCCGATGGGAGCCGCCGGCTGCCCAGCGCGGCGCGCGCATCCTCTACGTCGCGGGCGGTCCGGCGACGAGCATCCTCATCGGCATCGGCTTGCTGCTCGCGCTGCATGCCAGCGGCATGCACGCGCGCGACGTGTTCCGGTCAGACCTCGGTCTCGTCGCGGTCACCGCCGCGCTCGCGTCGCTCGGCATGGGCGTCGGCACGCTGATCCCGCATCGGCCCGGCGGCGGCCTGCGCAGCGACGGCCTGCAGCTCCTCACCTTGCTGCGCGCGTCTCGCGCGCCGGGCGGCGCGTGGGAGCCGGATCCGCCGACATTGCACGCCATCATCCAGGTGCAGCTGCTCCAGACGCGGCCGCGCGACTGGGAGCCGGCGCTCATCGAGCAGATCGCGCGGTTGCCGGTGGTCGACCGTGAGACGCTCGCCTACTTCCGCGCGCTCGACCGCGGCGACGCGAGCGCTGCGCGCGATCATCTTCAGCGCGCGCTCGACGCGATCGCCACGGCAACGACGCGCACCGGTCGAGTGCAGCGACGCTCGCTCGCCTTCGAGGCGGCCTGCTTCGAGGCGGCATGGCGGTGCGACGCCGACGCGTCGCGCACGTGGAGCGACCGCGGGGGATCGCCGCGGATGGTCGACGAGCACGGCGCGCACCTCGCCGAGGCGGCCCGCGCGGTGGTGGCCGGCGACTATGCGGCGGCCGCGGCGGAACTCGATCGTGCGACCTGGGCGATGCGTCGCACCACGCTCCTTAGGCTCGACCTGCTCCGCGCGCCGACGATCGACCGCGTTCGGGAGCGGATCGCGGCGCGCGCACAGGCGGTGTGACTACTCGCAGCGAAGCGACTCGGTCGGATCGATGCGCGTCGCGCGGAACGCGGGCGCGAACGCGGCCGCCGCGGCGACGGCGAACAGGAAGAGCGCGACCGCCGCGAAGAGCGGTGCGTTGAAGAAGTCGTCCTCGATGGCGAAGCTGGCGAGGAGCAACACGCCGTATTTGGTGAGCAGCAAACCGACCGCGACGCCGGCGAGTCCGACGACGACGCTCTCGCGGAGCACGGCGTGGAGGATGTCGCGCGCGGTGGCGCCAAGCGCGATGCGCACGCCCAGCTCGCGGCGGCGCTCGGCGACCGAATGCGCAACGACGCCGTAGACGCCGAACGCGGCGAGGCCGAGCCCGAGCGCGGCGAAGAGCGTGAACAAGCGCGACACGAAGTTGCGCGTGGCGCGAAGCTCCGCCATCGGCCGGTCCATCGTGTACGCCTGCGCGTACGGAAAGTCGCTCCATCCCGCGGCGATCGCGCTGATCGTGAGCGCCATCCGCTCGGGATCATGCGGCGTACGCGCGAAGAATTGCATCAGGAACGGCAGCTTGGAACTGATGACGAGCGTGTCGTGAACGCCGGGGACGTAGTAGATGGTCCCGAGCTGCTTGAATCGCACACCGGCTGCGCGGAGCATGCGCTGCGTACGCGCGTCGACGTTGTTGCCGACGACGCCGACGACGTGAAGAAAGGGCGCCGACGAACGGTGATCGCCAAATTTGATTTGCTGCCCGACCGGATCGGAGTTGGGCCAGAGGAGATCGGCGGTATGCTGATCCACGATCACCGCGCCGTCGTCGGACTGCCCGTCGAGAAAGTCGCGCCCGCGCGTCACGTGCAGGCCGACCGTGCGCAGATACGAGGGTGATACGGCGTAGGCGCTGTACATGGGAGCGGGGAACTCGTGCACGCCCGCGAAATCGGAGTACGAGACGATGTCGTGTTCGGTGCCCTTGCCCATCATCGCCGCGGCGTCCTCGACGCCTCGGATGGCGCGCAGGCGCGCCGCCAGCGTACGCAGCACGTCCGCGCGGCGGATCGTCGTGCCCTTCGTGAAGCGCGGGAACGTCGTCCCGGTGGTGATGATGCTCGGATCGATCGCGAGCTGGTTGTCGTTGAACTGCATCGCCGAGTGGATCAACACCGCCGCCGCGGACGACAGCACGAGCGCGAGACCGATCTCGCCCGCGACGAGCACGCTGTACTGCCGGCGATGCTGCTTCGTGGCGCCGGTACCCGCCCCCGACTTGAGCAGCTCGTTGGGATCGGCGCGCGACACGCGGATTGCCGGAAGCAGCCCGACGAGCACGACGCAGCACGCGGTCGCGAGCAATGCGAACACGCCCACGCGCCAGCTCCACTGCGGCTCGACCACGAACTGCGCAATCCGGCGCGGAATGGCGCCTTGCAGCGCGTGCGCGCTCCAGTACGTCAGCACGAGGCCGAGCGCCAGGCCGCAGAGCGCGAGCAACACGCTCTCGATGAGCAGGTGCGCGATCAGCCGCCGGCGCGTGGCGCCGAGCGCGGAGCGCAGCGCCAGCTCGCGACGACGGGTGATGCCGCGCGCGAGCTGGATGTTCGCAAGATTGGAGCAGGCGACGAGCAGCACCGCCACCACGGCGAGCACCATCGCCAGGTGAAAGCCCCTGAACTGGAAATCGGGATCGACCACCGAGTGCAGCCGGAACGCGGCTGGTCCGCTGCCCGGGCCGCCCGCGGCGACGATGCGGTCGGCGACCGCCTGCAGATCACGCTCGGCGTC
>DASZUN010000244.1:0-4670 GCA_035547615.1 Gemmatimonadaceae bacterium | reverse complement strand
CCGTCGTGTTCAGCATCGACGAATTCGGCACAACCCGCCAGGACTCTCTCATCCTCGGCGACACCAGCAAAGCGAGGCCCAGATGAGCTCACTCCGGACGCTTGCATCGACGCTGCTCGTGGCGTTCGGCGCGATCGGAGGCCGATCCACGGCAGCAGCGGCGCTTCCGACGCCCAACGACGCGACCGTCACCGGTCTGCGCGTGGTGTCGCTCACCGGGCGCGCCGACGTGGTCATCTCCGTCAGTGGCGCGGTCACCTACAAGCACTTCACGCTCAGCAAGCCCGACAAGATCGTCGTCGACATCGACGGCGCGACGCTCGGGCTCGCGCAGGGCGACTCGTATGATGGCGTGCCGCGCGGGGGAATCACGCGCATTCGCTATTCACAGTTCACGAAATCGACCGTGCGTGTGGTGCTCACGCTCGATGCGCCGCACCCCTACACGGTCGCGAAGGAGGACGGCGATCTCCGCGTGAGCGTCGAGGGCGCGACGGCGAAGTTCGAGCCATGGTCCGCCGGCACCGAGGCGGACGACGCACAGGCGCTCGCCGTGGTGACGCCGCACGACGTGACGCCGGCCGCGTCGCCGCGCGAGTCCGAGGCGAGGCCCGCCTCGCGCGTGCGCCAGGTCGCCAACACGGGCCCGAAGGAGTTCGTGCCGTCCCAGACGCAGCAGGTCCCCACGATCACGGTCAACTGGGACCACGCGCCGATCGAGGACGTGCTGGCGATGTTCTCCAACTTCACCGGCCGCACGATCCTGCCGTCGAAGAACGTGACCGGCACCGTCACCGCGAACATCATCAATCAGCCGTGGGACGTCGCGCTCAAGGCGGTGATGAACGCCAACGGCTACGACGTCACCGTCGATCAGAACGGCGTGATCATCGTCGACACGTTCGAGGCGATCGCCGCCCGGCAGGCGACGATCCCGCTCCAGACGCAGACGATCCGTCTCAACTACGCGAAGTCCACCTCGGTCGCGCCGATGGTGAAGGAGCGCCTCTCGCGCGCCTGCCCGCAGTCCACCACGGTGAGCGGCGGCGCGGTGAGCCAGCCGATCCCCGGCGCGCCCACGGCGCAGCAGGCCCCGACGCCGCCGACGGTCACGACCGTCGAGAGCCTCACGTGCCCGCAGCGCGGCACCGTCACGGCGGACTCGCTCACGAACAGCATCAGCATCACCGATGTGCCGAGCAACATCCCGCAGCTCGTGCAGTACGCGCGCAGCCTCGACCTGCGGCAGCCGCAGGTGAACATCAAGGCGAAGATCATCCTCGTCGATCGCTCGACGCTCGAGGGGCTCGGACTCCGCTACGACCTCGGCACGCAGAACCAGTTCTTCAACGACATCATCCCGCGGCTCGACTCCACGGGCAAGCCGCGCACGGACGCGGGCCAGATCGAGCTGGGCGGCAACACGCTGTCGGCGATCGCGAACGCGACGCAGCGCATTCCCGGCGCCGCGCTGCAGCTCGTGTACTCGACGGCGATGGGCAACTTCGATTTCACCACGTTCCTCGAGGCGCTGCAGACCAACACGCTCCTCGACGTGCAGGCCGAGCCCAGCACGAGCGTGCTGAACAACCGCACCGCCAACCTGACGGCGGGCACGCAGGTGCCGATCCGCGTCATCGACGCCGGCGCGGGCGGCAACAACACGTCCAACTTCCCGCGTGCCAACGTCACGTTCCAGCAGACGGGCGTGATTCTCACCGTGACGCCGCAGATCACGGCGAACCGGCAAGTGCAGATGAAGATTCACGTCGAGAACTCCGACGTGCAGTTCCAGTCGAACGACGTCGGCGCGGTGTTCCCGACGCAGAAGGTGGATGAAGAAGTCCTCGTCGCTGACGGCGAGACGGCGGTGGCGGGCGGCCTCACGCAGACCACGGTGACGTACTCGCGGTCCGGGCTCCCGGTGCTGATGGATCTTCCCATCATCGGCCGCCTCTTCGGCGTGACGAATCGCACGGAAGCCAAGCGCGACCTGCTGATTCTCATCACGCCGCACATCATCGACGACGGGCAGCAGCCGCCCGACACGACGAGCCAGCCGTAACCGGCGGCCCTGGAGTGATCTCAATGCGTTCCGTACTGACCCGGTTGAGCGTGCTGGCGGCGGGCGTGCTGATCGTCGCGAGTTGCGACACGGCGACGCCCACCACCGGGACGTTCCCCACCTCCGGCTCCTCGGGCTCCTCGTCCAACCAGGCCGGCGGCACGAAGCCGACGATCGCGATCGATTCGCCGCTCGTCGGCACGCTGATCAACGTCGGCGACTCCGTGCTCGTCACCGTGCACCTGCACGACGCCAAGGCCCTCACGTCGGCCAGCATGTTCGGCGTCACGGAGAAGGGCAGCATCGACCTGGGCACGTTCACGCAGACCCTGCGCTACGGCCAGATCGACATCCCGGACAAGGCCAACTTCCGTCCGGGGCTCCGTGACACGGTGATCCGCCGCTATCTCCAGCCGCTGAATCCCGCCGACACGACGCTCGACAGTCTCATCGTCATCGTCGTCGCGCGCGACTCGCTCGGTCTCGCCGATACCGCGCAGACGCGGATCAACATCGTGGCCGGCCCGAAGGTGAGCATCCCGTCGCCGGCCAATGGCGACAGCGTGCCCGCGGGCGTCGGCCTCGCCGTCTCGGGCCGCGCGCAGTCGGACATCGGCGTTGGCCGGATCGACATCCGGGTGCGTGGCGAATCGAACTGGCCCACGCCGTTCGATACCACGATCACGCAGGTCTACACCAGCAATCCGCGCGACATCACGTACACGGGCGTCGTTCGTGTGCCGATCAACGCGCCGCTGCGCGGCAGGCTCACGATCACGGCCACCGCGGTCGACGCCAACCGCCAGCCGGGCGCGTCGTCGCCGGTCGTGGTATTCGTCCGTGCATCCTCCGCGGCGCAGCCGCGCGTCACGCAGAGCGTCTCGCCGAAGAGCGAGTATCTCGATTCCGTGACGGTGAACGCGACCGGCGACGCGATCGCGAAGCTCGGCCTCATCATCCGCGACAGCGCCGGCACGATCGTGCAGCAGGACACGCTCAACCTGACGCCGCCGTTCAACGCGAACGTCCAGGCGAACATCGGCCTCGGCCTCCCGTCCACCGAGCAGGGGCACAAGCTCGGCATCACCGCGTTCGCCGTCGACCAGGCGGGCCGCGTGGGCTACGCCGTGCCGATCAATCATCCGGCGTCGGAAGGCAGCGTCGCGAACGCGTTGATCGACTCGACGCTCATCGTTTACGGGCGCACGTACCAGCTTCCGCAGTCCGGCAACATCGGCGACATCGCGGTCGACCAGACGCGCGGCAACGTGTTCCTCTCGAACACCGACTTCAACCTGCTCGACGTCTGGCAGAGTACGCCCAAGGCGTTCTCGTCGAACACGGTATCGGTCGGCTCGCTCCCGTGGGGCCTGTTCGTGTCGAACAACCCGGACACGCTGCTCGTCGCGAACTCCGGCGGCACGAACATCAGCCGCGTGTTCATCGGCAGCACCGACGTGTCGCAGATGCACGACGATCTCGCGAACCGGATCCTCACGCGCAACACGTACGTGTACACGGTGACGGTGCAGAAGGACGACAACACCGGAAAGATCCGCCTCACCGCCGACGGCCCGATCAGCTACTCGGATCGTCCGCAGTACCTCGTGCAGTCCAAGGGCGGCCGCATCTTCTACTCGACGCGGCCGACCGCGACGAACCCCGCGGGCACGATCCGCTGGCTCGATCCGACGCTTCCGGTGCCGGATCCGCGGCAGATCTGGCAGTACGGCACCTACCTCAAGACCACGACGCAGCAGTACGCGCTCTTCAACGTCGACTCGATCGCGATCGGCGCGACGCTGCCGTCGTCGCTCAGGTCGGATACGCTGTTCATCTGGGACCATCCGTACGGCCAGAAGACGGGCCTCGTGGCCGTGTTCGACACCGTCCCGGTCAACGCGCTCGCACAGGCGGTGGCGGGCGGCAGCGACGCCGAGATGGTGTTGCGTCTCGACGTCTCCACGCTCCCGCTCGAGGATACGACGTTCGCCTCGGCGAGCGGCGATCGGAGCTGGGTGGCCTTCGGTGAAGCGCACACCACGGGCGCCGGCCGTGTGATCATGGTCGCCGACTCGACGGGCGTCGTGCCGAACTTCTTCTCGCCGCTCGTCACGATCTCCGACCTGACCGACAACGCGTCCGAGAAGATCTTCGGCATCGGGCAGGATCGGAGCGGATTGATCGTCGGTGCGCACGGCTCCCAGACGTACTTCTCGGCGGTCGACGATCCGTTCCACTTGCGCTTGCAGGGCAAGTACGACTCGCCCGACGACGGCGCCGGCATCGCGTTCCACCCGAACGCGGACGGCGTGCTCACGCCGCAAGGCTCGCGCGTCGCCTTCGCCGCCGAGGCGTCGGGTTCGATAGACGCGATCGACATCGCCTACTACATCAATCGCGGCCACTACCTGCTCAAGAACCCGATCTACGGCCCGCTGCGCGCGAGTCTGCCGATGCCCGGCGATCCGCCGAACGTGATTCTGAAGCTGTTCGCGCTGAGCAAGCAGGGGCTGGTGGTGATCGACTTGACGCAGGCGGATCTGAAGCCGGGACCGTGATACAGGCCAAGCGCGCCGCCCGAGGGCGGCGCGCTTGGCCGGTG
>DASZUN010000243.1:0-2581 GCA_035547615.1 Gemmatimonadaceae bacterium | reverse complement strand
TTACGCTTTCGTGCTACCCGTCAGGACGCGGAACTCGAGCCGCTCACCGTCCTGGGCGACGTCGACTTCGATCTCGTCGCCTCGGCTGAACTCGCCCATCAGGATCTTCTCCGAGAGCGGATCCTCGATGAACTTCTGAATCGACCGCTTCAGCGGACGCGCCCCATACTGCTCGTCGTAGCCGTGCTTCACGAGGAAGTCGGTGGCGGCGTCGGACAGCTTGAGCGTGAGCTCCTCCTCGGAGAGACGCTTCCGCACGTCCTTGAGCAGCACGTCGACGATCTGCGAGATGTGCTCGCGGTTGAGCGGGTGGAACACGATCGTGTCGTCGAGCCGGTTCAGGAACTCCGGGTTGAACACGTTCTTGAGCTCGTCGCGCACCTTCTCCGCGCGCCGCTCCCAGTTCTGCTTCTCGTCGCCGCTCGTGAAGCCCAACGACTTGGTCTTCATGAGGTCCCGCGCGCCGACGTTCGACGTCATGATCACGACCGTGTTCTTGAAGTCGATCACGCGGCCGTAGTTGTCGGTCAGGTGGCCTTCATCGAGCACCTGCAGCAGGATGTTGAACACGTCCGGATGCGCCTTCTCGATCTCGTCGAGCAGGATCACCGAGTACGGCTTGCGCCGCACGGCCTTCGTCAGCGTGCCCGAGTCCTCGTAGCCCACGTAGCCTGGAGGCGCGCCGATGAGCCGCGACACGGAGAACTTCTCCATGTACTCGCTCATGTCGACCCGGATCAGCGCCGACTCGTCCGCGAACAGGAACTTCGCGAGCGCGCGGGCCAGCTCCGTCTTGCCCACGCCCGTGGGACCGGAGAACACGAACGACCCGATCGGACGGCGCGGATCCTTGAGGCCGGCCCGGCTCCGCCGGATCGCCTTCGAGATCGCCTTGATCGCCTCGTCCTGGCCGATCACGGTCTTGTGGAGCTCGTCTTCCATCCGCAGCAGCCGCGAGGTCTCCGCTTCCTGCAGCCGCGTCACCGGAATGCCGGTCCAGCGACTGACGATGAACGCGATCTCCTCTTCGCCGAGTACCGGACGGTGCGACTGGCGCCGCGCCTCCCACTCGGCCTGCTTCTGCTTGATGTTGGCCTGGATCTCCCGCTCCTTGTCCCGGAGCGCGGCCGCCTTCTCGAAGTTCTGGTCGCGAACGGCGGCTTCCTTCTCGCCGTTCACTTTCTCGAGATCGTTCTTGAGCTCCGCCACTTCCGGCGGCGGCGCCTGCGCGGCGAGCCGCGCCCGCGCACCCGCTTCGTCGATCACGTCGATCGCCTTGTCGGGCAGGAACCGGTCGGTGATGTAGCGCTCCGACAGCTTGGACGCCGACACGAGCGTCGTATCGGGGATCGTGACCTTGTGGTGATCCTCGTACTTCTTCCGGAGGCCCTTGAGGATCTCGACCGTCTCGTCGACGGACGGCGGATCCACGATGACCGTCTGGAAGCGACGCTCGAGCGCGCCGTCCTTTTCGATGTACTTGCGATACTCGTTCAGCGTCGACGCGCCGACGCACTGCAGCTCCCCGCGCGCGAGCGCCGGCTTGAGCATGTTGCTCGCGTCGATCGCGCCTTCGGCCGCGCCCGCACCGACGAGCGTGTGCAGCTCGTCGATGAACAGGATGATCTGCTTGTTCTGCGCGATCTCGTTCATCACGGCCTTGAGCCGCTCCTCGAACTGGCCGCGGTACTTGGTGCCCGCGATGACCGCCGCCATGTCGAGCGAGAGCACGCGGTGGTCGCGGAGCGACTCCGGGCACTCGCCGTTGGCGATGAGCTGCGCGAGCCCCTCGACGATCGCCGTCTTGCCGACGCCGGGTTCGCCGATGAGCACCGGGTTGTTCTTCTTGCGGCGCGTGAGGACTTCCATGACGCGCTGGATTTCCTTGGCGCGCCCGATCGTGGGATCGAGCTGCCCCTCGGCCGCGAGCTGCGTGAGGTCGCGGCAGAAGTGGTCGAGCGCCGGCGTCTTGGACTTCTTCTCGCCCTTGGGCGGCGTGGCCTGCGGCGCCGCCGCGCCCGGCTGCTGAGCACCACCCTGCGGCATCTCCGTTCCGAGGATGCGCAGTGTCTCGGCGCGGGCGGCGTCCAGATTGACGCCCGCGTCGGTCAGGACCTGCGCCGCAATCCCCTTTTCTTCCCGGAGAAGGCCCAGCAGGAGGTGTTCAGTGCCGACGTAGCTGTGGTTGAGCTCGCGCGCCTCGCTCATGGCGAGCTCGAGGACTTTCTTGGCGCGCGAGGTGTACGGGAGGTCGGGACCGGTCGTCTGGCCGGCTTTCCCCTTCTTCACCGTCTCTTCGATCTTCTGCTGGATGTCGTCCAGCTCGACGCTCAGGTTCTGGAGCACCGTGGCCGCAACGCCCTCACCCTCACGAATGAGCCCGAGCAGGATGTGCTCCGTGCCCACGTATTCGTGATGCAGTCGTGCGGCCTCCTCGCGAGCCATCGCGAGGACCTTCCTCACCCGCTCGGTGAAGTTGTAGCCGTTCATGATTCCCTCACATCCGGGTGATCTAGCGTTTCAGCCGACCGAGCCCGCTTCCTCTTCCAGCGCTTTACGCACATACCGTGCGCGCGCCAGG
>DASZUN010000242.1:0-3138 GCA_035547615.1 Gemmatimonadaceae bacterium | reverse complement strand
TACAGTCGCGCGCCGTGCGCGCACGACCCTACAGCGAGCAACGCGAGCGACCCTACGCCGTTCCGCTAGAGCGTGCTCAAATACGCCACCAGATCCGCCTTCTGCTGCGCCGTCAGATGCAGCGACATGAGCGCGTCGTAGTGATCCACCACGGCCGCCAGTGTCGCCGCGCTGCCGTCGTGGAAATACGGCGGGTGCTGCAGGAGTCCGCGCAGCGGCGTCGTGCGGTATCGCCCCGTGACGCTGCGCTCGGCGTACGTGGGATCCTGGCCGACGTCCTGCGCGGTGTGCAGGCGGCCGCTGTTGATATCTGTAAAGAGCGTTCCGGTATGACAGGTTGCGCAACGCGCGGAGCCGTCGAACAGCGCCTTGCCGCGCGCGGCGGCGCTCGCGTCCACGACGCCGGCCGCCGGCCTCGGCACGCCGAGGCTGAACTGATACTCGCGGAGCGCGGGCAGGAGCGGCGTCACGACGTCGGTGCCATTGCTCACGTTGATCCCGAGCCGCGGGTCGCGGAACACGCCGTGTCCGTGCATCTGCGTGACCGCGACGTAGTCGTTCCAGTACGAGACCGTATCGTCGCCCGTGTACAGCTCCTTCGCCACGCCGTTGAGGCCGTAGGCGGGCGGGATCACGGCGGGGTCGTTCTTGCCGTCGAAATTCGTGCGCGCGTCGTACTTGCCCGGGCCCCACGACGTCAGGATCGCCTTGAGCGCCGCCGGCACCGCCGGCGACAGCGCCACGATCGCGCCGACGTTGAGGTCGTGGTTCGGCCATCCGTCGAGGCGATGGCCGATGCCGGGCGCGAACGCGTCGTCGACGGTGGAGTGACACAGCGCGCACGTCACACCGAGCGCAACGAGCGAGTCCTTGCCGTTGATCGTCTGCACCGTGCCGTCGAGCCCGACGACCGCGCCGAGCTTGAGCAGCGTGACGGTGGTCGCAGGATCGTCGAGATTCACCTGTCCCGCCTGGATCGCGCTGACCACGGCCGGCGGCAGCGTATCCATGTCGACCTTGAGCCCGACGGCGAGCGCGGTTTTCGGACTCACGCCGCTCTGCACGACCTGGTTCATGTGCAGCGTATCGGTCCAGTACGTCTCGTCGCCGAAGGTGTTGAATCGGAAGATCGACTTGCCCTGCGCGACGAGGTTGGGGTCGAGCGTCTCGAAGTGCACCGGCGCCACCGTGTCCTTCGAGCTGTCGCACGCCGCGAAGATCGACGCGACGGCGACTCCAATCGCAATCGGGATGAAGAGGCCCCATCTCGACCGGCGATCGTCGAGCCGGCGTGTGGGAGGAACGGTTCGGACTGCCATGCTGGGCTCCATCGGAATAAGTCAGGAAATGAATTGACTTATTCTCCGGGGAGTTCCCGAGGGGGCAGAGCGTAGGGTCGCTGCGCTGTAGGGTCGGCGACGCTGCGCGCCCCTGTAGGGTTTCGCGTCGGCGGCATTGCCGCCTCGCGGTCGGGCGGATCGGGATGATGCGTCGCGCCGAACGCGCCGGTACACCCTACCGGGCGCGCGCAGCGCGACCACCGTACACGAGGCCGTCAGGCCGATGCGATCCTACAGCACGAACGCCCGCGCGAAGCGCGGGCGTTCGGCGACCCTACACGCAGCTCCGCCGCGTCTTCACGGTACCGCTTTCTCGCTCACCGCATGGTCGTAGAACTTCTCCAGGTCGCTCCGCAGCTTCTTCATCGACGGCGCGTCGATGTACATCATGTGGCCCGCCGTGAATCGCTGCACCGTGATGTTGTCCTTCGCCACGCGCGGATCGATCGACAGGTGCGACAGCGTGTAGTCCACCGCGAAGTACGGCGTCGCCGCGTCATAGTAGCCTTCCGCCACGAACAGCTTCATGTACGGATTCTTGGCGAACGCGCGCTCGAGGTTCGGAACCACGGTCGCGTACTGGTTCTGCGGATAATTCCACCGGCCGATGCCGCCGCCGAGGATGTAGTAGAGATCCTCGTCCTTGTAGTTCAGCTCGCGGCGCGTGTAATCGGTGAGCACCGGCGTGAACGTGTTGCGAATGCTGATGTCGCTCGGGTCGCCCACGCCGAAGCCGCCGCCGCGGCCGCCGCCGATCGGCGCGAAGCCGGTGAAGCGCCCGTCGAGACGGCCCACCGTGAGGTGCTGATCGCGGAGCAGCTCCTGGTCGAACGTGCCGAGGGAGACGCGCAGATCGTTCAGGTCGATGACATCCTTCGGCAGTCCCGTCAGGCGCGCCATCTGATCGATCGTCGCCTGGCGCTGCGCCGGCGTGAGATTGTTGCCCTTCATCAGCGCGTCGGCGTACTCGTTCGCCGCCCACTTCTCGGCCATCGCGGCGACCTGATCCACCGGCAGCTTCTGCAGATCGGCCGGCAGCTTCTTGTGATACCACGCCGTCGCCGCGTACGTCGGGATGAAGTTGATGAACCCGATGTCGTTGCCGCGCGCCTGCGACGAGTACTCGAAGTTGAGCACCGAGGAGAGGAGCACGACGCCGTTGAGCGCGATGCCGTTGTCGGCGAGCAGGCCGGAGAGGCCGGAGGCGCGCGTGGTCCCGTAGCTCTCGCCCGCGAGGAACTTGGGCGAGGACATGCGGTCGAAGCGCGTCAGGTACAGGCGGATGAATTCGACGAACGAGTTCAGATCTTCGTCGAGTCCCCAGAATTTCGCGCCGAGCTGCGGCGTGACCGGGCGGCTGTAACCCGTGCCGATCGCGTCGATGAACACCAGGTCCGTCTGATCGAGCAGCGTGTTCGGGTTGTCCTCGAAGGTGTACGGTGGCGGCGGGTTGGTGCCGTCCGCATTGAGCCGCACTTTCTTGGGGCCGAAGGCACCCAGATGCAACCAAACGGTTGCGCTTCCGGGGCCGCCGTTGAAGGCGAAGGTGAGCGGACGCGTGGCCGGATTGGCGCCGTCCTTCGTGTACGCCACGTAGTACATCCCGGCTTCGACGGCGCCCGTCTGCACGTTGCGGATCGGCAGCATGCCGGCCGTCGCCGTGTAGTTGATCGTCTGGCCGCGCACGTTGATCGTGTGATGCGTCACGACGGGCCGGGCTTCCGTGCGCGCGATGATGTCGCGCGACTCCATGGACTGGCCTTCAGCGCCCGGTGCTCCGCCGCGGCGCGCACCGCTG
>DASZUN010000241.1:0-10921 GCA_035547615.1 Gemmatimonadaceae bacterium | reverse complement strand
GACCTCGAGTACCTGAGCGATCCGCGCCCGGCGGTGCACGAGCTGGCCTCGCTGCTCGTGGGCGATCAGCCGGAAGCGTACACGGTGAAGTTCGCGAGCTACTTCAACACGCTCGCCAACTACAGCGGCTCGAGCTTCTTCGATTCCGCATACGGTTTGACGGGCTGCGGCGTGGGCGCGAACTACGGCTTCGGCTTCAATGACGCGCTGCGGCCGATCAGCTGGTACTTGGCGACACCGTATTTCATGAGCGCGGTGTACGGCTACAGCAGCTGCTACACGCCGTACAGCCGCTACATCTACGGCTTCCCCACGGTGCGGATCGCGCAGAACCCGCCGATTCCGGTGCGCCCCAGCAATCCGACGCAGCCGCGCGCGTTCAATCCGAACGATCGCCACACGAGACCCGAGCCGCGGAAGCCCGGCGGTCGCATGCCGATTTCGACGCAGCCAGGAACGCCGGGCAACGACGTGGGCAACGGCACGCACTTCTCCACCGAGTACCGCCGCCGCGGCTTGATCGCGGAAGACAACCCGCGCACGCCCTCGAACCGGCATCGCCCGGAGGTCGGGCTGCAGAACGCCGCGGGCGGCGCCATGCCGTCGCCGTCTCGTCCGACGATTCAGCAGATGGTCGAGCGGCGCGCGACCGATCGGCATGAAGGGTGGTCGGGCGGGAACAACGGGTGGACCCGCGCACAGAATCCGGGAACCGGCTACGACGGCACGATGCGCCAGGCACCCGCGACGCGTCCGAGCAACAACCCGTCGGCGGGGAACTCGCGCGGCTACACGAGCCCGTTCGAGCACGGCACGAACGCGGCGCGGTACACGCCTCCGCGGTCCTCGGGCGCCGAGCGCCCGGCGCCGGCGTCGCACCCCGCACCGGTGGTTTCGTCGCCTCCGCCTGCCGCAGCGGCCCCGTCCTCTCCGCCGCCGTCGTCTCCGCCGCCGTCCAGCTCGAGCAGCGGACGACCCGGCCACCCGGGCCACTGAGCGGAACCGAAAGCACGAACGCCGCGCATCACTCCGATGCGCGGCGTTCGTGTTTCGGGGCGTGAGCGGTCGCTATATTCCCATGGCTCAACCAGTTCGAACGCCGCCACGTCTCCGCTGAGTCTGCTTTGAAGCTCGATCACATCCGCAATTTCTGCATCGTCGCGCACATCGATCACGGGAAGTCGACGCTGGCCGACCGGCTGATCGAGACCACCGGCACGCTCCAGAAGCGGACGATGAAGGACCAGGTGCTCGACACGCTGGACCTCGAGCGCGAACGCGGCATCACGATCAAGCTGAATGCCGTTCGCATGTCGTACGACGCGAAGGACGGCCGGCAGTACGAGTTCAACCTGATCGACACGCCGGGGCACGTGGACTTCACGTATGAAGTCTCGCGCTCGCTCGCCGCGTGCGAGGGCGCGATTCTCGTCGTCGACGCGTCGCAGGGGATCCAGGCGCAGACGCTGTCGAATCTCTTCCTCGCGCTCGACGCGGGGCTCGAGATCATCCCGGTCCTGAACAAGATCGACCTGCCGGGCGCCGAGCCCGAGCGGCGGAAGCAGGAAGTGCACGACCTGATCGGCACCGATCCGGACGACATCCTGCTCGTGAGCGCGAAGGAAGGACTCGGCATCCCGGAGCTGCTCGAGGCAATCGTGAAGCGCGTGCCCGCGCCGACGGGCGATCCCGATGCCCCGCTCCGCGCGCTGATCTTCGACTCGTACTACGACCGCTACCGCGGCGCGATTCCAAGCGTGCGCGTGGTGGACGGCGTGATCAAGCCCGGCATGCAGATCCGGTTCGCCGCCGGCTCGGGCCAGGCATATGAGGTTGCTCAAGTCGGGTACAACCAGCTCCGCCAGGTGGAAGCCGACGCGCTGCGGCCGGGCGAGGTGGGCTACGTCGTGGCGAACGTGCGCACGGTGAAGGAGACGCGCGCCGGCGACACGATCGTCGACGCCACGCGGGCCGACGTCCAGCCGCTGCCGGGCTACAAGGACGTGCACTCCATGGTGTTCGCGGGGCTGTATCCCACGGACACGCAGCAGTACGAGCAGCTCCGCGACGCGCTCGAGAAGCTCCAGCTCAACGACGCCTCGCTGCACTACGAGCCCGAGACGTCGACCGCGCTCGGGTTCGGGTTCCGGTCCGGGTTCCTCGGCCTGCTGCACATGGACATCGTGCAGGAGCGGCTCGAGCGCGAGTTCGATCTCGATCTCGTGACGACGGTCCCGACCGTCGAGTACCACGTGTATCACACCGACGGGACCATGGAGCTGCTCGAGAGCCCGGCCAAGCTGCCCGATCCGGGTGTGATCGAGCGGATCGAGGAGCCGTACGTCAAGGCGCGCATCATGGCGCCCGCCGAATACATCGGTCCGATCATGACGCTTGGCACGGAACGGCGCGGCGTGTACAAGAACATGACGTATCTCGATCCCGTGCGGGTGGAGTTCGACTGGGAGTTCCCGCTCGCCGAGATCATTCTCGATTTCTTCGACAAGCTGAAGACGATCAGCCGCGGCTACGCGAGTCTGGACTACGAGATGCTGGCGTACCGCGAGAGCGATCTCGTGAAGCTCGACATGCTGATCAACGGCGACCCGGTGGACGCGTTCTCGGTGATCATCCACCGCGACAAGGCGTACGAGTGGGGGCGCAAGATCGCGGACAAGCTCAAGGAGCTCATTCCGCGGCAGCTCTTCGAGGTGGCGATCCAGGCGGCGATCGGCAACAAGGTGATCGCGCGCACGACCGTCAAGGCATTGAGAAAAGACGTATTAGCAAAGTGCTATGGCGGCGACATCACCCGCAAGCGCAAGCTCCTCGAGAAGCAGAAGGAGGGCAAGAAGCGCATGAAGCAGGTGGGCGCGGTCGAGATCCCGCAGGAAGCGTTTCTCGCGGTGTTGCAGGTGGAGTGACGGCCTCCCTCGTCGTCCAGACCTCCTTCCTCGGCGACACGGTGCTCACCACCCCGCTGCTCGCCTGGCTCGCCCGTTCGGGTCCGGTCGACGTCCTCTGCACGCCGGCCGCCGGCGCGCTGCTCGAGAATCACCCGGCTGTGCGCCGCGTCATTCTCTACGACAAGCGGGGCGAGGATCGTGGATGGCGCGGCATGCTCCAACTCGCCGCCACACTCAGACAGGGCGAGTATGCGAGCGCGTATTTCGCCCAGGGGTCCGTCCGCAGCGGCATGCTCGGGTGGCTCGCGCGCATCCCGGACCGCGTTGGCTTCGCCGGTTCGGCGGGCCGTCGCTTCTACACGGCGAAGATCGCGCCGATCGAAAACATGCATCATGCGGCGCGGCTGCTGTCGCTCGGCACGCGCGATCCGCTTGCGCCCGTGCCGCCCTCCGAGCTGCGGCCGCGGCTCTATCCCGGCGAGCGCGAGAAACGCACCGTCGACGAGCTCCTTGCGGCGAACCGGGCGACGAACGACCAGCTGATCGCGCTCGCGCCGGGGAGCGTCTGGGCAACGAAGCGCTGGCCGTACTACGCCGAGCTCGCGGCGCTCCTCACCGGCGACGCGCGCACCGTCGTCATCGGCTCGGCGGCGGACCGCGAGCTCGCCGAAGCGATCGTCCGCGGCGCGAAGGGCCGCGCCATCGACGCGACCGGGAAGCTGTCGCTGCTCGCGTCCGCGGAGCTGATCCGCCGCGCGAGCGCCATCGTCACCAACGACTCTTCCCCGCTCCATCTCGCGTCGGCGATGAATACGCCGACCGTCGCGATCTTCGGCCCCACGGTGCCGGAGTTCGGTTTCGGACCGCTCGCTGAGCATTCCGTGGTGCTCGGGCACGCGTCGCTCGCCTGCCGGCCGTGCGACCGGCACGGTCCGAAGCAATGCCCCCTCGGACATTGGCGCTGCATGCGCGAAATTACTCCTGAGGACGTTGCGCGCGCGGTTCGGAATGTCGTGTCCGCGGCGAAGGCATCCACTCTCAGCACTCCTTGACCATGCCCGCGAAAAAGCGGCAGCAATACATCGTCGGCGTCGATCTGGGCGGCACCAACATCGTCGTCGGCGCGATGTCGGCGGACGGCAAGCACCACCACGCGATGCGCTCCATCCCGACGAGTGCGGAGAGCGGCGCCGAGGGCGTCGCCGATCGGATCGTCGGGCTGATCGAGGGCGTGATCCTCGATACGATCGCGCAGACCGACGCGGCTCGGCGCGACTTCGTCGGCGTCGGGATCGGCGCCCCCGGTCCGCTGGACCGCGAGAAGGGCATCGTCATCGTCGCGCCCAACCTTGGCTGGCGGAATTTCCCGCTGCGCGACCGGATCGCCGAGCGGCTCGCGCTGCCGGCAACGCTCGACAACGACGCCAACTGCGCGACCGTCGGCGAATGGTGGCAGGGCGCGGCGAAGGGCGGCACGAACGTGATCGGCATGACGATCGGCACGGGCATCGGCGGTGGGCTCATCATCGACGGCAAGCTCTTTCACGGCGCGTCGGACGTCGCCGGCGAGATCGGGCACACGACCATCGATCTCAACGGCCGCCACTGCAAGTGCGGCAACTACGGCTGCCTCGAGGCGTATGCCTCGGGGCCGGCGATCGCCACGCGCGCCCGCGAGGTGCTCGTGCGCGAGGAGACCGCGTCGCTCCTCCCGTCGATCGTGAACGGGCATCTGGAGAAGATCACGGCGGAAACGGTCTACAAGGCCGCGCAGCAGGGTGACGCGGTGGCGAGCGAGATCGTGCGCGACACGGCGCGCTACCTCGGCGTGGGCATTGCCAATTTGCTCAACATCATCAACGCCGACGTCGTGGTCGTCGCGGGCGGCGTGACGCAGGCGGGCGACGCGCTCTTCGTGCCGCTCCAGGCGGAGGTGCGTCGCCGTGCGTTCCGGCCGGCGGTCGACTCGACGCGAATCGTGCCGGGTGCGCTACCGGGGACGGCGGGGGTGGTCGGCGCGGTGGCGACGTTCAAGATGCAGCATCTGGGCGAGTTGTGACTCGGGGTGGTCATCCCGAGGGAGCAACGCGACCGCGGGATCTCCTCACCGGGTCGAGATCCCGGTGATTCCAGGAGATTCCTCGCTGCGCTCGGAATGACAGACAAGCATCGCCTCGGCGTCATCGGCTCCATCGTCTGGGACGTCATCTACAGCCCCGGCCGCGCCGTTCCGGTCGAGGAGTGGGGCGGCATCACCTACGCGCTGAGCGGGCTCGATGCCGCACTTCCAGACGATTGGGAGATCGTCCCGATCATGAAGGTCGGCCACGATCTCGCGGCGCGTGCGGCGCACTATCTCTCCACGCTCGAGCACATCGCGCCCGACGCGCGGCTCATCGAGGTGGCGGTTCCGAATAACCGCGTGGAGCTGCGCTACTACTCCGACGAGCGGCGGAGCGAGATCCTCACCGGCGGCGTGCCCGCGTGGAGCTGGCTCGGACTCAAGCCGGTGCTCGAGGCGGCGAAGCTCGACGCGCTCTACATCAACTTTCTGAGCGGCTGGGAGCTGGATCTCGAAACGACTCGCCTCGTGCGCCAGCACTTCGCGGGGCCGATCTACTGCGACCTGCACATGCTCGCCTGGGCGGTGCAGCCGGATGGACTGCGCACGCTGCGCCCCATTCCGAACGTGCGCGAGTGGTGCGAGTGCTTCGATTTCCTGCAGGTGAACGAGGACGAGATGCGCATGCTCGCGCCGGACCCGATGGCGCTCGCCGCGACCGCGATGCACGCCGGCGTGCAGACGCTCGTCGTGACGATGGGCAAACGCGGCGCGGTGTACTTCGCCGCGCCAGGCTTTGACCGGATCACAGATCTGCGCGGGGGCGCCGCGTCCACATCTGCATCCACATCCTTCGGTCCGCTCCGGACCGCGCTCGTGGCGGCGTCGCCGAGCGATGCCGATCGCGGCGATCCGACGGGATGCGGAGACGTGTGGGGCGCGACCTATTTCTCCAGACTGCTCGCGGGTGATAACTTAGACGGCGCCATCCATGCCGCGCATCGCGCCGCGGCGCGCAACGTCAGCCACCGCGGCGCAACGGGCCTCGCGAACCACCTCCGGGGAAAGATCAGCCTCACGTGACTCACGTCATCACCGTTCCGCCCTCGCTCGACGACCACTCCTTCGAACAGGTGCTGGAGCAGGTGGCTCCCCTCTCCCCCGATGAGAAAATTCTCGTCGACGCGCGGCACGCGCGGTGGGCATCTCCGTACGGACTGACCGCGCTCCTCACGCTCGCCCAGACGCGCACCGAGCGCCCGGCGCTCGCCGTGCCCGAGCTCGAAGACACCGCGTCGTACTGGGCGCGCGCCGCGTTCTTCCAGCACGCCGAAGGGTTGTACGACATGCACGGGCACTACCCCAAGCGCCCGCCCGCCGGCGAGTCGAACGTGCTGCTCGAGGTCACGCCGGTCACGAAGGGCGAGGACGTGCACAGCGTCGTGGGGATGGTGCAGGAGCGCGCGCAGAAGATCATCAAGAACGAGCTGAAGCTCGAGTCGAAAGCGATCATCGGCTTCGCGATGACGCTCTCGGAAGTCTGTCAGAACATCATCGAGCACGCCGGGCAGGGAGGCTGGGTCGCGGTGCAGAGCTACCGCTGGACCAAGCGTCTCGGCCGGCGCGTCGTCGTCATTGCGGTCTGCGATGCCGGTCTCGGATTTCGCAAGTCGCTCGAGAGCGCGCCCGGGCATCTCCCGACGTCGCGCTGGGACGACGCCGCCGCGCTCGAGGAAGCGGTGATTCGCGGCGTGAGCCGCTTTCGTGACCGGAGTCGCGGACAGGGGCTCGCCGGCGCGCGCAACTATGTCGGGCGCTGGAACGGCAAGCTCTCCGTGCGCAGCGGCACGGCACGGATTTCGATCGTGCCGAGCTGGGACGACGACGTTCCGCTCGCCGAAGGACTGGCGCCGTTCGCCGGCGCGCAGGTGCAAGTCATCATTCCCGAAGCGGCCGCGCCGGAGTCCGGCGACAAGGCCAGCCCGAGAAGCGCGAGGACGGAACGATGATGAACCACATCGACGTGAGCAGCGTGCTGCGCGAGACGCTCGCCTGCGATCTGTACTCGAACCTCGTCACGCGCTCGACCGGCGCGGCCGTGCGCGGGCAGATCGAGCAGCTCCTCGGGGCCGACGACATGCGGCTCCGCGCGCTGACGGTGATCGATTTTTCGCATGTTTCAATGATCGATTTCTCATGCGCGGACGAGGTCGTCGCCAAGCTGCTGATGCGCTACACCAGCGACGACCCGCCGTGCGAGGCGTATTTCCTCTTCCGCGGCGTCACCGAGCACCACCGCGACGCGATCGAGGCCGTGCTCGAGCGGCACGATCTCGCGCTCGCGCTGGAGCAGGAGGACGGCGTGGAGCTGATGGGCGTGCTGCCCGAGAACGAGCGGCGCGCGTGGGAAGCGACGTACCGACTGGGCCGCGCCGCCGCGGCCGACGTCGCCAACGAGATCGGCGTGTCACCCGACGCGGCGCGCGACCTGCTGGACGCGCTCTCGCGGCGGCGGCTCATCATGCCGGCGGGCGGCGGCTTCGTCGCCGTGGGACACGCCGCGTGAGCGAGTCGATCAACGCCCCGCTCCGCGTGGCGTATCTCATCGCCACCAAGCGCGGTGACGAGGAGCGCGGCCCGCTCGTGATCATGGCGCCGCGCGACGCGCGGTCGCGGCTGCTCACCGACGGCGAGCTGGCGTGGGTGTACGGCCCGCGCCGGCACGAGCTCGCGACCGTGCGCATCGACCCGGGCGCCCGCGAGGGCGACGTGGTGCTGCGCGACATCCTCGGCGCGGCGCCATCGGAGACGGTGCGCGTGATCAAACCCGATCTCGATACCCGAGGCCGACGACCCGCGCTGGGTTGAAGGAGAGTCCGTGAGCGCACGCAAGCCAACCCCCGCCGATCTCGCGACGCTCGCAGTCCACGCCGGAACCGAACAGCGCGATGCCGACACCGCCGTCGTGCATCCGCTGTTTCAGTCCGTCAACTTCGTTCAGGAAGTCGGCACGGGTGAAGGGCTGCGCTATCCGCGCTACGGCAACTCGCCGAACGCCGAGCTGGTGCAGCGCCGCGTCGCCGCGCTCGAGGGCGCCGAAGCCGCCGTGCTCCTGGCGAGCGGCATGGGCGCGACCGCGTGCGCGCTCCTCGCCCTGCTCCGCCCCGGCGATCACCTGCTCGCGAGCTCCTGGATCTACGGCGGCGCCACCGCGCTCTTCACCCAGGAGTTCCAGACGCTCGGCATCGACGTCACGCTCGTCGATCCGCTCGAGACGCGCATCTGGCGCCGCAAGCTCCGCAAGGAGACGCGCGCGATCTTCCTCGAGACGCCGGTCAACCCGACGTGCCGCGTGCTCGACCTGCGTCCGGTCAGCTACATCACGAAGGAGTGCGGCATCGCGCTCGTCGTCGACTCCACGTTCGCCAGTCCGATCAACCTGCGCCCGCTGGAGCACGGCGCCGACGTGGTGATCCACTCCGCGACGAAGTATCTGAACGGGCACCACGACGTCCTCGGCGGCGTCGTGTGCGGCACGACCTCGTACGTGGAGGAAGTCCGGCGCAAGATGATGCTCTGGGGGCAGGCCCCGGACCCGTTCGGCGCCTGGCTGCTGGAGCGCGGGCTCAAGACGCTCGACGTCCGCGTGCAGCGGCAGAACGAGAACGCCCTCGCGATCGCCGAGTGGGCGAGCGGACGCAAGGAGGTGCGGCGCGTCCACTATCCCGGACTCGACAGCCACCCGGACCACGAGGTCGCGGCGGAGCTCATGGACGGGTTCGGCGGCATGCTGGCCCTCGAGCTCGTCGGCGGTGCGCGCGCGGCGGAGAAATTCCTTCGCAAGCTCAAGCTCATCCGCCATGCGCCCAGCCTCGGCGGCGTCGACTCGCTCGTCTCCGAGCCCCGGTTCACCTCGCACGCCCATCTTACCGCCGATCAGCGCGCCGACGCCGGGATTCCGGACGGATTTCTACGGCTGAGCATCGGCATTGAAAGTGCTAAAGACCTGATAGGAGATATCGAACAGGCTCTACACTAGATGGCCGAACCTATCCTCGTCTCGCCGGAACGCCGCCGCCTCGAGCGGCGGATGTCGCCGACGCTGGCCGAGTTGACGCTGCCGGAGCTGCGCCGGATGCTCGTCACGACGCTCCTGTTCGTGACGATCATGGTGCTGTTCCTGTGGATGGTTCGCACCGTCATCATCGCCACCATCCTCGGTATCATCGTGGCGATGTACATGCGGCCCGTGTACCTCTGGCTCCTGCGCCACGCGCCGAACCGCATTCTCTCGGCGACGATCACGCTGATGCTCCTCATCGTGCCGCTCGTGGGGCTCACGGCGTACAGCTACGAGGAGATCGCCGACGTCGCGGCCTACGTCGACAAGCACCAGGATCCGATCGCCGAACAGGTCGACGCGTCGCTGCACCGGCTGCCGTTTCTGCACGCCGCGAACACGAAGGACGCCGTGAAGCACTACATGCTCGTGGCGTCCAATTACGGCACGAACATCCTCGGCAGCGTGCGCGCGGCGATCGTGAGCCTGTCGATCGCGGCGACGATCTTCCTGTTCACCGCCTACTACGTCATGGTCGATGCGGAAGAGATCAGGGCATACGTGCGAAGCCGAATACCGCCCCGATACGGCGAGCTGTCGTCGGCGCTCGAGCATAACGTGCGTGGCGTTCTCTACGGCGCGATCTACTCCACGTTCCTGACCCAGGCGGTCAAGTCGCTGATCATCCTGGCGATGAACCTCGTCTTCCAGGTCCCGCTCGCCGGCGTGCTCGCGATCGTGTCGTTCATCATCGGCTTCTTCCCGATCGTGGGCTCGTGGAGCGTGTATCTGCCGACCGCCGCCTGGCTGGCGATCTTCCGCAACGCCCCCGGCCAGGCGCTGGCCATGGCGATCGTCGGCCTGCTCGTCAACACCGTGTACATCTCGACCTTCCTCCGGCCCAAGATCGCCGCCGAACGGTCGAAGGTGCTCAACTTCTACTGGATGCTGGTCGCCCTGATCACCGGCGTCTACACGTTCGGCCTCGTCGGGATTCTCCTCGGGCCCATGCTGATCGGGCTCCTCAAGGCCATTCTCGACACGATCACGTCGCAACCCGCGTGGAACTGGGCGGATCATGGCGGTGACGCCGGGAGGATCGGTGCGTCTGAACTTTAGCCATGATCCGCTTCGATCACGTCTCCAAAGTATACCCACGCGCCGCCGTGGGAGCCGCGGCCCTGCGCGACGTCAACTTCCGCGTCGCCAAGGGTGAATTCGTCTTCCTGACCGGCCCGAGCGGCGCCGGCAAGAGCACCATCCTCAAGCTGCTGTACATGGACGAGCGCCCCACCTCCGGTGAGGTGCGCGTCAGCGGCTACAGTTCCAGCGAGATCAAGCGACGCGAGATCGCGCAGCTTCGGCGGCGCCTCGGAATCGTGTTCCAGGATTTTCGGCTGCTCGAGGACCGCACCGCGGAAGCGAACGTCGCGTTCGCGCTCGAGGTGATCGGCACGCCGCGCGCGAACATTCCGGGCCGGGTGGCGCGCGCGCTGACGCAGGTGGGCCTCGCGTCCAAGGCGACCGCCCTCCCACGCGAGCTCTCCGGCGGCGAGCAGCAGCGTGTCGCGTTCGCGCGGGCGCTGGTGAACGATCCGTTCGTCCTCATCGCCGACGAGCCGACGGGCAACCTCGACGAGCGCGCGACGCGCGGGATCTTCCAGCTGCTCCGCGAGATCAACGCCTCGGGCACCGCCGTGCTCATGGCGACGCACGACCTCGAGCTCGTCCGCAGCTCCGACTACCGCACGATCGAGCTCAACCATGGCGAGATCGTGTTCGACTCCGCGGAGGCCGCGAAGATTCCGGCGGAGGTGGACTGATGGCCGGCTTCAAGACGGCCCTCTGGGCGTTCAGGCGCGCCCCGCTGCTGAGCGCGCTCAGCATCACGAC
>DASZUN010000240.1:0-7305 GCA_035547615.1 Gemmatimonadaceae bacterium | reverse complement strand
CGCGGCCGACGGCTGGTGCGCTTCACCTCACCGACTCGCGCCGCTGACCACCGGCAGTTCCACGAAGCTGGCGTGTCCCGGCTCGTGGTAGATGTGCTGCTCGGCCTTCACGTAGTCTGTCGGCTTCGCCCAGAAGATGTTCGGCACGAACGTCTGCGGGTTGCGGTCGTACAGGGGGAACCAGCTCGACTGGATCTGTACCATGATCCGGTGCCCGGGCAGGAAGACGTGGTTCGCGTTGGGGAGCGCGAACTGGTAGCGCAGGGGCACGTTCGGCGTGATGGCTTTCGGATTCTCATAACTCTCGCGATAGCGGCCGCGGAAGATGTCCATCGCGATCGGGAGCTGATAGCCGCCCATCTTCGCGTCGCCGCCGACCTCGTCCGGGTACACGTCGATCACCTTCACGACCCAGTCGGCGTCCGTGCCGGTAGTCGACGCGACGATGTTCGCCACGGGCGATCCGCTGATCTTCACGGGCGACGTGAGCACGTCCGACTGGTACGAGAGCACGTCGGTGCGGCCGGATGCCTCGCGCTGGTCGTCGACGAGCCAGCACGGCCACTGCGCGCACGAGTCGTAGCCGATGGGCGAGATCGGGCGCTTGCGGAAGGGTACGGGTTTCGCCGGATCGGAGACGTACGCGTCGAACGGCGCGCCCGCTGCCGGCGCCGTGAATCCTGCCTTGAACCCGGGCTCCAGATAGAGCGGCTGCTCCTGCACGGTGCAGCCGCTCGCGCAGCCGCTCGGCCACGCGTTCAGCCGCTCCCAGCGATTGGTGCCCGTCTCGAAGGCGTTCACCGGCGCGACATCCATCGGCGGTGCGTCGTCCTTCAGATAGTGCGCGAGGAACGGGCCGAGGATGTTCTTCTGGAAGTACTTCGACGTGTTGGAGTCCCAGTCGAGCGCGCCGAGCGCGCTGCCGTTCGAGATCTCCTGACCATGGTACCATGGACCGAACGTCAGGTAGACCATGCTGTCGTTCGTGTCCTTCGGCTTGATCGCGCGGTAGACGGCCATCGCGCCGTAGATGTCTTCCTGATCCCACAGACCGGCGACGAGCATCGTCGGCACCGCGAGCGGCTGCTGCGCGAGGATCTTGTCCATCGCCTGCTCCTGCCACCACGAATCGTAGCTCGGATGCTGGAGGATCTTGTTCCAGAATCCTACTTGCTCGAGCCCGTGCGCGCGGCCGAGCTCACCGGCGTTGCCGTACTCCATGTACGCGTCGTAGTCGTCGTAGTGGTCCGTCCACCATTTCGCCGAATTGTCGCGCGTCGCTTCCTGCTCGAGGATGTACGGCATGTTCTGCTCGCGGAACGCGCCGTGGTGGAACCAGTCGTCGCCCATCCAGCCGTCGACCATCGGGTTCATCGGGACGGAAACCTTGAGCGCCGGATGCGGATGGATCAGGCCCATGAGCGGCTCGAAGCCGTCGTACGAGATCCCGAGCTCGCCGACCTTGCCGTTCGTCTCGGGCACGTGTTTCACGAGCCAGTCGATCGTGTCGTACGTGTCCGTCGATTCGTCGACCTTGGTGTCGTTGAGCGGGCCGACGAGCGGGCGATTCATCACGTAATCGCCTTCCGAGCCGTACTTGCCGCGAATGTCCTGGACGACGCGGATGTACCCGCCGGGGATGATGACGTCGAGCGCGTTGTCGTAGCCGTTGAGCTCGGGCGCCAGGTGCGCGCTGTGCGCGTAGGTGGTCGTCGCGGTCGCGTCGTACGGCGTTCGCGTGAGCAGGATCGGCGCGCGATGCGCGCCTTTCGGCACGAGGATGACCGTGTGCAGCTTGACGCCGTCGCGCATCGGGATCATGACGTCGCGTCGCTCGTAGTTCCACGTCGAGGAGGCGGGCGTGAACTTGGCGGGCGTTTCGCTCGGCAGCTTCTGGGCGCGGGCCGCCGAGGGCATGGTGAGCAGGAGCGCCAGCGCAAGCAGTCGATTCTTCATACGGTGCACTCTCGGGGGGCCGCGGAATGCGCGGGGTGAGCGGAGAAACGCGGTGGTCCGCGGGCGCCGGGAGAGATCGTTGGCGCGAGGTGGCCACGATGATTTGGGAACAGCGACTGGAACGCACGGAACGAGCTTGAACGGATCATGCGCGTCGAAGCATCGTTGCGCAACGAGCGGTGATTGGGTGCGAACGGCACACCAGGACTGTTCCTGCGTGATTCCGCCGATTCCGCGTGTTCCGCGGCTCCCTAGATCAACTCCGCCGCGCGCGCGGATTCGATCTCGGCGACCACGGCCTCGATGTCGTCATCCGTCATGCGATGCACCTGCGTGCAGAGTCGCAGCGAGAACTGGCCGCGGAGCTTCGTGGACGACATGAGGAACCGGCCCGTCTCGTTCACGCGTGTGTTGATGTGCTCATTCAGGACGTCGATCGCGGCGGCGTCCTCCATACCTTCCGGTTTGGCGCGGAAGCAGACGATCCCGAGCTGCGCCGGCGACAGGATCTCGAAGCCGCGCGCGCGCAGCAGCGCCTCGGCGTACTCGGCGCGGTGGATGCCGCGCGCGATCGCCTCGCGCAACTCGGCGAGGCCGTAGTAGTGCACCGAGAGCCATACCTTGAGCGCGTGCGATGAGCGCGTGAGCTGCTCGCCGTAGTCGGCGAAGTTGACCTCGTGCTCGCGCGCGCGCACGTCGGTGAGATACTCGGGGTGCACGCTGAACGCTTCCTCGAGCTTGCGCGGGTCGCGGGCGAGCAGACAGCCGCACTCGAACGGCACGAAGAACCACTTGTGCGGATCGAGCGTCACGGAGTCGGCCTGCTCGATGCCGCGCAGGAGCTCAGCGCCGCGCGGCGTGAGCGCGGCGAATCCGCCGAACGCGGCGTCGACGTGCAGCCAGAGACGTTCGCGAGCACACACGGCGGCGAGCGCGGGGAGCGGATCGACGGCGCCGGTGTTCGTCGTCCCTGCGCTGCCGACCACCATGAACGGAATCATGCCCGTGGCGCGATCCTCCGCGATCGCCCGTTCGAGCGCATCGGGGCGCACGCGGAAATCGACATCCGTGTCGACCGCGCGAACGTTGGCGCGCGGAATTCCCGCGATCCACGCGGCGCGCTGCACCGACGAGTGTGCCTGCTCGGACGTGTACATCGCGAGCCGTGGCAGATGGACGCCGGACGGATCCGCCGCGTGCCGCGCCGCGACCACGGCGGTCAGCGTCGCCGTGGAACCGCCGGACGTGAGCAGGCCGCTCGTGCCCGCGGGCATCCCGAGCCACTGTCGGAACCAGTCGAGGACGACGAGCTCCACCTCGTTCGGGCCCGACGCCACCGACCAGACGCCGGCGAAGAAGTTGTATCCCGTCGCGAGCCAGTCGCCGAGCACCGCGGGGAAGCTCGGCGAGCTCGGGATGTAGCCCATGAAGTGCGGGTGCGGCTCGCGTGCGTGATACGCAAACACGCGCTCGCGGAGCTGCGAGAGGATCATCTCGAAGTCCGTTCCGTGCTCCGGGGGCGGCGTGGCGATGAGCCGCTGTGCTTCGTCGCGAGTCAGCGTGCGATGCGCCGGCTGGTCGCGCAGCGTGGCGACGTGCTCGGCAACGACATCGGCGACGCGGTGACCGAGCTGGCGCATCGTCTCGCGGTCCAGCTCGAGGTTGGAGGCCCGAGGGGATGTCATGCGCATAAAGGTATCGACTCCGGGCGCGTGCAATCGGCGGATTCCTGACTCCGGACGGATGCACCTCCACACATCGTAGTCTCGATTGGGGCACGATCGGAGACACGGCATGACGACGCGGACGCGCAGCATTCACCGGCGGGACTTCCTCCGTGCGACGGCGGCCGGATTCGCCGCGATTCCTCTGGCCGACCACGAGCGGCTGGTCCGCTGGCTGGCGGCACGTCCAAGCAAGGTCGCGCTGGTGCACACCGCCGATCGCAAGCAGGGCGTCGCGGCGGCGATCGCCCTGTTCGATCCGCACGGGATCAGGGGCAAGCGCGTCGTGATCAAGCCGAACTTCAATTCGGCCGATCCCGCGCCCGCATCCACGCACAACGACACGCTCGCCCAGCTCGTCACCGAATTGCACGAGCGCGGCGCGCGCGCCATCACGCTCGGCGAATCGAGCGGTCCGCCGCAGACGCGCGGCGTGATGGAGCGCAAAGGCATCTTCGACCTGTCCCGGGACCTGCGGTTCGACGTCGTCGACTACGAGCAGATCCCCGACGGTGACTGGGTGTTCTTCGCGTCGGGCGCGACGCACTGGCCGGAGGGTTTTCACCTGCCGCGCCTCGTCGTGGACTCGGAGTACAACGTGTCCACCTGCTGTCTCAAGACGCACGGCTCGGGCGGCGTGTTCACGATGTCGCTCAAGCTCTCCGTGGGGCTCACGCCCAAGCCCGCGCGCCGCACCATGCATCGCTCGCCGGACATGCGCCGCATGATCGCCGAGTTGAACACCGCCTATCGCCCGAACCTCGTGGTGCTCGACGGCGTCGCGGCGTTCACCGACGGCGGTCCGTCGCATGGCGAGCTGCAGGCCGGCAACGTGGTGCTCGTGGGCGACGATCGGGTCGCAGTCGACGCGGTGGGGCTCGCGGTGCTGAAGGATCTCGGCGCGAACGACGCGATCATGCACCGCGGCATCTGGGAGCAGGAGCAGATCGCGCGCGCGGTGGAGCTGGGGCTTGGCGCGCCGGGGCCGAGCGCGATCGAGATCGTGACTGGCGACCCCGAGAGCCGCGCTCACGCTGACCGGCTGCGGCGAATCCTGGCCCTCGGCTGATGCGGCGAACGAACACGGAGCCGCGCGGGGCGATCGATCGCTTCATCCGGCGGTACAACGCCGTCAGCTACGGGCTCGCCGTGCTCGCGCTCTACGCACTGGGTGCGACGGCGCTGGGGCTCGCGCTCGCGCCCGCCGTGTGGCTGGTCCTTCGCGCCGGTCCGGCGTTCTGGCCGGCGGTGCACTGGTACGACGTCGTGGCGCTCGCGGTGCTCGTCGCGACGGCGCTCTTCGTGTGGGGATTCGCCCTCCTCGTCGTCGTGCCCATATACAATCTCTTATTGCCGACGCGGCTGCACGCGTTCCGCGGCGGGTACTTCACGGTGGCGGCGGTCCCCTGGTACCTGCACAACGGGCTCTTCTATCTCGCGCGGTTCACGTTCCTGCCGTTCGTCACGCTCACGCCATTCGGTGTGCTGTTCCTGCGCGCCATGGGAATGAAGGTGGGCAAGCGCGCGCGGATCACAACCGAAAATTTCTCGGACCCGTGTCTGATCACGCTCGGCGACGACGTGGTGATCGGCGGGAGCGCGCACGTGTTCTGTCACTACGGCGGCGGCGGCCACCTCGTGATCGCGCCGGTGAGGATCGGCAGCCGGGCGACGATCGGACTCAAGGCCACGGTGATGGGCGACGTGGTGGTCGGCGACGGAGCGACGATTCTGCCGCACTCGGTGCTGCTGCCGGGGACGCGCGTGGGCCCGGGCGAGCGGTGGGGCGGCGTGCCGGCGCGGCGCATCGCTCGCGAGGAGTGGGAGGCGTACAAGCGCGCGATCGGCGCGGTGGACGGGCCCGCCAGTGAAGCCCTTACACGCCGCCCTCGCCGCCGCGCATACATTAGAGAACGCACTCTCGCCGAGAGACCCCAATGACCGCCGTCGATTCGCACACGTCCGCGCAGCCACACATCGCGGCCCCGGACATCAATCCCTCGTTCACGAAGAGCGTGTTCCTCGGCGAGATCCGCGAGGAGCTCGTGTTTCCGTTTCCCGCGCTGAGCGCCGAGGAATCGGAGACGCTGCGCGCGATCCTGGACGCGTTTCGCGGCTACGCGGCCGAGCACATCGACAGCGCCAAATTCGACCACGACGGGCAATTTCCGCCGGGCGTCCGCGAGGGCCTGCACGAGCTCGGCGTGATGGGGCTGAGCATTCCGGAGGAGTACGGCGGCTTCGGGGCGTCGGCCAAGGTCTACAACCGCATCTTCGGCGAGATCGGCGCGACCGACCCGGCGCTCTGCGTGTACTTCGGCGCGCACCAGTCGATCGGGTGCAAGGGCATCGTGCTCTTCGGCACCGAGGAGCAGAAGCAGAAGTACCTGCCGCGGTGCGCGAGCGGCGAGCTCGTCGCGGGCTTCTGTCTCACCGAGCCGGGTTCGGGATCGGACGCGCAGGCGATGAAGACGCACGCCGTGCTGAGTGAGGACGGCACGCACTACCTGCTGAGCGGCACCAAGATCTGGATCTCGAATGCCGGCTACGCCGACATCTTCACCGTGTTCGCGAAAGTCACCGTGGAAGTCGACGGGAAGACGAAGGACCGCGTGACGGGGTTCATCGTCGACGCGCACGCGCCGGGCGTCACGCTGGGCAAGCGCGAAGAGAAGATGGGCATCAAGGCGTCGGATACGCGCGCCGTGTTCTTCGACAAGGTGAAGGTGCCGGTCGACGATCGGCTGGGCGAAGTGGGCCAGGGTTTTCGCATCGCGCTCGAGGTGCTGAACTCCGGACGGCTGGGGCTCGCGACCGCGTCGGCGTTCGGCACGCGGCGGATCATGCGCGAGGCACTCGCGTACGCGAAGCAGCGCGAGCAGTTCGGCCGGTCGATCGGCTCGTTCGAGATGATCCAGCGCAAGCTCGCGACGAACGCGGCGGAGTGTTACGCGGCGGATTCGGCTGCGGTGCTCGCCGCCGGCATGGTCGACAAGGGCGGCATCGACTTCTCGCTCGAGACCGCGGCGGCGAAGGTCTTCGCGTCGGATCTCGCGTTCCGGGCGTCGAACGACGCGCTGCAGATCGCCGGCGGCATCGGTTATTCCAAGGAATTCCCGTACGAGCAGGCCGTGCGCGACTCCCGCATCAATCTCATATTCGAGGGTACGAACGAGATTCTGCGCGCGCTGATCGCGCTGAGCGGCCTCCAGCAGCCCGGCGAGCGCGTGAAGGCGCTCGGCAAGGCGTTCAAGGATCCGCTGCACTCGATCGGCGCGATCGGGAACTATCTCGCCGGCCGCGCGCGGCGGCAGATCAAGAAGCCTGAGTTCACGAAGGTGCATCCGGCGCTCGAGCGCGAAGCCGATCTCGTCGCCACGCTCGTGCACGATCTCGCGCTCGGCGTGGAGGACGCGCTGATCCGCCACGGCAAGAGCATCATCGAGAAGCAGTTCCTGCAGGAGCGGATGGCCAACGCGGCGATCGACATCTTTCTGGCGACGGCCGTGCTGTCACGCACCACGTGGGAGATCGAGCGCGCGGGCGGCCTCGAGGCGGCGAAGGAGCACGTCGACTGCGCGCGGGTGTTCGTGCCGATGGCCTATCGCCAGGCGCGGCGAAATAT
>DASZUN010000239.1:0-50574 GCA_035547615.1 Gemmatimonadaceae bacterium | reverse complement strand
AACCTCAGCGCGTGCGCCGTGGAACCCACACGGGCGCGCCCTCCTCCGTCGAGTTGTCCGTCAGCAGATGGAAGTCGGAACCATCCGCGCGCATCACCGCGATCTCGCCATACGGCTGGAAGGTGACGCCCAGCAGCAGCTGCACGGCCTCGTCCTTGAAGCCTTGCGCCGAGCTCGCGAAGGCGATCCACTCGCCGTCGGGCGAGAATGACTCGTGCGCATCGGTCCCCGGCAGATGCGTCAGCCGCTGCAGACCGGTCCCGTCCGGGTGAATGCGGTAGATCTCGTAATCGCCGTCACGCTTGCTCGTGAACGCGATCCAGTCTCCCCGCGGCGACCACGAGGGAAAGGTGTCGAAGTCGGAGCCGGTCTCGAGCCGCGTCGACGTGCCCGTCGCCACGTCGAGGATTCGCAGCTCCCGCCGCTGACCGTGCGCCGCACGATACACGATCCGGCTGCCGTCCGGCGACCAACTTGGCATCCCGCTGTTGAGGCCATCGTGCGTGAGCGCCGTCAGCCGGCTCCCGTCCGGGGCCACGCGCATGAGTTGCGCGGGTTGGAGCTGCGCGCGCTGGAAGAATCCTCCGACGCCGAACGCGATCGCGTCGCCGCGCGGAGACCACGCAGGGCCGGCCATGTCTTCGGTCAACGGTCCTGCGAAGATCACTCTGCGGTCCGACCCGTCGGCGTTGGCGGCGACGAGCGAGCCGCTCCGGATCGGGCCGTTGAAGTTCGTCAGCAGGTACACCATCCGGTCGCCCGCTGGCGAGAACGCGGGCACGTCGGGAACGCGGAGCAGTGCGAATCGCGGGTCGGGGCTCGGCCAGTGCTGCAGCGCGCGATCGCGGTCACCACGGTGATCGGTCTCGCGATGGAACACCATCGAGCGTCCATCCGGCGACCAGTCGGGACACTCGAAATCGCCAGGGATCGTATCGGCCCGGCTCCGGCCGGCGACGACCACGCCCTGGCGGATCTGGTACGCGATCCGTCCGTCGCCGAGCGATCGCGGGTTCACCTTCAGGCCGGCGCCAGTCGTGAGGGTGTCGCGCGCAGCCGATGTGACGTTCGCCGAAACGATCTGCGTCGTGCCGGTGCCGAACATCAAACCACCTCGGCAGATCTGCGCCGGGTCACCGACGTAGAAGAGGAGGCGTCGCCCGTCCGGCGACCAACGCGGCGTCCCGGCAATCTCCGTCGTGTCGCTCAGGCGTCGAAGTCCGGTGCCGTCGGCACGCATCACGAACACGCCGGTGTACTGCGGCGTCACGAACGATGCGGGGCCGGGCGCCGTGGTGTTGGGACATCCACCCTTCGTGCCGTCACGATCGGACGAGAACGCGATCCAGCGACCGTCGGGTGACCAGGCGGGACGGAAGTTCCCCACCTTGCCGTGAGTCAGATTGATCGCGCGCCGGGTGCGCATGTCCATGGCCCAGATGTCCGCGTGCCCGCCGCGGCTGGACACGAACGCCAGCGAGCGTCCGTCGGGTGAAAGTGCCGCCTGATCATCGAAGGCGGCATCGCGCGTCAACCGCTCGACCCCAGAGCCGTCGGGGTGTACCCGGTAGATGTCCGCCTCGCCGGCTCGGTGCGACGTGAACAGCACCCACCGGCCGTCCGCCGAGAAGGACGCGTCGTACTCCTGCGCCGGACTTGGGGCGAGGGAACGCGGGTCGCTCCCATCGGCATTGGCGACGAAGACGTCCGCGTTGTTCGGCGCGAAGCTCTTGAATGCAATCGTGTACTCGGCCGGCGCGGGAGGCGCGGCGGCAGGGCCCGGGGGCATGAGAACGACGCTCGTCCCGATGGCAACGGCCCGATAACGACGATGCAGCAGATGGCGCACGAGGCCCGACCCCGTGAAGGTCCCCGAAGCTACGAGCGACCTGCCGGACCCGCCAGCCGTCGGCGCGCACGATCATGAACCTCGCGACGAGTGCACCGTTTGCGCGCCGCACCGGAGCAAAGATCTCCGCTCCGGGCTCCTCGACGACGTGTCGCAGATGTGAATCGTGCGCCACGCCGACGACGGTGGCGCATGGTGCGGTCGCGAGCGAGATTCGAAGGCACTGCCCGAGGGCATCGCCATCGGGCCACGAGCAGGAGGTCCGCGATGCCTTGGAGCGGCACTTTGGCCGTTGAGATCAGTCGTATTTCACGGCATGGCTTCTGGCTGCTCCTCGACAACGAGGAGTTGCTCGTACCGTTCGCGGATTTTCCGTGGTTTCGACAGGCGACGGTCGAGCAACTCCTGAACGTGGAGCGCCCGACGTCGGACCACCTGTATTGGCCGCAACTCGACGTCGATCTCTCCGTTCAGTCGGTGCGCGATCCCTCGGCGTTTCCGCTGGTCGCGCGGGTCAAGCGCGTTGCCGAAGGCGGCTGACGATCAACCACCGATACGACCACAAGAAGACAGCGCCGGTCAATCGACGATTGACCGGCGCTGATTTCGTTCAAGCCAAGGAGCGGGCGATGGGACTCGAACCCACGACGTCCAGCTTGGGAAGCTAAGGCAGTCTTTCTCGCTGTGTGCGTTCACGTCGAGCCAAGTACCACTGAGTACGACTCTTACGACGTCGACCGGTGGAGATCAGTAACTCTGAAGTGGCATGAGATTGCCTGAGAGAACTCGTAGTTTAAGCCATCGATCAGCCACCGACGCGCGGAATAGGACCGCCGTTATGGTTTGGCGATAGGAACCGCGCGCGATGGCGCGTAAATACGTTCGATCTCGTTCCATCGGTACAGGCCACCGAGCCTTTCTGCGCCGAGGCGCTGGCGAAGCCAAGGTGCTAACGAGGCATTTGCCTTCGGAACGAGTAACAGCCTATTGCCTTTGTCAAAAGTATCCGCCTCCATTGCAGCAACCTTTAAGCTCTCCGCAATGGCGGGTATTCTGTGAAGCCGCGAGAGCGCCTCTGCTTCACCGAATCGGTTTTCCGCCGCTGTCGGTTTCCATCGCAGCCAAAGATCTATCCAATCCAACATGGTCCAACCAGATCGCGCACAGATCTCCATGTTCGGAACTTCCACGGCAAGCCGCGATAAGAATGCAGTCGTGAAAGTCAGTTGCATCTCTAGGGGCAGCCGTAGTACCGCTCGCAAGATGCGCTCGAGATAGTTCTCTGCGTCCGGTGCGTAGGCGACTACAAGTGCCATTTCGTTCCGCGACGATGTTGCTGGTTGCCGGCGAGCATCCCAAGGTCGTGCAGGAGCGACTCGGCCACTCTACGTTCACACTCACGTTAGACACATACAGTCAACGTACAACCGGACATGCAGGACCGGGCAGCGACTCGCATAGACGAGTTACTCCGCGATGCCGCAGCCAAGGCGTCAGCTGGTGACCACCCATGAAGCGCAGCCTTGACTCGGTTCCGTACGTCGCTCTGTCCGTACGTCAGCCGTATGCCCACCTAATACTGCAGCGCGTCAAGCGATTCGAAGCTCGGTCGTGGCAACCAAGGAAGCTTGGAACGATCGCAATCCACGCAAGCCAAGCATTCGCGGCTGGCTGGCGAAACGATCATGCAGTTGTCGACGCACTGGAACACGCCGGATTGTCGGTGCGAGATGCTCGACAACTGCCTACAAGCGCGATTATCGGCGCCGTAGAGGTTGTTTCGATCGTGCAGCGCGACGACTTGTGCGGCCATGAGCGTATAGCGAAACGCGAGCGTTCACTATGTGCTTCCGACGGTTGGACATTCGGCTTGTATCTGTGGCGACTGGAGCGGCCAATTCGGTTCAGTTGCCCCATCGAGTGTGGCGGCCGCTTACTACTTTGGACCATCCCTAATGTGCTAGTTCGGCGAATTTCACAATCGCTATAGCGGCAATACCTGCTGATCACCGCGCGTCCCTGCGCGAGTGTTGGCCACGGCCCAGGGATACACATCGACGATGCAGGCTTCGTAGCTCGCATCCAGCTCATCGGAGAGCAGGAGCAGGGCCGCAATTCGTCGAACGATCCGCGTGAATTCACGCGCTTCTTCCGCCGTGATTGGCCGTCCGAGAACGATCATCTCCCGATACGATAGCCACTTCTTCAAGACCGCATAGCCGCTCGCGGTGTAGTCCCACACTCGCAACGGCACGTTCTTCCAGTATGCGTTCGGATTGAGGGGAACGTCGACGGTCTCTTCGCCAAGCAATTCAACAACGCGTACAGCGGACATCTGCGACTCATCGGCACCTGATTCCAACGCTTGCATCTCAGCAGAGCTATACGCGCGAGTTCGGGCCGCGTTGAGACCCGGAAACACGACGCCTTCCTGAATCCGTCCCCAACCAGCCGTAACGTTCAAGTCTCCTCGCGCAGGATCGAGCACTCCGCCACCAACACGCGCAATAGAGCCAAGCTGCGAAATGGTCTGAGGCAATTTCCCTTCGGTTACACCCGGAACGTGCTGCGTCGTATCAAACAACCGACCGACTCGTTCCCCGAGTTCCGCCGATTCGCGCAGCCGTGCTCGAAGCTGTGGAAGAGGAATGCGAGGCCAGTCGAGGCGGAGAGCGCCGCGGTTCTCACGACGATACGCAGGCGTCTGTAGGATGGCGAGGGCGTGATGAAATAGTTCGCGTTCCGAAACCTCGCCGACGACATCCAAATATGAAGCCGCCTGCGCGCTGATGTTCGGCTCTGACGCCAGTGCTTCCGAACTCTCAAACACTGTCCCGGCTCTCACGAGTAGCATGGGGAAATAGCTGGATAGACCATTCCCCATGTTGTCGGCCAAATCGCGAACGGCGATTCCTCGATCGAAGTCATCCTCAACCTGCTTCTGCCTCGCCTCGATCCAGAGATTCTGAGCGACCACGTGCGCCTTATAGTCTGGCCGACTGCGATCGAGCATTCCGCTTTCACCGTCCCAGTACAGCCACCTCGTGTCGAAAGGTCGGTAGAAGCACCGGATGATCGACTCGTCGCGAAAGCCCCTGCTTTGCGCCCGACGCCTGACATCGCGCGCCTTAAAGCCAGTTGTTCCTTTCATCAAACTCGGAACAACGCGCGCTGCCTCGGCGTCATCGTCGTCCCCAAGATACACCTGCATCCTGGACGCCAGACGGTCACGATCAATGTCGATCAGCGCATCGTCCCGACTTGTCTTGACACCTGGGAACGAAACCGGGAAAAGCGCCGGTAGCAGCGGCCAATCCAAGTACCGAGCATCCATGACGACCGGCGCGAACGGATAACCGAGCTCGGCACGCGGAACCAGCCGATGCTCATAACTGCTGTCTGACGTGGTGTTCGCCGCATCGACCAGCTGGGCGCGCTTCGATCGGCCCCAAAAATCGCGGAAGAGCACAGCCGGCGCAGGAGAATGGTCCTGCTTTCGAACGAGAAGCGTTATCGCGGTTCCGACTTTGATCCCGGCGCGGTTGTATTCGGTTGAAAAGACACTCGGATCTGGTTCGCCTGTTGGAGTCACCTTTCCAGTTCGGTTTCGATCTCCATTCAATGAGTCGATGCGAATTGAATCAAACACATCGAGATATCGCTCACGCATTGCCGGATGCGACAAACCCTCGAGCCAGGAGTAGTTCGAAATGAAGCTCACGATGCCGCATCCCGTCATATCCACAATCCGACGTTCGGCCATCCGGAAGAAACGGACGTAAAGATCGTTCCGCCCTTGGCCTTCGGGCTGCCGGGTCGTCAAGCTGTGCGAATACGCAAGCGACAGGCTGCGCTCTTCTTCAATACGAGCGATCTTGGCGTAATTGTCGTAGGGCGGGTTTCCGAGAATGACCAGAATTCGACGATTACGCTTGATCTCGTCGGCCAACTCGCGTTCTTCCTCGAGCCCCGGAATAAGGAGTGGCTGTCGTTCGTGCTCCGGAGGTTCCCACCCCGTCAGAGCGTTTGTCAGGAATACTGGAAAGCGCTCGCCTGATTCAACATCCAAGGGCGAGCCGCGCCGCTGGAGCAGTACGCCAAGCTGCAAGTGCGCGATGACAAACGGTGCGGGCAGCAGCTCGAATCCGAAAATGCGCGACAATGCCGCCCTTTTTAGATCATGCGTCGTGAGCGCATCGCTTCCTGCGGACGAGAGTGTTTCTGCGATTCGGTTGAGCACCTCGACGAGATAGGCACCGGTGCCGCAACACGGATCGAGAACAAAAACGCTGTCGTCAGCCAGCCCATTTTCGATTCCAAGATCATTACGAAGCGACCAGTCTACCCGCGCAACTTGGTATTTCACGACCTCGTGAGGTGTGTACCAGACACCCAACTGCTTTCTCAACTCCGGATCGAAGGCCTCAAGGAACGGCTCGTAGAAGTACTGGACTGCGTTTTCCGCCTGAAACGCGGCGAAGAATGCCTGACGATCAACACGATTGAGAACACCCGCCGTCCAGTCGAGAACCTCCTCAAGGTCGAGCGGACGCAGCGTCGCAGGAGTGGCGAGTTGGCCGTACAGTGCGGCGATCATCGGCACATGGAGATTCCATGCTGCATCTCGCCACGAATACACCGTGTCGTCCGGCGGTGGCTGCTCATTACTCCAAAGCACCCACGAGGAGAAAATGCCGTAGAACAGAGTCTGAACGAACGACGACTCAAAGAAGTGCCGCCCCTCAGTTGGCGAGAAAGTAATGCCAAGCGCTTCCTCGAACGCGGATCTCACGCGAGCGAGAGCCGGCAGATCGGAGTGCCCCTCAATTCGAGCTCTCGCCTCCCGAGCATACGATGCTAAGAACCATGCCACGTCCCTCGGCGTAGTGAGCGGCGCCTCGTGTAACAGCACTCGCCGAATGAAATCGACGAAGCGATCCCCCTGTCTCTTCACGAATTCGGCCGGAGATCGCGTCAGACGCCAAAACTCCCGTTCGCCTTCGGCGACACGGTAGGACTCCAACCTTGCGGTCCGCCCGTGAGCATCTCGGCCAACGAGGACGAAGTCGCGATAGTTGGTCACGAGCACCAAGCCGTAGTGTCCCCAGTAGCGCGTTACCTGTTCGCCGGACGCAGTCCGCCAAGCGTCCGCGACCACCGGCTTGACCTCGATGACACCGCGGCTCGGCGTTTGTCCGGGCGGTACCTCGTCGGTCGCGTGTTCGAACTGATCTCTCGTGAATAACCCGCCGTCAGGCAACCCGGCGCCGCGATTCTGAATGTTGATCACGCAGCGAACGCGCGGAACGAGCGTGCTGCCGATCTCATTAAGCAGATTCGAAAGCGCCGGATAGTACGACGTTTCAGGAACCGCTGCTCCGGTCGCGCGAATTTCAGCGAGGTCGCGAAGGTAGGATTCGACGGGATGCATCCAGGCAGGTTTTGAGCCTTGATTCGCTGTGAGAACCCCTCTCAGCCACCGCTCAGCCACTTTCCTGTGCAAAAGGCGGTTGCTCGGTGCAACCGCCTTTGCCACAACTTTTTTGCTGCTCTAGTACTTACGAAAAGGAGCGGGCGATGGGACTCGAACCCACGACGTCCAGCTTGGGAAGCTGGCATTCTACCAACTGAATTACGCCCGCGTCTCCCTAACATAACCCCGCGCCCCACTCCCTTCAATCGACACCCCCGCCCCCGACCCCGCCCTCAGGACTTCCCTCGCACCGCGTCCGTCCCCTCTTGATACCGCGCCGACCGGCCCGAGCTAGGTTCTCGATCACCCGGTCCTGACCGGCTCCTACCCGCCAGGGCCGCGACCGAGCCACGCGCTCGAACAGGACGGGAACTCCATGGACTCGAACAGTCACGCCGCGGCGGCGTCGCCCGCCGGACGCGGCATCTGCCAGCTCCAGCACGCGCCGGACGCAGTCACCGCGCTTCGCCGCGACGAACGCATCGCCATGCGCGCGGACAAGCTGCTCCGGCGTGCGCTGCTCCGCGTCGGCAAGGTCATCGCGGACCCACGGGTCGTGTTCCACAAGCTCGCCGCGCGCGGCAAACGCTCGACCACCTCGGCGCACGCGAACGCGCAGCCGAGCGCAACCACCGCGGCGATTCCCCGGCGCCACGACCCGCCGCTCGCCGCCGGCGACCGCGTCCGGGTGCGATCGCGCGCCGAGATCGCGGCCACGCTCGACGCCAGCGGCGTCTGCGACGGGATGACGTTCCTCGACGTGGTGATGGAGAAGTATTGCGGCCGCACGTTCACCGTCCGCGGCCGGGTGAACCGCTTCTTCGACGAGCGCAATTGGAAAATGCTCAAGCTGCGCGACGCGGTGCTGCTCGACGGCGCGTTCTGCGAGCCGCCGCGATCGGCCGGCGTCGATTGGGCGGGCTGCGACCGCTCGTGCTTCCTCTTCTGGAAGGAGGCGTGGCTCGAGCGCGTGGCGCCGGGCGACGAGACGACGCGATGACTCCCGCGCTGACCGTACACGAGGTGACCGACGCTGCCAGGCTCGTCGATCTGCACGACGAGTGGGACGCGTTCGTCGCGAGCTCGCCCGACGGCTCGTTCTTCGAGACCTACGAGTGGCTCACCACCTGGCTCGCGTGCTTCTGGGCGCCGCGGCAGCCGGCATTCATGTTCGTGCGCGATGGGGGGCGGCTCGTCGGGCTGGCGCCGTTCCTTCCGGACGACACGGGCGACGCGTGGTGCCGCCGCTCGTTGACGCTCCCGGTGCACTCGCATGTGCCGCGCGCGAACCTCGTCGCGGCCGACGGGATGCGCGCCGCGGTGGTCGATGCGCTGCTCGCGCACGCGAGCGATCGGCACGGCTGGACGCCGCTCGTCTTCCCGCAGGTCGATCGCGCGTCGGCGGCGTGGGCGGCAATCGAGGACGGTGCGCGGCGCCAGGGGCGCGGCGTGACGCAGTGGGAGGACATGGTGGTGCCGTGGATCCGCCTCGACGGCGACTGGGACGGCTACCTCCAGAGCCGCACCGCGCACGTGCGGCAGGAAATGCGGCGCAAACGGCGCAAGCTGGAGAAGGCGGGACGCGTCGAGTACGCCGTGACGTCCACGCCGCGCGAGTGCGCGACGGCGATCAACGACATCTTCGCCATCGAGGCGAAGAGCTGGAAGCAGGACGAGGGCACCTCGTTCGCGACGGAGGTGGGCGTGAGCGCGTTCTACACGACGCTCGCGCGGCTCGCCGCCGAGCGCGGATGGCTGCGGCTCTACGTCATGTCTCTGGACGGCGCGCCGATCGCGCACGTGTACGGCATCGTCCATCGCAACGAGTATCTGGCGCTCAAGACGTCGTACGACCAGTCCTTCCGCGAGCTGTCGCCCGGCTCGGTGCTGTTCGAGTTCGCGGTGCGCGACGCCTGCGAGCAGGGCTACACCGCGTTCGACATGCTGGGCATCGAGGCGCGCTGGAAGAACGATCTCGCGACGGATGCGCGGCGGCTCGCCTCGGCGTGCCTGATCGCGCCAGCGTCGCTCCGCTGCCAGAGCTGCCGGTCTTATGAGAATACGCTCAAGCCGTATCTCAAGACGCACGCGCCGTGGCTCGCGGCGCTCAAGCAGCGGATCACGCGCGCGACGGCGTAGCGCCGGGACCGTTCCAGGACCGGCGCACGCACGGGCCCGGCGGCGCGTGACTGTGCGCCGCCGGGCCCGTTCACACGGCATCCGGCTCGATCAGCGCGAGTCCGTCGGCGCCATGGCGACGGACGCCTGCTGCGCCGGCGTCTCGATCACGAACACGGCGCGGCGGTTGAGCGCCGCACCCGGCTGGTCGTGCGACGCGCCGGGCGTGACGAGCCGCGTCTCGCCGTAGCCGACGGGATTCACGAGATCGTCGGACAGTCCCTGCGCGACGAGATACTGCTTCACGGCATCGGCGCGGCGGCGCGAGAGCGCGAGGTTGTAGCGCTGCGTGCCCGCGGGATCGGCGAAGCCCTCGATCGTGATCTTGGCGCCGGGATAGTACGCCTGCGCGATGCGGGCGAAGCGCTGGAGCGCCGGCTCGTCCTGCTCGCGGACGGTGGCGTCGTTGAACGCGAAGTTCACCGGCATCGCGAAGTGGAGGCCGTCCTCGAGCATCGCGATCTTGGCGCCGAACTGCGTGCGCATGCTGTCGAGGTCCGTGCGCAGCGAATCGACGCTGCCGCGGATGATGCCGAGCTGCTGGCCGAGGGCGCTGTCGGCCGCGACGCGGGCGGCGCGTTCGTTGGCGAGCTGCATGCTCTGCATGTCGCTCGCGTGCTTCAATTGACTCTGCGTGGCGAGGCATCCACTGAGCAGGACGCTCGCGCCGGCGAAGGCGAGTCGGGTGGCGTGACGCATACGTCGAACTCCTCCGAGTGTGGGACGGTGCACCCCGATGCGCGTGCAAGAAGCAGGCACGAGATCGGTGTTGTGACAACAATCACGCGGCCGCTGTGACTCGCCCGGCACCGCACCGCCGCCGGGCGCGCCAACCGTGGCGCGGGCGCAGCGCCGGCGTGGCGCGTCGTCGACGGCGCGCGCGCCGATCGTCGCGCGTGCGCCACACGCTCACGACTTCCTGACGCAAACTGGTTTCGATGTCCGCGCAGCGCGTCAGGGCGCGCGCGATGCGCGCCACCTGCGGCGACATAGCTTGGCTCGTACCGCATTCGCGCCGAGGCGAACATGATCCCGCGCACGGACGGCGCCGTCGCGCACACGCATCAGAGAACCGTCATTCGCACATTGAAACGCCCGCGCCGCTGGCTCGGCGTGGCGGTGCTGAGCGCGGTCGCGGCGCTCGCCGCCGCCCGGACGCCGGCGCACGCGCAGGGACTCAACATCACGCAGCCGCCCCCCGACTGCGACCTGGGCCGGCGCGCGTTCGACGATCCGTTCATCGACGGGCGCGGCATCACGCAGCCGCGCATCCTGTGGCACCTCGAGTTCGCCGCGGGCTCGCTCGCGCTCTCGTACGTGCTGCACCGCGTCGTGCGCCTCCCCTGGTGGGCGAGCACCGCGGTCACGGTCGGCGTGGGCGTGGTGCCGCACATCCGCGGCGGGATCATTCAGCGGAGATATCCGATCAACCCGGGCGACTGGGTGTTCGACTTCTGGGATCGCGCCGTGCCGGCGGCGTGGGCGGCGAACCATCACGACGACCCCAAGCAGTCCCGGGTGCGGAGCCTGGGCACGTCGTTCGAGAAGTGGCTGGCGGGCTATGCGGCCACGGCGTGCTTCGCGTCGCCGTGAGAGGCGGACACAAAAAAGGGGGCGTCCGACGTGGACGCCCCCTCGTTCAGAGCCAGCGGTCGGGATTGAACCGACGACCGCTCGATTACGAATCGAGTGCTCTACCACTGAGCTACGCTGGCGGTGTTACACCTGCACGTCTCGTCATGCCCTGGCGCGGACTCGAACCGCGACGCCTTGCGGCACCACCCCCTCAAGATGGCGTGTCTACCAATTTCACCACCAGGGCAACAACGCAGAGACTGGAGATTGGCGAGTCGGGATCGTGCGGCGGCCGCGATCACCTGCTCGATCGCGCGCGCCCACGTCCCAACGTCGGATATCCGTACTCTGTCCTACGGGAGCGACGGGGCTCGAACCCGCGACCTCTCGAGTGACAGTCGAGTGCTCTAACCAAACTGAGCTACGCCCCCAAACCACACCGGCCCTTCATCCAACCGTTCTCATTCAAACCTTCGTACTGCCGTTCTGATTGCACCTTGCCCTTCACGATAGCCCGTAGGGGAATCGAACCCCTCTCTGCACCGTGAAAGGGTGCCGTCCTGACCGATAGACGAACGGGCCCAAGGTCCTGCACACGTGCGTGCGACTGCGGCATAGCGGTAACGGGATTCGAACCCGTGTTTGGGCCTTGAGAGGGCCCCGTCCTAGTCCCCTAGACGATACCGCCGTCGACACCCGCCTTCGGCGCGTGCCGACGGCGGTCAGTTCGATTTGAAGTCGTGATCGCTGCGCGATCACTCCTGCTCCTCTCACCTGGAAACCGCCTTCGGCGCGTGCCGACGGCGGTCAGTTCCTTCCTTCCCTTCCTACCCTTCGCTTGTCAAACAACCACATGCAGGCCGGGAGGGACTCGAACCCCCAACCGCTGGTTTTGGAGACCAGTGCTCTACCAATTGAGCTACCGACCTAGCGTCCGATGCCCGATGCCGTTCCCGGCAGGGTGACTGACGGGAATTGAACCCGCAACCCCCGGAGCCACAGTCCGGTGCTCTAACCGATTGAGCTACAGTCACCATGGAAGAGCATAGCCCCACTGCTCTTACAGACAGACTTGCATTTTAATCAGGCGAAGTCGCGTGAGCAATCGGTCGAGCGCGAGGAGCTTACTCCTTCGCCCGCTCCTGATACTCGCCGGTCGTCGGGTTCACCTTCACCTTGTCGCCCGTACCCACGAATTCGGGAACGTTGATCGTCACGCCGTTCTCGAGCTTGGCCGGCTTCGACGAGGCCGTCTTCGTCGCCGTCTTCATCACCGGCGCCGTGTCCACGACCTCGAGCACCAGCGAGTTCGGCAGCTTGATGCCCACCGGACGGCCGTCGTAGTACTCGGCCTGGATCTTCATCCCGGGCTGCATCCACTGCGCGTTGTCGCCGAGCATCTCCTCGTCCATCTCGAGCTGATCGTAGTTCTCCGTGTTCATGAAGTGGTACGTGTCACCACCCTGATACAGGAACTCGAGGTCATGCGTTTCCATCGACGCCGGATCGATCGAGTCGGCGGCGCGGAAGCGATGCTCGAAGCTCGAGCCGGTCCGGAGATTCTTCAGCTTCGCCTGCACCATCGCGCGCAGGTTGCCCGGCGTGTGGTGGCGGAACTCGACGATGCGGCACGGATCGCCCTCGAAGACGATCACCATGCCGCGGCGAATCTGGGTGGCCGGAATTGCCATATGGATCAGCCCAATGAATTCAGGAAATAGCGTGTAAAGCCAGACAGCCTTTGAACTTATAGGCTGGGGAGAGAAAGGTCAACGGGTCTGTGGTTCGCGGTCTGCGGACGACGGACTACCGACCACGGACCAAGGACGACAACACCGGCTCCAGCGCTCGCCACATGTTGTCCGCCACGATGCGCTCGCCGCGATAGTTGGGATGCACGCCGTCGCCCTGGTTGAGCTCGCGGTGGCCGGCCACACCGGCCAATAGAAACGGCAGCAGCGTCACGCGCTTCTCTTTCGCCACCGCGGGATACACGGCGTGAAAGGCCGCGGCGTAGCGTGGACCGAGATTCGGAAGCGCTTCCATCTGCACGAGCAGCACGCGCGCGTCGGGGCGCTTGGCCTTGATACGGTCCAGCGCGGTATCGAGGTTCTGCTTCACGGTGCTCGGCGAGATGCCGCGCAGCCCGTCGTTCGCGCCGGTCTCCAGCACGAGCACGTCGAATCGCCCGCGCAGCAGCCAGTCGAGCCGATCGAGCAGCCCGGAGCTCGTCTCCCCGCTCACGCCGGCGTTGATCACGGTGAACGGCAGCCCGGCCGAGTCGATCTTCTGCTGGATCAGCATCGGGTACGCGCTGTCGGGGTCGAGGCCAAGCCCCGCCGTCAGGCTGGTGCCGGCGAAGAGGATCGTGTGGCGCGTGTTGATCGCGGTGGGCGACGCGCTCGGGGCGGTAGATTCCGAGGGGCGGGCCGCCGCGGCGGAATCGCGCGATGCGGCCGCCCGCGAACCTTTCGTGCAGGCCTGCGCGTATACCACGACAAGCAGCAGCCCCAGCGCTCCCACGGCTGGCGCGACCCGCTCCACGCTCCGCGACCCCGACCAGAATCTCATGCTCGTTGCTCGTGAGTTGACAAAGGAATATCGCAGCGGCGACAACCGACTCACCGTGCTGCGCGACGTATCGTTCGAGATCCCGCAGGGCGCGCTGGTCGCGATCGTCGGGCCGTCCGGCTCCGGCAAGACCACGCTGCTCGGGCTCCTCGCCGGACTCGATACCCCGTCGCACGGCCAGGTGCTCCTCGACGGGGCGGACCTGACCGCGATGGACGAGGACGAACGCGCGCGGCTCCGCGGCGAGAAGGTCGGCTTCGTGTTCCAGAGCTTTCAGCTCATCTCCACGCTCACCGCGCTCGAGAACGTGCAGGTACCGCTCGAGCTGCGCGGCGAGAGCGGCGCCGGCGACCGCGCGCGCGAGCTGCTCGCGCGCGTGGGGCTCGGCGACCGACTCGACCATTTCCCCACCCAGCTCTCCGGCGGCGAGCAGCAGCGCGTCGCGATCGCGCGCGCCTTCGCCAACTCGCCGCGCATCCTGTTCGCCGACGAGCCCACGGGCAACCTCGACAGCGACACGGGCGCGCGCATCGTCGAGCTGCTCGAGGCGCTCAACCGCGAGTCGCGGACGACGATCGTGCTCGTCACGCACGACCAGGCGCTCGCCTCGCGCGCGCAGCGGATCATCCGCCTGAGCGACGGCCGCGTGATCTCCGACGAGCCGACGCGCCGCGCGCCCGTCGCGCTGCAGGAGGCGCAATGAGCGGTGGGTCGGGACGGCGCTGGGCGATGCTGTTCGGGCTCGCGTGGCGTGAGAGCCGCACGGCGCGCCGGCGGCTGCTCCTCTACATGTCGTCGATCTCGCTCGGGGTCGCCGCACTCGTCGCGATCGATTCCTTCTCCGAAAACGTGATCGAGTCCGTGCACGATCAGTCGCGCGCGCTCCTCGGCGGCGACGTCGCCTCGCGCCGCAACGCGCCGCCGACGAAGGCCGTCGATTCGCTGCTCGACTCGTTGAACGCGCACGGCGTCCCGGTGGTCACGGCGACCAACTTCATGTCGATGGGGCTGGTGCCGCGCTCGGGCGGCACGCGCCTCGTGCAGGTGCACGCGATCGCGCCGGGCTACCCGTTCTACGGGAAGATCACCACCAGGCCGGCGGCCGCCTGGAGCGCGCTCCAGAACGGGCACAACGTGGTGGTCGACCCGTCGCTCCTCGTCTCGCTCGATGCGAAGATCGGCGACACGCTCGCGCTCGGCGATGCGAGATTTATTATTATAGGATCATTGGAGAGCGTCCCGGGCGACGTCGGCATCTCGGCGGCGATCGGGCCGCGCGTGTACATCCCCGAGCGGTACGTGGGCGAGACGAAGCTGTTGACGTTCGGCAGCCGCGCGGAGTACGAGGCGCTGTACAAGCTGCCGGCGTCGGTCAGCCCGCCGGTGTTCATCGCGCGGTACAGCCAGCGGATCGCGGCCGGAGCGAACGGGAACATGCAGGCCGCCGGCTACAACGAGTCGCGGCTCGCCTCGGCCATCGACCAGCTGCACGACTATCTGGCGATCGTCGGGCTCGTGGCGCTGCTCCTCGGCGGGATCGGCGTGGCGAGCGGCGTGCACGCGTTCGCCATGCGAAAGATCGACCCGGTCGCCGTGCTGCGCTGCCTGGGCGCGACGAGCTGGCAGGTGCTCGCCATCTACACCGTGCAGGCGGCGGTGATGGGCCTCGTCGGCGCCGCGGCGGGCGTCGTGCTCGGCGTGGGCATCCAGTTCCTGATGCCGTACGCGATGAAGGACTTTCTGCCCGTCGACGTGACGATCCATCTCGCGCCGTCGGCGATCCTGCTCGGACTCGGGATCGGCGTGTGGGTCGCGCTGCTCTTCGCCATGCGACCGCTGATCGCGCTGCGGCGCGTGTCACCGCTCCAGACGCTCCGCCGCGAGCCCGACGCGCAGGCGCTCCGGCGCGCGCGGCGCGATCCCATGAACGTCGGGCTGACGCTCGTGATCGCCGCGACCGTGCTCGATCTGGGATTGAGCCGAGCGAACACGTGGCAGCGTGGCGTCGGGTTCACGATCGCGATCGTCGCCGCCATCGGAGTGCTCTGGATCAGCGCGGTGGCGCTGTCGTGGATCGCGCGCCGAGCGTTGCGGCCCACGTGGTCGTTTCCGCTGCGACAGGGCATCGCCAGCCTGTACCGCCCCGGCAACCAGACGCGGGCCGTGGTCCTCGCGCTCGGATTCGGCGTATTCCTGATGGGCACGCTGTACCAGGTGCAGCACAACATCCTGCACGCATTGAGCGCGCGGATGGGTGAGGCGAGAGCGAATGTCGTGTTCTTCGACGTGCAGGACAACCAGAAGGCGGGCATCGACTCGATCGTTCGCGCCAGTGCGGTGGAGCTGCTCGACGAGACGCCGATCGTGCCGATGCGCGTCTCGTCGATCAACGGCCGCGCCGTGACGGATATCCTCGCCGAGATCGACTCCACGCGGCGCGACGCGCGCGCGCGGGGCGAGCGCGGCGGCGAGCGGCGCGGCCCGTCGGCGCTCCGGCGCGAATTCCGCTCGACGTTCCGCGATACGCTGACCACGTCGGAGCGGATCGTCGCCGGCCGCTGGTTCGATCCGGCGGCGCACCCGCACATCGGCGAAGTGTCGCTCGACTCGAGCGTGGCCGGCGAGCTGGGCGTGCACCTCGGCGACACGATCACGTGGAACGTGCAGGGCGTCGATGTGCCGACCGTGGTGACGAGCCTGCGCGAGGTCAAGTGGACCACCTTCGCGCCGAACTTCTTCGCCGTATTCGATCCGCGATCGCTCGCCGATGCGCCCAAGCAGTACGCCATTCTCGCGCACGCGCGCGACGCGGCGGCAATCGCGCGCCTGCAACGCGACGTCGTGGCGGCGTATCCGAGCGTGTCGAGCCTCGATCTCACGCTCGTGCAGCGCACGGTGAGCGACGTGCTCGGCAAGGTGACGATGGCCGTGCGCTTTCTCGCGCTGATCAGCCTCGCGCTCGCGATTCCGGTGTTGTTCAGCGCCGTCGCGGCGACGAGGCGCGAGCGGCTGCGCGAGGGCGTGCTGCTCAAGACCCTCGGCGCGACGCGCCGTCAGATCGGGCGCATCATGCTCGCCGAGTACGTGCTGCTCGGGACGCTCGGCGCGCTGACCGGCGTGGTGCTGTCGGTCTTCTCGGGTTGGGCCCTGCTGCACTGGGTGTTCCGCATGACGTTCAGTCCCGCGACGGTGCCGCTGGCGCTCGTGGCGATCGCGATGATCGCGCTCGCGGTGGCGATCGGGCTGCTCACGGGACGGGACGTGTTCGCCGAGACCCCGATGGCGGCGCTCCGCGAGAGCTGACGCCGGATCAGCGCCGTACGCTCAGCGCAGAACGGTCGGCGCCGTCGGCGCGGCAGCGTGGGGCGTCGGCTGCGCGGCGGAGATGCGCGCGGCGCAGGCGAGGAACAGCCCGGTGGTGAACGCGAGCAGAGCGCGCTGCAGGAACAACTTCTTGTCGATGTGCATCGAGGCGGGAACTACGGGTGCGGCGGCGGCGAGACACGCGGCGTGCGTGCATGAAGTAGACGATGCGCGCCGGCTTCAGGTAAACTAGCGCGGCTCGCGCGCCATCGCGGGGACGTACACGGCATAGCTCTCCGTGCCGTCACCCCGCTGGCCGGAAACTCCCAGGCCCCAGCAGTACAGGTTTCCGCGCACCGTCACGCCGCACACGTGACTCCCGAAGCCGGCGCTGATCTGTGTGAACTGCTGTCGCCCGAACACGGGAACCGGCACGGTGGAGCACGGCAGCGTCGGTCCGCCGCAGCGCTCCGAGAGCGACGTGGGCGCGTAGCCGAGCTGCCCGAACGTGTCGTCGCCCCAACAGTAGGCGGCGCCGTTGATCTCGATCCCGCAGGAGTGGACGATGCCGGCGCTCACCTGGAAGAAATCCAGGTCGCTGGCCACGCGGACGGGCGACGTGCTCCCCACGAGCGTGCCGTTCCCCATCTCGCCCCGGGAATTCGCCTCCCAGCAGTACGCGAACCCCGACGCGTCGGCTCCGCAGGTGGTGAACGAGCCGACACTGAGCGACGCCATCGCCGGCGCGCCGGGCACGAGCTGCGGCGTGGTCTGCGCGCGCGTCATCTCGAGGCCGTTCTCCCGATCGATCCACACGGCACCCCAGCAGTACACGGTGCCGATCGTCGTGCGCGCGCACGTGCGCTGTTGCCCGGCGGCGACCGACGCCACCGGAGCGCGCAACGAGAACACGCGCACCAGCGAGCCGCCGCCGCTCGCCAGCGAGCCGTTGCCCAACTGCCCGCGGTCGTTCGAGCCCCAGCAGAAGAGCACACCATCGCTCCGAACGGCGCAGGTGTGTGTGGCGCCCGCACTGATCTGTGTCCACGGCAAACTGCCCGGCACCTTGACCGGCGTGGGGCCGCCGAGTGAGAAGTCGCCCACCTGGTTCTGCTCGTTCGCGCCCCAGCAGTACGCTTCGCGGTCGACGGTGATCGCGCACGTGTGCCGCGCGCCGGCGCTGATCGAGCGCCACTTCACGCCGGGCTGCACCACCTGCGGCGTGAGCGAGCAGCCGTACCGGCTGTCCTTGGGGCCGCAGAGCGTATCCGAGTGCGCGACGCCGAGCTGGCCGTACTGGTTGCTTCCCCAGCAGTACGCGGTGCCGTCGGTCTTGAGCGCGCAGGTGTGGTCGCCGCCCACGCTGACGCTCGCCCAGTCGCTCTGCCCCACGTCGTCGAGCACCGGAAATCGCCGCGCCGGCGCGGTAGCTTCATTGCACGACGCGAGCGCGGCGGCAACGGTGCCGACGAGCAGCGCGCGGGCAATCGACCGACTCGAGAGAATCATGAAGCTGCGGGGGCGAAGACTGGGGCCGGCGCTGACGTTCGGGATCATCGCCGCGACGGTGGAGATGGCTGCGTTGCTCTGGTTTGCGCGCTGCTGACGGTCAGCGGTAGGGCCGGCGCTGGAAGGCGCCGGCACGCTGCCGCCCGCGTCCCAGCATCGGAAGAAGATTCTCGCACGTGAAGTTCGGCGGGAAGTGCCTGGTCGAATCCGCGACCACAGTCGGACACAGGCGCTGCACGAGGCGGATTGCGGCGCCGCGCACCTGCTGTTCCACACGCAGCGAGTCTGCGGCGGCGGGGTAGAGTACCCGCAGCATCTGCACGTCGGTCCCCGCCTCGCGAAACTCTCCGCGCACGCCGCCCACCTCTCCCGCGCGCAACTGCTGCGCGGCGCGCGCGAGGTGCCCCCGAATCTCGTCGACCATGTAGCGAATCCGATCGGCATCCGTTGCGTTCGGAGGCAGCACGCGCGCGGCCCCCGAATCGCCGTTCGCGCGGATCCAGTTGTGGCCCGTGAAACTGGCACGGTGCGTGGCCGCGGGGGGCGGCACGGCGGCAGCCGTGTCGGGTGTCGCGGGCGGCATCGGCGCGCTCGCCGCCTGCGTCACTTCGGGAGTGACAGTCGGCGCCACGGTGGTCGGCGTCGGGGCGGGCGTCGCCGTGTCAGGTGTCGCCGGCTTGGGCGTCGCGCGCGACCGCAGGCCGACCACCGCTCCCGCGCCCAGCGCGCCGAGCACGAGGATCCCGGCGGCAACCTGCATCGCGCGGCGGCGCGGTGCGGCGTCGTCCGGCAGCTTGCGCGTCGGCACGCGCGGCGGACTTCCGACGCGCTGGGTCGGACCGGACAGGCGCGATGCGGGGACTCGCGCCGTCTCAGCCTCCGCCGCGCTGGTCGCGGCGACCACGTCGCGTCCGAAATCGATTGCCGAGGCGTAGCGTTCCACCGGTTCGGGGGCGAGGGCGCGATCGAGCGCGGCCTGGAGCTCCGGCGGCCAATCCACGTCCGGCGCGACGTCGGCGAGCGTGCGCGGGCGCGACGTGAGCCGGCGGACGAGCGTCTCCTTCGACGTGACGCGCGGATACGGCAGGTCGGCCGTCAGCATGTTGAACAGCACGAGGCCGAGCGAGTACAGGTCCGTGCGGTTGTCGAGCCGTTCGCCGGCGAGCTGCTCGGGGCTCATGTACTCCGGCGTGCCGAGCGATACGCCGGCGGTGGTGACCGTCTGCGAACCGCCCTCGCCGCTTCCCTGCACCGTCTTGGCGATCCCGAAGTCCACGACCTTCACCCAGTCGCTGCCGTCGTGGTGCCGGCCGACCATGATGTTGTCCGGCTTGAGGTCGCGATGGACGATGCCGAGGTGGTGCGCGGCGGCGAGCGCGCCGGCGATCTGCTGTGCGAGCGCACCGGCGCGCGGCGGCGGGATCGGCCCGTCGCGTTCGATCATCGCGCGCAACGTCTCGCCTTCGACGAACTCCATCGCCAGGTACAGCACACCATCCGGCGTCTCGCCGAAATCGTAGATCTGGGCGACGTTCGGATGGTTGATGCGGCTCGCGTTGGCGGCTTCGCGATTGAAGCGCGACACGGCGTCGGCGGAGAGCGCGAGGTTGGGGCTCATCACCTTTACGGCGCTCTTGCGGCCCATGCGCACGTGCTCGGCGAGGTACACGCGTCCCATGCCGCCCTCGCCGAGCAGCTCGAGGATCTGATAGCGGTCGGCGACCACCTGCCCGATCAGCGGATCGTCGCTCGCGCGCGGGCGCAGAGCGCTTCCGTCGTTGGGGCAGAAGCGCTGCTCTGGGCTGAATTCGGCGCCGCACTGCGGGCAGATCTTGACGGTGCTCACGGGTGCTCCAGCGGGTGGACCGGGCGCGGGATCATCATCACGGAAGACGTCGCACGACGGCCGCTCGTTAGCGGAAGGATCGGCCGCGGACGCCCGTGGTGAAGACAGTCCCCACGCGGGGGAAGTCACCGACCGCCCGCAGGCGTTTAACTGGCCGCCCGGGCCGGCCGATACTCCGGTGCATGGAAATCCTCGTCGCACGACAGCCGGTCTTCGACCGCCGCGAGCAATTGTACGGCTACGATCTCGTGCTCAGGCGCCCCGGCTCCGGCGCCCCGGGCGAGCCGCTCCCCGAGCAATTGGTGGCAGACACCTTTCTCGGAATCGGCATCGACCAGGTCGCCGCGGGCCGGCGCGCCTTTGTCACCGTCGACCGCGACATGCTGCTTGGCGGCGCCGTGCGGCTGCTGCCGGCGGATCGCGTCGTGCTGCAGATCGGCGACGACATCGGGGCCGACGGCGAGGTCGTGCAGATCTGCGATCAGCTCGTGTGGTCGGGGTATCGGTTCTCGATCGTGAGCGGGAAGCCGGAGGCGCTGCCCGACGAGCTGCTGCGCCTCGCCGAGATCGTGAAGGTGGACGTGGCGAGCGTCGACACGTCGACGTTGTCGGACATCACCGCCTGGCTCCGCAGCTACCACGTGCGCCTGCTGGCGATGCACGTGCGCCACCGGCTCGAGCGCGACGTGTGCACGAATCTCGGCTTCGAGCTGTTCGAGGGCTACCGCTTCACCGCGCCGGAGACGCTCACGCGCCGCGATCTGCCGATCGAGCACGTGATGACCTTCCGGCTGCTCAAGATGGTGCGCGATCCGCGGTCGGGCGACGCCGAGATCGAGGACGTGCTGCGGCGCGACGTGGCGCTCTCGTACAAGCTGCTGCGGATGGTGAACTCCGCCGCGGTGGGCGGCCGCGACATCTGGTCGATCGGCCACGCACTGCGCCTCTTGGGACGCGAGCAGGTCGCGCGCTGGCTCGGGCTCCTGTTGGTCACCGACAGCGCGAAGGACGGCGTGCGGGGCGAGCTGGTGCACCTCGCGCTGGTGCGCGCGCGGATGTGCGAGATGATGGCCGATGCGGCGGGCGTGCCCCGTGCGCGCGGGCCGCTGTTCCTCGTGGGCATGCTCTCACTGCTCGACCAGCTGCTCGAGACCCCGATGCCGCTCCTGGCCGACACGATGGAGCTGGCGCCGGACGTGCGCAACGCGCTGCTGCAGCGAGCGGACTTCTACGGCGCGGTGCTCGGGCTGGTCGAGGCCTACGAGCAGGGCGCGTGGGACCAGGTCGACGCGCTCGCGCAGAACGTGGGCGTGAGCCCGGTCGCGCTGCCGCCGTTGTACCTCGAGGCGCTGGCCTGGGCGACGGAGCAGCAGCGGGTGCCGGAGACGAAGAAGGTGGTCGGCGCGCGCTGAGCGCGGCCAAACGAATTGGGGCGTGGGGTTGTCGAACGGCATGGACGGCGGCTAACGTCGCTGCGTCCCATTGCCGCCACTTCCGCCCATGGCCGCCGCCTCGCGGCGCTCCCGCGGGCATGTCGTCCCCGGAGATAATACTTGAATATTCGTTCTATAATGACCGCGCGATCGGCGCTCGCGGCGGCCGTGGCCGTCATCGGCGCGCTGCGCGCCGCGCCGGCGGCCGCGCAGCCAGGCGGTCCCTACGCCCCGCTCGTGCTCTCGATGCCGGCCGGCGCACGCGTGCTCGCCCTTGGCAACGTCGGCGTGGCAGGCCGCGACGACGACGTCATCTTCTACAACCCCGCGCAGGTCGCGGTGGCGCGCGGCACGAGCGCGTCGTACGAGCGGTACTCGGCGACGTCGTCGGGCGGCACCGTCTCGTCGGTCACGCGCCTCGCGAACAGCGCGATCGCAATCGGCGCGAGCGTGGTCGAATACCGGACGCGTACCTCCGTACTGGCCAACGAGGTCAGCTCCATCCCGTTCGCGATGTTTCCGCTCGATCGCGGCGAGAGTCTCGGCAGCGGCGGCGGCGACGGCGTCTCGGCCGAATTGACGGCCGGCTACGCACGAACGCTCAAAGGCGTTCGGGTCGGGGCAGCTGTCAAGTACGCCGAGGATGAGGTGCCGGCCGTTCGCATGCAACGCGCGGCGTTCGACGTGGGCGTCGCCCGCGATTTCGGGCGCGACTACGCGCTGGCGCTGGCGGTGCAGAACATCGGACCCTCCGCCTCGATCTCATGTGTCATACACTCCGAGACCGGCCACGAGAACTGCGCGGTGCCAGCCGAGCCGTACACCGGTCCCGGACTCCGCGTGCCCGTGAATCTGCCGCTGCGCGCGACGCTCGGTGGAAGTTTCGCGCACGAAGTCGGCCCGTTCGACCTCCTGTCCACCGCCGGCGTGTCGATGCTCCGGACCAACGTGGCGATCCCCGCCGCCGGCGCCGAGCTCGGCTACAGTTGGCTCGACGGCTACGACGTCGACCTGCGCGCCGGACTTCGCCGCCCGCTGGCGGGCGAAGACGCCTTCACCGCCGGCGCCGGCTTCACGGCCGACCGCGTCTCGATCGACTACGCGCTCGAGACGTTCACCGGCGGCCGCGTCGGCCACCGCATCGGCTTGAGGATTCGCTGATGCGCCGCGCCGCCTTCCTCGCGCTGGCGCTCGCCGCCGCGTGCACCCAGCCGCTCAAGCTCAGCCGGGACGACTCGCCCGTCGTCCTCTCGCACCAGCTCATCACGGCGCCCGACCCCGGGCTGCCAGGGTCGTATCACGTGAAGACGCTCTACTACGGCAGCGGGACCGACAAGCGCCGCGCCGAGTACCGCGACTCCGTGACGATCCGGACGGCGACGGTGAACGGATCGCCATTCGTGAACTTCACACCCGAGCAGGCCAAGCAGCGGAAGAGCGATTGGGGCTTCGGCCCGGACAAGTACCCGATCAACGGCCGCGTGTGGTACCCGGACGGCGACGGCCCCTTCCCGCTCGTGCTGATCGTCCACGGCAACCACGACCCGCTCCAGTACTCCGACCCCGGATACGAATACCTGGGCGAGCTGCTCGCCTCGCGGGGATTCATATTAGCATCTGTTGATGAGAATTTCATCAACGGCGGCATCCGGGGCGAGAGCGACGGCCGGGCGTGGCTGCTGCTCGAGCACCTGACGAACTGGCGCCGCTGGAACGACAGCGTGGGGAGCCCGTTCTACCACAAGGTCGACATGCACGACATCGCGATCATGGGGCACTCGCGCGGCGGCGAGGCCGTGGGGATCGCCGCCGCGTTCAACCGCCTGTCGCACTACCCCGACGACGCGAACGTCAAGTTCGACTTCAACTTCGACATCAAGTCCGTCTTCGCCATCGCGCCGGTGGACGGCCAGTACAAGCCGGCCGGCGTGTGGACGCCGATCGAGAACGTGAATTACGTCGTGATCCACGGCTCGCACGACGGCGACGTGTCGACGTTCAGCGGGCTCCGCGCCTACCAGCGCGTGCGCTTCACCGACGGCAAGCCGCACTTCAAGGCGGCGTTCTACGTGTACCGCGCCAACCACGGACAGTGGAACACCGTGTGGGGGAACAAGGACGACGGCCCGCGCAGCGGACGGTATCTCGACCTCCGCGGGCTGCTCTCGCCCGAGCAGCAGCGCCAGTTCAGCAAGGTGATGATCGGCGCGTTCCTCGAGGCCACGCTGCACGGCAAGTCGGAGTACCTGCCGCTGTTCCGCGACCACCGGGTCGCCGGCGCGTGGCTCCCGAAGACGATGTACATCACGCGATTCCAGGAGAGCGGCTTCAAGCCGCTCGCGACCTACGACGAGGACGTGGACGTCACGACCGGCACCGTGCCCGGCGTGACGATCCGTGCCGAGAGTCTCGCCACGTGGAAGGAGAACCCGCTCGACCTGCGCGACGGGCAGAACGATCCGATCAACACCAACGCGGCAACGCTCGGCTGGAACAACCACCTGCGCGGTGACACGGCGAAGCTCGGCACGCCGGCCTCGTACACGATCGCGGTGACCGACTCGCTGACCGAGGCGCTGCACGTCGGGAGCGAGACGGCTCTGTACCTCTCCCTGGCGCCGACGAAAGCCGTGCCCGGACCGCGGGCGCCGCACGACACGACGAAGCAGGGTGCCGAGAGCGGCAAGAAGGCGGCTTCAAAGAAGAAGAAGAATACCAAAACTCCAAACGACACCACGCCGGTCGACCTGACCGTCGAGGTGACCGACGCCGCGGGCCACGTCGCGCGCCTGCCCCTGAGCCGGTTCGGCGTGCCGCGGCGGCCGCTCGAGATCCACGTGCTCCGGCGGGCCGACGAGGAGAAGCGCCGGTTCCCGACGCAGTACGAGCTCGTGCTCCAGACGTACGTGATGCCGCTCGCCGAGTTCGCACGCCAGTCGCCCGCGTTCGATCCGTCGCGGCTCCGGTCGGTGCGGCTCGTCTTCGATCGGCTGCAGGCGGGTACCGTGGTGGTGGACGACATCGGCGTGTCCAACACCGCGGGCCCGTTCACGGCGCTCGGCGAACCGTGAGGGACGGCCGACTCCCGTCGCCTCAGCGCTTCGCGCCGATCGCCTCCTCGACGCGCGCCAGCAGCACCTCGGGCGAGAACGGCTTGGGCAGCACGGCGCTCGGATCGGCGAACGATCGCCGCACCGACTCCTCGTCCATGTAGCCGGACATCAGCAGGATCGGCGACCCGGGCTGCAGCCGCTGGAACTGCGCTGCCAGCTCGGTGCCGCTCATGCGCGGCATCATCACGTCGCTGATCAGCATGTCGATCGGCTCGCGCAGTCCGCGCAGCACCTCCAGCGCCTCGAGGCCGTCGCAGGCCTCGAGGACCTGATAGCCGGCGTCGGCGAGCACGCGCACGGTGAGGGCGCGGACGCCCTCGTTGTCTTCGGCGACGAGCACCACGTTGCCCGCGACAGAGCGCGGACGCGTTCCGTCGCCGCTCGGTGTGCCGAGGCTCGCGTCGGTCACCGGGAGGTGGATGGTGACCGTGGTCCCGCGACCGAGCTCGCTCGCCACGCTGATGCGGCCTCCGCTCTGCGTCACGATGCCGTACACCGTCGCGAGCCCCAGACCGGCGCGACCCGCCTGCTCCTTCGTGGTGAAGAACGGCTCGAACGCGTGCGCGCGCGTCTCCTCGCTCATGCCGGTCCCGGAATCGCTCACGACGAGGACGACGTACTTCCCCGGCGCGAGCACCGCGTCCGGAGTCGACGGCCCGGCCACTTCGACGTTGCGCGTCGAGATGCGGAGCGTGCCCCCTTTGCGCATCGCGTCGCGCGCGTTGAGCGCGAGGTTGAGCAGCACCTGCTCGAGCTGCCCCGGATCGGCGCGCACCGGCCACGCGGCCTCGGCGAGCTCCGTCTCGACGGTGATCGATTCGCCGACGAGTCGCCGGACGATCTTCGCCATGTCGTCGACCACGTCGTTGATGCTCAGCGACTCCAGCCGGAGCACCTGCCGCTTGCTGAACGCCAGCAACTGGCGCGTGAGCGCCGCAGCGCGCTCGGTCGCCTTCACGATCTCGCCGATGTCCGCGCGGCGCGGGTCGTCGGGCTGCACGCTGCGCGCGAGGAGATCGGTGAAGCCGCGGATCGCCGTGAGCAGATTGTTGAAGTCGTGCGCCACGCCGCCCGCGAGCTGCGCCACCGCCTCCATCTTCTGCGCCTGCCGCAGCTCGTCCTCGAGGCGGCGGCGCTCGGTCACGTCGCGCGAGACGGAGAGCACCTCGACTGGCCGCCCGCTCGCGTCGTCGCGCACCGCCTGGCTCGTGGTCTCGAACCAGACGTACGAGCCGTCGTGCCGGCGGATCCGATAGGTCAGCGTCTCGATCTCGCGATGGCCGAGCAGGCGCGCGCTCGACGCGCGCACCGCCTCGAGATCGTCGGCGTGGACGTACTCGAAGACCGAGCGGCCCACGAGCTCGTCGGCCGCGTACCCGAGCAGCGTGAGGCACACCGGCGAGGCGTAGAGGATCGTCCCGCCCGGCGTCGTGCGCGCCAGCATGTCCGTGGAGTTCTCCGCCAGGAACCGATGCCGCGCCTCGCTCTCGCGCAGGGCGAGCTCCGCCTGCTTCTGCTTCGTGATGTCGCGCGCGACGGCGAAGAGCGACGTGAGGCGCCCGTGCTCCTGCTCGATGTGCACGTTCTGGCCGATCCAGAGCTCGTTGCCATCGAGCGCGATCGCGGGAAACTCCCAGTAGGTGACGGGCGTGCGCTCGACGATCTGGCGCCGGTACAGCGCGATCCCCTGCTCGTGATAATCGCGGCGCACGAAATCGAGATACAGCCGCCCGACGATGCCCGGCTCGTCGGGCGCGAAGCCGAGCAGCCGCGAGGCGATCGGGTTGGCGTAGGTGAAGATGCCGTAGGGATCGATGCGGTAGATCCCGTCCGTCGCGCTCTCGACCAGATGACGGAAGCGCGCCTCGCTCTCGGCGAGCGACTCGGCGATCTGTTTTCGCTTGGTGATGTCGCGCGACGTGATCGCGATGCCGTCGTCGACGCGCACGACCGAGTGGCGCACCCATCGCGTCGTGCCGTCGGGCGCCCGGAACCTGAGCTCGTCCTCGAACGACTCGCCGGTCGCCACGACCTGCGCGAACGAGTCGATGAGCCCGTGCTCGCGCAGCAGCGGGAGCAGCTCCGTCACGGGTCGCCCGACCACGTCCGCGCGCGACCGGCCGAGAAAATTCTCGCCCCGGCCGTTCAGCTCCACGAGCCGGAAATCGACGACGCCGCCGGCGTCGTCCCGGATGCACTCGCAGAGGAAGAACGCATCGAGGCTCGCGGCAATCGCGCCGCGAAATCGGTTTTCGACGAGTTGGATCCGCGCGGCGTCGGCGCGGGCCGAGGGAGGGGTCACAGGACGGCGACCTGGTGAGGTGTCGGCGAGCGGGAGGCCTCGCCGACACGTCTAAACTTGAGTCCGGTTTCGGCGGACGCAATATCGAATTGCGAAATTCCTCATTGCCCCCCCATTCGCCGAACCCGTGCACGCGGGTTACCTTGGCGCGATTGTCGCTCGGATGCGACACACCGCACTCGCCGACGCCCACGTGTTCGCCGCCGCACTCTCGCTCACGATCCTCCAGGCCGCCGCGCCCGCACCCCCGTTCGCCGCTCGCGAGCCGCTTGCGCCGCGCGATTCGGCGCGCGTGCTGCACGCCGCGGAAAGCGCCCAGCGCGGATTCGAGCGTTTCCGCCGCGACCGGCTGCCCGTCGGGGATTCCTTCACGGGACCATGTGACGTGCGCGTCGGCCGGTACTGCTACTGGCGCGGCGATGACGATGACGACGAGGGAACGCCGCCGGCCGAAGCGCCGGACGTCACCCGCCGCCGCGACGCGCTGATCAGCGTTCTCTCAAGCGCCTCGACGGCGCTGCCCGGCGACGCCTGGCTGGCCGGCCAGCGCGCGTACTATCTCGTCGACGCCGGCCGTGCCGACGAAGCGATCCGCTTCGCGACGACCGAGTGTGCGGCCGCGCGCGACTGGTGTCTCGCGCTCGCCGGCTTCGCCGCGCATTCCGCGGGCCGATTCGCGCTCGCCGATTCGCTGTACGAGCAGTCGCTCGCCGCGATGACGCCGCCCGAGCGCTGCCGCTGGCTCGACGTGCGCGACCTGCTCGACAACGCGCTCGCACGGCGGTTCGAGTCGCTCGACTGCGCCGCGCGCGATACACTCGCGCGACGCGTGCTGCGCCTCGGCGCGCCGCTCTTGTCGGTGAGCGCCACCGACCTGCTCACCGAGCACCTGGCGCGCCTCACGCGGATTCACGTTGCCGAACACGCGGAGCTCACGGACCGCGCGGCGTGGGGCGACGACGTGCGCGAGCTGATGCTGCGCTACGGATGGCCGCGCTGGTATTCGCGCACGACTCCGGCATTCGGCTCCCAGCTCGAGCCGTCGATCACCGGCCACGATGCCGGACGTCCCTACTACTTTCTCCCGCGCGCCCGGCTGCTCGACTCGCTCGGCAGCGCGACCGACGACGACTGGTCGCTCGACGATCGCCGAGCGCCGGCGGCATACGCGCCGCGCTACCTGCGCATCCTCCATCTCGTTCCGCACCAGTTCGCGCGGTTCCGCCGCGGAGATTCGGTGCTCGTCGTCGGCGCGTGGGATGCGCGCCGCGACACCACGCTGATCGGACGGCCGCTCGCCGCGGCGCTCGTTTTGGCGAACGTGGACTCCGTAGTCGCGGTCGCGCGCCGGAGCGACGCGCGCGCGACGGGGCGCCTGACCGTGATCGCGCCGCTCGATTCGGGGCTCGTGAGCCTGGAGCTGCTGGCGGAGAAGGATCGGCGCGCCGCCCGTGCCCGCGCCGGGATCCTGCCGCGCGCGGACGGCCTCGTGTCGATCTCCGATCTGCTGCTGTACGCGCCCGATTCCGCGGAGGTGCGTGCGCTCGCGGACGTGGCGGACAGCGCGCTCACCAGCGACGAGATCGCGCGCGCGCGGCCGGTGGGCGTGTACTGGGAGTTGTACGGCATGGCCGATCGCAGCGCGCCCGTTCGCTACACGCTCAACGTCGAGCAGATCGGCGTGAGCTGGATGCGCCGGACCGCGGAGCGGCTGCACCTCGCGGATGCGACGTCCGGGCTCCGCATCCAGTGGGAGGAGATGCCTCGAGCGAGCGACGGCGTGGCGGCTCGCGGCGTGCACCTCGATCTGTCGCGGCTCCGTCCGGGCACGTATCGCGTGCGGCTGCGCGCGGAGAGCGGGACGGACGCTCCCGTCGTCGCCACGCGCGACATTCGAATTCACTGAACGCCGATCGGCCGGCAGTCCTGAAGCACATGCAGGGCGGCACCCGCGAGCGGCTGCCGGACTGATGGGCGGCGCCCGCCCTGCGGGACACGAACGAAAACCCGCCTACATACGTATATCGTTCGTCTCCCGCGCGTCGCGACCTCGCGTGTCGTCCTCTCGCCCGTGGCCGTTCGCAACGGCACTTGTTTCGCGACTCGCTTACCCGTAACGTTTGTATCCAGAATGGGCACCAATCCAATGTCGACCTCGACGAACACGTCGGACACGCGAGCCATCGAACGGTCCATGAACGCCGTTCGGAGCATCGTGCGTGCGTTGCGCATCAACACGCGCGCGATCGAGCTGAAGATGGGCATCTCGCTGGCGCAGCTCTTCGTCCTGCAGCAGCTGGCGGAGCGGTCCGCCGCGTCGCTGAACGAGCTGGCCGAGCGCACGGCGACGCATCAGAGCTCCGTCTCGGTGGTCGTGCGGCGCCTCGTGGAACGCGGGTTCGTGTCGAGAACGGCGTCCGCCGCCGACAAGCGCCGGATCGAGATCGAGGTGACGCCCGCCGGCCGGGAGCTGCTCGCCGGCGCGCCCATGACCATTCAGACGCAGCTCATGCAGGCGCTCGACCGGATGAAAGCCGAGGATCAGGTCACGCTTGCCGACTTGCTCGAGCGCTGGCTGCACGAGGCGAAGGTGGATCTCGCCACGCCGCCCATGCTGGGTGAGGACGACACCGAGGTGCGCGCGGCAAAAGCGTGACGCACCCGTGCCGCGCTTGATTCGCGCGGCCCAGGGCGTCCTGCGGCGCACCACCCATGAACACGAAGAATTCGCCGTAGAATGCCCGTTTCAAAACTGAAAATTCTCGAGCATCCGCTCGTCAGGCGGTACACGTCGCTCGTACGTGAGGATCTTGCCGCCACCTATCGCCGCGATCTGCACAAATGGCTGATCGTGGGCCCGATCATGGGCGTGATCGCCGGTCTGCTGATCTCGCTCGTCGCGGCGATCATCCTGCTGTGGATCTGGCCGCCGGTGCTGCACCTGTATCTCGCGCACCAGTGGCTGATGATCCCCGGGCTCGCGCTCGGCTTCCTGATCGCCGGGCTGATCATGCAGTATCTCACGCACGATCCCGACGAGCACTCGACCGAGGAGATCATCAAGTCGTATCACCAGCACCAGGGTGACATCGACCCGCGGCCATTCATACCGAAGCTGTTGGCCGCGATCGCCACCGTTGCGTGCGGCGGCAGCGCCGCGCTCGAAGGACCGAGCATCTACGGCGGCGGCGCGGTCGGCTCGTGGCTCTGGACGGTGGCGCGCCGGTTCAAGCTCGAGGCGCGCGACCGGAGGATCATGCTCATCGCGGGCGCCGCGGCGGGCATGTCGGCGGTCTTCCGCGCGCCGCTCACGGGTATCGTGTTCGCGCTGGAGATGCCGTACAAGGACGACCTCGCGCACGAAGCGCTGCTGCCCGCGCTCGTGGCGTCCGTCGTCTCGTACGCAACGATGGCGCCGCTGCTCGGGGCGACGCCGCTCTTCAACTTCCAGGCAGCCGGCAGCTACACCCGGCACGACCTGCTCTGGTCGGCGCTGCTCGGTGTGCTCTGCGGCGGCGCCACGATGATCTACACGATCACGTTCCGCCGCTTCCGCCGCTTCTGCATCCGGCTGACGATCCCGCACTGGCTCAAGATGCTGCTCGGCGGCGTGCTCACCGCCGCGTGCGGCCTGCTCTTCGTGACGTTCTACCGCGACGGCCTCGTGCCGCTCGGCCCCAATTACGAAGCAGTCGGGCTGGTGCTGAACAAGGTCCACTCGTCGCTCGAGCTGATGACCTTCGGCGTGCTCAAGCTCCTCGCGACGCTGTTCTCGCTGGGCGTGGGCGGGGTGAGCGCGGCGTTCGTGCCGTTCTTCCTGACGGGCGGCACGTTCGGCACCGCGTTCGGACAATCCATCGTACACAGCGCGCTCCCCGAGCTGTACGCGGCCGTGGGCATGGCGGCGTTCCTCGCCGGCGGATACAAGGCGCCGCTGACGGCGGTGGTGTTCGTCGCCGAGACGACGGGCGGCCACGCGTTCATCGTCCCCACCCTCATCGGCGCGGCGATCGCGTACGCCGTCTCCGGCGAAGCGTCGATGTCCTCGGATCAGCGGCTGCACGAAGGCGTGAAGATCGCCGCGCTGGCCAACGTGCCGATTCGCGAGATCATGCAGACCAACGTGGTGCCCGCGCTCGCCGGTGCCACGCTCGCGCAGTTCGTCGAGCACGTCGGCCGGCACGACGCACACCCCGCGTATCCTGTGCTCGACGGCGATTACGTGATCGGCGTGGTGTCGGTCGGCTCGGTCACCAAGATCCCACCCGATCGGTGGAACACGATGCACGTGCGCGATGCAGTCGACGCCGAAGCGCTCCGCGTGCCGCCGGACACGGACGTCGAAGAAGCGCTCCGGCTGCTGCTGGCGCACCACCGTCGCGCGATGCTGCTCGTGATCGACGGCAACCGCCTCGAGGGGATCGTCACGAAGACGGACATCCTCGCGGCGCTGGACACGCGCGGCGCGGCCGCGACGACCGCCATCCCGGCCGCGGCAGGCTAGCGCTCGGCCACCGCGGTCGAGCGGGCGATCTCGCTTCCCGAAATGCAGGCGGTGAGCCAGATGAGTCCCGCCGCGAGGCCGGCGCTCGCATCGCTCACGTAGTGCTGGCCGAGATAGAGACGGCTGATCGTGATCGCCGCGATGATCGCCGTCGCGATCACGATCGCCGCCGTCCGCGCGAGCGCTCGGCGCGTGAGCGAGCTCACGAGATACGCGAGCATGCCGTAGCCGACGATCACGCCGAGCGCGTGGCCGCTGGCCAGCCCCGTGCCCCAGTTGATCAGCACGATGTCGGCGAACGGCAGCTCGGAGCGGCGCACCACGAACCGGAGCGACGCGTCGAGCAGCGATCCGCCGATGAACGCGGCGCACCAGGCGGCGAGCTCCACGCCGCGCCGCCGGACCGCGTACACGAGCGCGCCGGCGACGAGCAGCAGCGTCATCGCCCCGCGCCCCCCGAAGCTGCTGATCACGGAGAACGTGTGCAGGGCGTCGGTCGTGATCGAGCGCCGCAGATGCATCCACACGACGGTGTCGAATCGCGTGAGCGGCGAGGTGTCGACCAGCCCCTCGGTGATCGACGCGAACACGCCGATCACGGCGAGGCTGAGCAGGAATCCGATGGCGAGGTGCACGACCAGATACTCGCCGCGCCGGAAGCGTCCGCCCACGAAGCGCCAGGCGCGCGGATGCCGCGTGCGCATGCCCGTGACCCGCGGCGAATTCGGCATGCGATCGAGCATCGTGTTCAGCGCCGCGATGATCTCGACGCGGTTGCGACCGAACCAGCGCCAGAGCCACACGACCGCCACGACCAGCGCGACGAGCACGGCGAGCAGCAGGCTGACGCGTCCGATGTAGCGCACGAGCCGCGGCAGGTTGCGCCCGAACGCGTATCCCAACGCGCTGAACGTGACGACCCACACCGACCCGCCGATCGCGTTGTAGGCCGTGAACACGCGAATCGGCATCGCCGAGAGCCCGGCGAAGATGCCGACGAAGCTCCGCACGAACGCCACGAACCGGCCGAGCAGCACGGTCTTCGCGCCGTGCTGCGCGAAGAACCGGTGCGTGCGATCGAGGCGCTCGGGTGTGAGACGGATCCACTTCCCGTACCGCGTCACGACCGCGGTGCCGCCGCGCGCACCCAGCCAGTAGCCCGTTTCCACGCCGGCGATCGTGCCGATCGCGCCGGCGATCATCACGCCGACGAGCGACATCGTCCCGCGGCCCGCGAGCGCGGCGGCGGTGACGAGCGCCGTTTCGCCCGGGACCGGGAGCCCGATGCCCTCGACGAAGAGGAACAACGCGACGAGCAGGTACCCGTAGTGGGAAACCCACTGCGTGATGACGTCCAGCATGCCTGGGATCGAGCTCCGGGTGGGTGGGCCGCGAGATCGGTGCGGTCGAAAGCTCGACGGAACCGACGCGCGGGACAAGCGCGCCGCACTTTCACGACGCGCCGCGGCGGCGCATCGTTACCGCACACTTCCCTCTCCCCAGGCCGATGCTCGACATCCTGAACCTCGACGCACTCGAGGCGCTCGCCCGGGAGCGTCTCGAACCCATGTCGTTCGACTACATGGCCGGCGGCGCCGCCGACGAGTGGACACTCGCCGAGAACCGCGCGGCGTTCCACCGCATCCAGTTGCTGCCGCGCATGCTCCGCGGCGTCGCCGACCGATCGCTCGCCACGACGGTGCTCGGCACGCCGGTCTCGATGCCGGTGCTCGTGCCGCCGATGGGCTTCCAGGGCCTGTGTCATGCCGAGGCCGAAGCCGCGACGGCGCGCGGCACCGCGGCCGAGGACACGATCTACTGCGCGAGCACCGTGTCGAACTGCAGCCTGGAGGCGATCGCCGCGGCGTCGGACGGCCCCAAGTGGTTCCAGCTCTACGTCTACCGCGACAAGGCGATCACGCGCGATCTCGTGGCGCGCGCGACGGCGGCGGGGTTCCGCGCGCTCTGCCTCACGGTCGACACGCCGCTCGCCGGGCATCGCGAGCGCGACCGGCGCAACTCGTATCGCATGCCGCCGCATCTCGCGCTCGGCAACTTTCCCGAGGCGCACACGTCGTATCACCACCGCGGCGAGGGCCAGGGCTCGGCGCTCGCGCAGTATATCAACGCGCAGTGGGATCCAGGCCTCACGTGGGACGACGTCGCGTGGCTGCGTTCCGTGTCGCCGTTGCCCGTGATCGTGAAGGGCGTGCTGGCGCCGGCGGACGCGGTGCTCGCGATCGAGCACGGCGCTTCGGCGGTGATCGTGTCGAATCACGGCGGCCGGCAGCTCGACACCGTCCCCGCGCCGATCGCCGTGCTGCGCGGCGTGGTCGATGCGGTGAGCGGCCGTGCGGAGGTGCTCGTCGACGGCGGCGTTCGCCGCGGCACCGACGTGCTCAAGGCGCTTGCGCTGGGCGCGCGTGCGGTCCTTGTCGGACGCCCGATATTGTGGGGATTGACGCTCGATGGTGCGGACGGCGTGCGCGCCGTCCTCCGGCACTTGCGCGAGGAGCTCGATCTCGCGATGGCGCTCGCCGGGTGCGCGACCGTCGGCGACGCGACCACTGTCCTGATCTACTCGATGGGAGAACGCAACTGATGGCGAACCTGACGCTCGATCCGAAGTCCACCGCACTCGTCGTCATCGATCTGCAGCGCGGGATCGCGGGTATGCCCACGGTGCCGATCGCGGCGAGCGACGTGATCCAGCGCGCCGCGGCGATGGCGGACCGTTTTCGCGAGCGCGGCGCGCTCGTCGTGCTCGTGCACGTGGATCCGGGTCCGGGCGGCGTACTCTTCCCGCGTCCGATTGCCGACATCGAGCGGCCGGCGATGAACCTCGGCCCGGGCTGGAGCGACATCGTGCCCGAGATGGGACCGAAGGACGGCGACGTGATCGTCACCAAGCACCAGCCGGGCGCGTTCTACGGGACCGATCTCGAGCCGCAGCTCCGGCGTCGAAAGATCGACACGATCGTGCTCTGCGGCATCGCGACGAACATCGGCGTCGAGGCGACGGCGCGCGTGGCGCTCGAGCACGGGTACCATCTCGTCTTCGTGTCGGACGCCATGGCGGCGCGCGATGCCGAGCTGCACCACATGGCCGTCTCGAAGTTCTTCCCCACGATCGGCCGCGTGCGGTCGACGGACGAGGTCCTCGCGGCGCTCGGGTAGCGCGGTGGCAACTACAAGGACAGCTGTCACTGCGACGGCAACTGCAACTGCAACGGCACTGGCTGCGGATAACTGCCGGATGACACCGGATTAGTTGGAAAAGCGGGAACTGCCGTGAGTGGCGAATTTTGGCGAAGCGTGGAGATCCGCCCGCCGCGTCGGAACATCATGAGGGTTTTCTTAAACACTCGGATTCACTGCCGTTTCCGCCTATCCAACGCATCCGGAAGTCGCCGCCATTATCCGCAGCGCGTGCAGTTGCCGTTCCGTTGCCGTCAAGGCCGGGCGCGTTCTCAAGGCACCACGGTAGTTCCGCCGAGCCGGTGCTCCCGTCCGCGAATCGCGACGAGCAGCGTGGGGACGACGAACAGCGTGATCGGCGTGGAGAGCGCGAGGCCGCCGATCACGGCGAGCGCGAGCGGCTTCTGCAGCTCGCTGCCGGCGCCCAGCCCGAGCGCGAGCGGCAGGAGGCCGAACAGCGTGCAGAGCGTCGTCATCAGAATGGGCCGCAGGCGGATGCGTCCCGCGCGGCGCAGCGCCTCGGCGAGCGCGACGCCCTCGGTGCGCATGAGGATGCGCGTGAAGTCGAGCAGAATGATGCCGTTCTTCACGATGAGGCCCACGAGCAGGATCAGGCCCATGAACGACGAGACGTTGAGCGGCGTGCCCGTGAGCAGCAGCAGCCCGATCGCGCCGACGAACGACAGCGGCGCGGCGAGCAGGACGACCGCCGGCTCGACGAAGCTCTGAAACTGAATGACCATCACGGCGATCACGCTCAGCACCGCGAGGGCCAGCACGAGGAGCAGCGCCTTGAACGCGGCCTGCTGGCTCGCGTACTGGCCCGCGAGCTCGACGCGAATCCCGGGCGGCGGCGGGTTGGCGGCGAGAATGGGCTTGATGTCGTTGACGATCGAACCCAGCGAGCGCCCGCTGATGTCGGCCGTCATGTCGATCATCTGCTGCTGATTCTCGCGCAGCAGCTCGGAGCGTCCCGATTCACGCTGGAACGTGGCGAGTGCGCCGAGCGGCACGGCGGCGTGCGTCGTGGGCGAGACGATCGGCAGCGACGCGAGGAGCGCGGGATCGTAGCGCACCGAATCCGGTGCGCGCACGCGGATGCCGATCGAGCGATCGGACAGGCGCACCTGCCCCGCGTCCACCCCGAGCAGCGCGCCGGCCGCCTCGTCGCTCACCTGCAGCGGCGTGAGCCCGATGCGATTCGCTTCGGCCTCGTTCACCGTCATCGCCATCTCGGCGGTCGGCTCGGCGACGCCGTTGTACGGGTCTTCCACGCCGTCGACCTTGGCGATCTTGTCGCCGAACTTCGTGCCGTAGGCCTCGAGGGCGTCGAGGTCGGCGCCGAACAGCTTGATCTCGATCGGGTTGCTCGCGCCGGCGAGGTCGTTGAGCTCGTCGGAGATGATCTGCACGAACTCCACGCGGAGGCGAGGCACGGTCGCGGCGATCTTCGTGCGCACGTCGTCGATGATCTCGAACGAGCTGCGGCTGCGCTGACTCTGCGGCTTGAGGCGGACCGTGATGTCGCCGGTGTTCTGCTCGGTGGCGAAGAGGCCAAGCTCCGCGCCGGTGCGGCGCGAGATGCCGGACACTTCGGGTGTCTTGAGCAGGATCTGCTCGACCTGGTGCACGAGGCGATCGGTCTCGGACAACGCGGTGCCACCGGGGCTCACGTAATCGAGCACGAACGCGCCCTCGTCCATGTCGGGCAGGAAGCCCGTGCCGACGTACCGGTGCGCCAGCCACCCGGCCGCCGCCAGCACGACGCATACTACTATTGTTATTCTCGTATGCTCGAGCGTCTTGCCCAGCGCCCGCTCGTAGACGTCGGACAGCGCGTCCACCGCGCGGCCGATCCGCGCGAGGAATCCCGTGCCCTGCACCCGTTCGCCCGGCTCGTCCGACGACTGCGTGTCCGGCACCGCGTCTTCCTCGGCGTCCGCGGCGGTGAGGTACTGCTCGCTCAACAGCGGGATGATCGTCAGCGCGAGCAGCAGCGAGATCAGCACCGCGATCGTCAGCGTGATCGACAGCGCGTGAAAGAACTGCCCCTCGACGCCGGTGAGGAGACCGAGGGGCAGGAACACGACCACGGTCGTGATCGTCGACGTCGTCACCGGCCAGATCAGCTCCTGCACCGCCTCGCGGATCGCGATCTCGCGAATGGGATTCAGGTGCAGGTGCCGAACGATGTTCTCGGTCACGACCACGGCATCGTCGATCACGAGACCGATGGCGATCGCCATGGCCCCCAGCGTCATGAGGTTGAACGTCTGCCCGATGAGCGACATCACGTAGACCGTGATCGCCATCGTGAGCGGAATCGACGATGCGCTGATTGCCGTGATGCGGCCGTGGCGCAGAAAGAGCAGCAGGATGATCACGGCGAGCACCGCGCCGATGAGCATCGCGTCGCGCACCGACTTGACCGCGTCGCGCACGAGCGACGCCTGATCGTACACGGGCTTCAACACCATCCCGTGCGGCAACGTCTTGCGCATCGTCGCCGCGATGTTCGCCACGCTGTCGGCGATCGCGAGCGTGTTCCCGCCGATCTGCCGCGTGATGTTGATCAGCGCGGCCGGCTGGCCGTCGCCCGCCACGATCCGCGTGTTGTCCTCCGTACCCGGCGTGACCGTCGCGAGATCGCTCACCCGGAGCCCGTGCCCGACCACGAGATTCGCCACGTCGTCCACCGATTTCGCCTCGGACGTGGTCACGATCAGATACTGCCGGTAGTCCGACGGCATCCGCCCGACCGCGGTGACTGTCGCCGACTGCTGAATGGCCGTCGCCAGGTCGTCGAAGGTCATGTTCTGGCCGGCGAGCCGCGTCGGATCGGCGATCACCTCGATCTCGCGGATGTTGCTCGCCATCACGTCCACGTGCCCCACGCCGGGCACGCGCGAGATCAACGGACGGAGCTGGTACTGCGCGATGTCGTACAGCGTGGGCGGATCCCCGCCCTCGAGATTGTATTGGAGAATTGGAAAGACCGACGGCGTGAGCCGCTCGGCCTCGATGTCCAGCCCGGCCGGCAGATCGCCGCGGATCTGGTTCACCTGCGCGCGCACCTGCTCGAGCGCGTACTGCATGTCGGTGCCGGGCGCGAACGTCACGTTCACTTCGCTCCCGCCGCGAATCGATCGCGAGTTCACGCGCGTGACACCGAGGACGGTGCTCACCGCTTCCTCGATCGGCCGCGTGATCGAGAACAGCACCTGGCGCGCGCCGAGCGCGGAACCCTGCGTCACGACGGTGATGCGCGTGAAGTTGAGCTCCGGGTAGATGGACGACGGCAGCTGCGTCGCCGCCCAGATGCCGGCGGCGCTGAGCAGTGCAACGGCGAGATAGACGAAGCGGCGCTGCTCGGCGAGCAGCCCCCAGAGCGAGCGCTTCTCGCTCACGGCTTGGCCTTCTCGCTGGAATCGCCCTTCGGCGCGCCGCTGTCCGGCGCAGCCTTGAGCGGCGCGACCTTGGCGCTGTCCTGCATGCCGTACGCGCCGTAGGTCACGACCCGCTCGCCCGCCTTCAACCCGCTCGTGATCTCCACCAGCCCGTTCGCCCGGCCGCCGATCGTCACGTCACGCGCGTGCGCGATGCCCTTGTCATCGACCACGAACACCTGGAACTGCTGCTCGTTCGGGACGACCGCCTCCGCGGGAACGACGATCGCGTTCGGGACAAGGCCCACGGCGATCGCGCCGTACACGGTCTCGCCGATGCGCAGCTGCCGTCGCGCGCTCGGCACCTGCACGCGCACCGCGACGCTGCGCGTCGCCGTATCGACGGTGCCGGAGACGTCGCTCACCGTGCCGACGCCGAGCGGCTCGCCGGAGGCCGACTGTCCCGCGCTCAGCGTGACCTTCATGCCGGGCTGCACGCGCGCGGCTTCGCTCGGCGTGACGCTCAAAAGCACGTCGACCGTGCGCGGGTCGGAGATCTCGACGAGCGGTTGCGCCGGATCGACCGACGCGCCGATCGTCGCCGACATGCGCGTGACCACGCCGGCGATCGGCGCCGTGAGCACCGACAGCTCTTCGGCGCGATGCGCCTCGGCCGCATCGGCCCGCGCCTTCGCGACGTCGGCCGCGGCCTGCTCGGCGTCCTTGCGTGGCGCGATGCCTTCGTTGGCGAGACGCTGCTCGCGCTCCGCTGCGCGCTCCGCCGCCGCGAGCGCGGCGTCCGCCGCCTGTGTCGATACGCGGAACGGCGCCTGATCGAGCTCCACCAGCCGCTGTCCCGGCTGCACCGTCTGCCCCGTGGTGACGAACACCTGCCCCACGCGACCCGCCGCCGGCGCGCTCAGCGTGGCGACGTGGCCGGCGCGCGGCACGACCTCGCCGATCGCGCCCATCGTTTCCGTGAACGCCTGCGGCGTGACGATCACCGTCTGCGCCGGCACCACGGCCTGCACGTCTTCGTCCCCATCGCCACCCTGCTTGTGACACGCGGACGCGGCGCCCAGCAGAGCGATCACACTCGTCGCGATCGTCGCGCGCCGGCGCGCGAACCGCATCGTTCGTTTCATGGCTGTGAGGTCGTCGAAGGAGTGAGCGCGAGCACGCGGAGCTCCGCGGTCGCGATCCAGGCGGCGGCAAGATCGTCGATGTACTGGGCGAGCACCTCGCGCGCGTTCCGCTGCGCCTCGAGCACGTTGGGCAGCGACGACGCGCCTTCGCGGTACGCGGTGAGCGACATGCTCGCCACCCGGTCCGCGCTCGCGACGACGGCGCGGTCGCGAACGACTCGCACCAGCGCGTTCACGCGCTCGCGCGTCGCGTGCGCGATGTCGCTCCGCGCCTCCACGCGCGCCAGCGTGAGCTCGGCCTGCGCGCGCGCACGCTCGGCGTCCGCCTCGGCGATCGCGCCTCGGTTGCGGTCGAACAGTGGCAGCCCGATGCCGATGCCGACGGTGGGCAGCAGCCCCGGCTCGTCGGGCGCGCCGTGCTCGATGCCCGCGCTGATCGTCGGCGACGCCCAGAGCGAGCGTCGCTGCAGGCGCGCCGCGAGCGTCGCCGATTGGAGCGAGAGGTCGGCCGCCGTCTCGTTCAGCGTCGCCACGCCGGGCGTCGGCACGTCGGGGGGCTCGCCGAGCGAGTCTGTCGCGCTGATCTCCAGCCGCTCGGAGGTGAGGCCGAGGACCGCCTGGAGATCGAGCAGCGCCGACATCCAGTCGAGCGAGTCGGCCGCGGCGGTATTGGCCTGCTGTCCCGCGTTCACGCGCGCGAGCTCCACGTCGAGATCGCTCGCGTCGCCGGCGTCGCGCTGGCGCTCGACCATGTGCAGCAGGCTGTCCGCGTCGAGCGCGTTGCGTCGCGACAGGGCGAGGCGCTCGCGCGCGGCGATCGCCTTGGTGTAGGTGGTGTCGGCGTCGAGCGCGATCGTCGCGCGCGCGAATTGATAGCGCAGGAGCGCGGCGTTCAGCCCGAGGCGCGCCGACTGCACGCGCAGGTTGCGCAGCCACGGGAAATCGAGCGGGATATCGGCGATCTCGTGATAATGCGGCGCGTCCTTGCTGTAGGTGACGCTGAGCGCCGGATTGGGGAACGCCCGCGCGCCGATCAACGCGGCATTCGCCACGGCCGTATCGGCGCGCGCGACGCCGAGTCGCGCGCCGCGATCGAGCGCGGCCTCGACGGCGGCGGCGCGAGTGTACGGCGTCTGTCCCATGGCAGGCGCGGCAAAGAGCGCGGACGCCAGTAGCAGGGTACGAGCGTTCATGACCTCGAGGCTGAGACGTGAACCGTGAAGGCTATCGGGCGCCACCTGTCAGGAGGATGACACCGGAAGCGAGGAGGCCACAGGTGGAAACTGAACGACCACCCGGGTGCCCTGTCCAGCCCGCGAGTCCATGCGAATCGACCCGCCGTGTGCCTCGACGATCCACTGGGCGATCGACAGGCCAAGTCCCACCCCGTCGCGGCCCGCGTCGCGCGAACGAGCCGAATCGCCGCGATAGAATCGCTCGAACACGTGGGGGAGCTGGTCCGTGCCGATGCCGATGCCCGTATCGGACACGGTCAGGGTCGGCGCGGCGTCCACGAGGGCGACCCCGGCTCGCACGACCCCATTCGGCCCGGTGAACTTCACCGCGTTGTCGAGCAGGATCATGACGAGCTGGCGCAGCAGTTGAGGGTCGCCGGCCACCGGCGCTTCCTCGAACGCAACCACCTGGATCTCGACGGACTTTGGGGCGGCGATCGCGCGCGCGGCGTCCGCGGCGTCGAGCATCACGTCGTCGAGAAAGACGCGCGAGCGCTGGATGGGCCGTTGGCCGGCGTCGGCCCGCGCCAGCGTGAGCAGATCATCCACGATGCGCGCCAGGTGGATCGTCTCGCGCTCCACGCTCTGCAGCGCGGCGACGTACGACTCGGCCTCGCGCGGACGCGAGAGCGCGACCTCGGCGCGGCTGCGCATGACGGTGAGCGGCGTACGGAGCTCGTGCGCCGCATCGGCCATGAACCGCCGCATGTGCTCGATCGCCTGCTCGACCGGCGCGGTGGACTTGCGCGCCAGGAGATAGCCGCCGCCGGCGACGAGAATCACCGAGACGAGCGCCGCGGCAGTGAAGGCGACGATGAGCGCCGTGTAGCGGTCCTCCAACTCCACTTCGTCGCCCGAGGCGAGCGCCACCGCCATGCGACCCGGACCGAGCTCGAACCGTTGGGCATGTGCGCGCAGGATGCGGTCGCCGATCACGTGCGTGGCGCTCGCGCTGTCAGCACGGCTCGCGCGTGCCGCGAGGCGCCGCAGCCAATCGTCGACGGGCACGGCCGTGAGCGACCGGCCGGCGGTGTCGGTCAGATAGAGCCGGCGCTCGGGGATCCGGAGGATGCGCGCGATCTCGACCGCTTCGTCCGGCCGCCCCGAGGCAACCTCGATGCTCGCCTCCCGCACCAGCTCGCGTGAGGCATCGCGCAGCGAGGCGTCGAGCTCGTTGTCGAAGCGCCGCGTGATCGCCGCGAACATGCCGCCGCCGAGCAGCGCGAGGATCGCGAAGAAGGTGGCGGCGTACCAGACCGTGAGCCGCAAACGCAGGCGCGCGAGCGACGGCGGCACCACCGCCGGACGGCCCGCGCGCGCGATCATGCCCCCAGCCGATACCCGGCGCCGCGGAGCGTGTGGATCAGCTTCACCGCGAACCCGTCGTCGACCTTGCGGCGAAGCCGCCGCACGAGGACCTCGAGCACGTTCGTGAACGGATCGTGGTTCTCGTCCCAGACGTGGGCGGTGATCGCCGCGCGATCGACCACCTGGCCCTGGTGAAGGATGAGGAACTCCAGGAGCGCGAATTCCTTCGCCGTGAGCTCGATCGGACGGCCGCCCCGGTGCACGCGGCGCGCGCGGAGCTCGACCTCGAGATCGCCCACCGTCACGCGCGCGGGCGAAAGCGCCGGGCGTCTCCGCGCCAGCGCGTGCAAGCGCGCGACCAGCTCGCGCATCGCGAACGGCTTGGTCACGTAGTCGTCGGCGCCGCAGTCGAGCCCGTGGACGCGATCGTCCACGGCGTCGCGCGCAGTGAGCATCATGACCGGCGTATCGATCTTGCGCTCGCGCAGCGAGCGGCAGAGGTCGAACCCGCTGCCGCCCGGCAGCATCACGTCGAGCACGATCACGTCGAACCGCCCGAGCACGGCGCGCGCCTGGCCGGCGGCAAACGCCGTCTCGTGGACCACGTGGAATCCTTCTTCGGAGAGCCCGGTCGAGAGTACCTGGCCGAGCTCCCGGTCGTCTTCGACGAGCAGGACGCGCATGCTCCAATTCTACGTGGTCGCACGATGCTTCGCCGCACGCGGCCATTCCGCGCATCGGCCATGGGCGCCGCCCGGAACCTGTCATCAAGATGACAGGTAGGATGGTTAGGCTTCCATGGGAACGCGGGAACACCTCGGAGAACGACGATCCGTGCTGTTAGAGACTCTTCGCATCGCGCTCGCGGCACTGCGGGCGAATCTGCTTCGCTCGCTGCTGACGATGCTCGGCATCGTGATCGGCATCGCCGCCGTCATCGCGATGGTCGCGCTGGGGAACGGCGCGCAGCAGTCGGTCCACGACCGGATCGCGGCGCTTGGCACGACGACGTTGCAGATCGACGCGGCGTGGCAGCGCATGGGCGGCGTGCAACTGAACTCGCGCCGCCGCATGACGCTCGAGGACGCGCAGTCGATCGAGGAACGCGCGCCACACGTGCTCGCGGTGGAGCCGCAGCAAGACAAGATGCTCCAGGTCCAGTGGGGCGACAAGAACACCAACGTCCGGATCGTCGGCGCCACCCCGAACATTCTTCAGGTTCGGCACTACGCGATCGACTATGGCTCGATGTTCACCTCGGGCGACAACCTGGGACGGCAACGGGTCGCCGTGTTCGGCAGCGGCGTCCTCGACAACCTCGGCGTGGCCAACCCCCTCGCGATCGTGGGGCAGAAGGTGCGGATCGGCGGCATCCAGTTCACGGTGATCGGCACGTTGAAGCAGAAGGGCGCGGGGGGTGGATTCGGGAGCGAAGACGACCAGGTGCTCATTCCGTTCTACACTGGCCGCTTCCGCGTCTTCAAGACCGACTGGGTCGACGACATCTTCGCGCTCGCCTCGAGCGAGGCCGATCTGCCGGCGGCGACGAACGAGATCATCCTGGCGATGCGCCACTCGCATCGCCTGCGGCCGGACCAGCCGGACGATTTCCGCATTCGCAACCAGGCGGATTTCATCCAGACGCTGGGTGACGCCACGCAGGTCTTCACGAGCCTCCTCGCCGGCATCGCGGCGGTATCGCTGCTCGTCGGCGGCATCGGCATCATGAACATCATGCTCGTGTCCGTCACGGAGCGCACGCGCGAGATCGGCGTGCGCAAGGCGCTCGGCGCGAGCAAGCGCAACATCCTGCTGCAGTTTCTCTCGGAGGCCGTGGTGCTGTGCATCATCGGCGGCATGGTCGGCATCGCCGCCGGCGTCGGCGGCGCGGTGATTCTCCACGGCGCGTTCGGGTGGTCGACGGCGGTCGGCGCATCGTCGATCGCGCTCGCATTCGCGTTCGCGAGCGCCGTCGGCGTGCTGTTCGGCGTCTGGCCCGCGCGACGGGCGGCGCGGCTCGATCCGATCGAGGCGCTGCGCTACGAGTAAGGCGACCTGCCTGTCGGGAAGCTGACATTTTCGTTTCGGCGTCGTATCAGACGATATGGGCCAGGTATCGGGCCGCCTCTCGCGGCGGAGCCATACCGTGACGTGATCATCACCGAGCCGCGTGGGCGGATGGGCTTTCGTGAGGAGTCGGCGATGCTGCCGTGCGCCCACTCCTCTGCCCCCTCGACCGATGCCCATTCGACCGCTCGTCCTCGGCGGCGCCCTCGTCTGCGCCGCCGCCACGCTCGCCCACGCGCAACGCGGCTCGCTCACCGGCCGTGTCACGGACACGCTCGGCACACCCGTGGCCGGCGTCACGATCCACCTCGCGAATACTCATTACGGTACTGTAACGAACGGCGCGGGCCAGTACCGGCTCGACGCGGTCGATGCCGGGCCATACACGGTCACGTTTCATCGGCTGGGCTACGCACCGGACTCGCTCCGGATCACGGTCGGCGACGGCTTCGTCAACGCGCCGGACGAGAAGCTCCGCAGCGCTGCCGCCGAGCTCGCGGGCGTGACGATCGTCGCCTCGTCGCGGCTGAACGAGACCCGCGAAGCGGCGCTCGCCAGGCGTGAGCAGGCCGACAACTTCATCGTCGTGCAGTCGGGCGACGAGATCCGGTCGCTGCCCAACGCGAACGCCGCCGAAGCGCTCGCGCGGATGCCTGGCGTGTCGACGGAGCGCGACGAAGGCGAGGGCAAGTTCGTGCAGATCCGCGGCACCGAGCCGCGTCTGTCGAACGTGACCATCAACGGCGCGCACGTGCCCGGCACCGAGAGCAAGGACCGCATCCCCAAGCTCGACGACGTGCCGTCCGACCTCCTCGGCGCGGTCGAGGTTTCCGAGACGCTCACCGCCGACCAGGACGCCGACGCGATCGGCGGCTCGGTCAACCTCGTGAGCAAGATCCCCGACGACGTTCCGCGCGGCTACCTCGCGCTGCAAGGCGGGATGCAGTCGCAGCTCAACGCGAAGCAAGGTCAGTGGAGCCTGATGTACGGCGGGCGGTACGGGGAGCAGCGGAAGCTGGGCGCGCTGCTGGGCGTCACCTTCGACCGCAACAATCGCTCGATCGAAGACGTGGAGCCGGCGTGGGACATGAGCGGCTCGCGCGCCTTCCCCGTGGAGTGGGACCAGCGTGACTACATCTACGGTCGCACGCGCACCGGTGCGGTCGGCGATCTGGACTACCGCTTCGACGGCGGCAGCACGCTCGGCCTCCGCGGGCTGTTCAGCGAATTCCATAACTACGGGTCGCGCTACCGCTTCGACGCCGCGACGGCTGGGGATTCGACGCAGGCGGACGCTGGCACGAGCGGCGTGGGCACGGGCGCGACGTTCGTGCGCGAGACGTCGCAGCGCCGCCCGAACGAGCAGATGTACGGCATGTCGATGACCGGCCAGATCCCGACGGTGCCGTTCTCCGTGAGCTACGGCGCCGACTTCGCCGGCACGCGGCAGCTCAATAAGGACTACCGGACGAACGATTTCGAGTACGACGGTCCGGATGGCAACGGCGTGCCGCTCCAGTACGACGCGTCGAGCCTCATCACGCCGCGCTATCGCTTCGTGAACGCGAGCGACTCGACCGCCGCGCTCGACCCGAAGAACTATGCCTTGAGCAAATACTCATTGAGCGACGGCAGCGCGATCGGCCACGACGTCGGCGCGCACCTGGACGCGCTCGAGCACTACACGCTCGGCACGATGCCGAGCACGCTCAAGCTCGGGCTCAAGCTCCGGGACGAGACCAAGTCGTACGTATCGCGCGCGCGCACGTTCGCGCCGATCGGCACGGTCCCGCTCGACCAGTTCCTCAGCTCGTACTCGGATCCGTCGTTCTACACGACGATCGCCTCGGGCTTCCTCATGGGGCCGCAGGCCGCGGAGGGCGCGATCGAATCGTACGAGAATGCGCACCCCGAGGCGTTCACCGACAAGACGAATTTCGCCAAGGACTCACTCGCGAGCTACGATGGCGGCGAGGACGTCTACTCGGCGTACGCGATGCACACGTCCGACGCCGGCGCGCTGCACGTGAACGTCGGCCTCCGCGCCGAAGCGACGCGCTCGCATTACACCGGCCACGTCGCGACGAAGAACGGCTCGACGACGGCGATCAGCACCACGCCGGGTGCGCAGGACTATATGGATTTGTTTCCGAGCGTGCAGCTCAAGTACGCGCTGTCGGACCGCAGCGACTTCCGCGTCGCCGTCACGCGCGGCATCGCACGGCCCAACTACTTCGACCTCGCGCCGCACCTCTCCGGCACGGTCTGCGCCTCGTGCCAGCACTCGTTCGGCAACCTCTCGGCGGGCAACCCGGACCTCAAGCCGCAGCACGCGTGGAACTTCGACGTGCTCGCCGAGCGGTACCTCACGCGCGGCGGGCTCCTCTCCGCGGCGCTGTTCTACAAGAAGATCGCCGGCTTCATCTACGATCGCGAGTTCGTGTACGACGGACCGGTGGCCGATTTCCAGGGCTATTACGGCACGCGCCCGGAGAACGGCGGCGACGCGACGCTCGAGGGATCGGAGCTGACGTACACGCAGAAGTTCTACATGCTGCCGGGCGTGCTCTCCGGCCTCGGCGTGGACATGAACTGGACGCACACGAACAGCCGGGCGCAGATCCTCGCCGACACGGCGACGAGCGCTGCGGGGCTGGGGTCGCCAGCCGTCGCGCGCAACACGGCGCTGCCCCGCCAGGCGCCGAACGTCGCAAACCTCGCGGCGACGTACGACCTGGGCCGCCTCTCGGCGCGCGCCGCGTACCAGTATCAAGGGGAGAGCATCTTCGAGTACGGCGACGGGAGCGCCACCCCGAGCGGCGACACGTACCTCTACGCGCACGGCCAGGTGGACGCATCGCTCAGCGTCGCGCTGACGCCGGCCGCGCAGCTCCAGATCCAGGGGCTCGATCTCAACAATGAAGTCTTCGGGTTCTACAACGGCATTCCGAAGCTGCGCTACAACATCCAGCGCGAGGTGTACGGCCGGAGCGTGATCGTCGGCGTGAAGTACGGGTTCTGACCTGTCATGTTCGTGACAGGTTGGCCGCCTATTCTTGAGTCGACCAATTCCGGAGTGAGCATGGTTCGTGTTCGCACATCGGCGGTCCTCGCCGCGGCGCTCGTGGGGCTCGTTGCAGCGAGGGGCGCGGCGCAGACGCCGCACTACCACGTCGTGAAGACCATCCCGCTCGGCCACGTCCGCGCGGACTACATCATCGTCGATCCTGCCGGGCGCCGCTTGTACGGCCTGGCCGACAAGGTGGTCGACGTCGACAACGACGCAATCGTCGGAACGGTGGAAGGCGGTGGCGGCGGCTACGCCATCGCGCCGGACCTGAACCGCGGGCTCGTACGCAACGGCACGTACTTCGACCTGAAGACGCTCGCCGTGCTCGGACATCTCGACGTGAAGGGCGACGGCAGCCGCTACGACCCGGCCACGCACCACGCGTTCGCCTGGCGCGACGACAAGGGCTGGGTCGTGGACATGAAGAACGGCACGGTGCTCTCCAAGACGCCGATCGGCATCGGACTCGAGTCCGGCGTCGTCGACGGCAAGGGCAAGTTCTGGGGCAATGTCGAGGACTCGGGCTTCGTCGTTCGCGTCGATACGAGAACGCTGAAGAAGGAAGCGACCTACAAGGTGCCGAGCTGCGGGCACGCGCAGGGGCTTTCGATGGATCTGGCATCGCGCCGGCTGTTCATGGCGTGCGACACGGAGATGGTCGTGCTCAACGCCGACAACGGCAACATCGTCTCGCGCATCAAGGTGCCGAGCCGCGCCGACGAGAACTGCTTCGATCCGCAGCTCAAGCTCGCGTTCAACCCGAACCGGGCGGACAGCACGCTGACCGTGGTGCACGAGGACACGCCGAACAAGTTCACTGTGGTGGAGAAGGTCCCCACCGGCGGCGCGGCGCGCACGTGCGCCGAAGACGAGAAGACGCACAAGGTCTACGTGTTCTACTACACGGGGACCTCGCGGGAGAACATGCAGCTCACGGCGGCGGTACTCGCGCCTTGAGTCGCGCCTGAAGCGCCAGCTTCGGCCACTCCATGGCGGGATGGGATCGTCCCATCCCGCCATCGGACTGCAGCGGCTTACTTCGCCGGCTTCTTCACGCCCTTCTCGGCGCGGCCCTCGCGAGCTTCCGACGATGGCGTCTCGTGCTCTGTGTTGACCACCGCGCCGGTCTTCGCGTTGACATTGATCTCTTCGATGCCGGACTTGCCCGGCACCTTGATCTCGTACGAATAAATCAGCCGGCCGTCCTCATTCTCGAGCTCGACCGCCTGGATGTGGCCGGTGGGGTACTTCGCCGAAGCGGTCTTCGCGGCGTCGGCCTCGGCGACCTTGGCCTGCTTGAGCAGGCGCGCCGGAACGTCGCGCTTGTACTTGGGCGTGGGGCCCTGGGCGGCAAGCGTCGTGAGCGCGACGGCGGACATGATGCCCGCGGCGAGCAGCGCCTGCGTGATTGAGCGAGCCATTGAAGGATTCTCCTGGATTCGTGAAGCCGTCCCCGGTCCATGCGCGGCGACCGGGACAGCCAACGAGACGTGGATTCGCCTGCGCACGGACGCAATATGGCTCGGACTACCTGAACGCACGTTAACAGTGGATCGGCCGTCGATCACGATTCCCTGGGAAGCGCGAGCACGAATCGTGTCGCGTGCTCGTCGGACCTCTCGAGCTCGAGCGTGCCGCCGTGCGCCTCGGCGATCCAGCGGGCAATCGACAGGCCGAGTCCGGCGCCGCTCGTCAGCGTATCCCCTTCGTCGGGGCGCGCCGCATCGCCGCGCACAAAGCGGTCGAAGAGGGTGGCGCGCGTCGCCGGCGGAATCGGCGCGCCACCGTTCTCTACCGACAACGCATACGTGCCGTCGACGCGCCGTAACGCCACGCGCACGACCGCGTCGTGCGGCGAGTACTTGATGGCGTTGTCGAGCAGGTTGATCACGAGCCGGTGGAGCAGCGCCTCGTCGCCCACCGCCGCGGATTCGCACGGCGCTTCCACGGAAACCCGCACGCCCTTTGCCTCCGCGAGCGAACGGACTTCGCGTGCGCACTCGACCACGATCTCGTCGAGATAGAGCGGGTCATGCCGCACCGGGAGTTCGCCGGCGTCTGCGCGCGAGAGGAAGAACAGGTCATCGACGATCCGCTGCTGCCGTGTGGCGGCCGTGCGCACCACGCGTAAGGCGTCCTGGTACTCGTCGGCCGTGCGCGGTCCGCGAGACAGCGCGAGCGACGCCTCGTTCTTCACCACAGCCACGGGCGTGCGCAATTCGTGCGACGCGTCCGCCATGAACTGCTGCTGCTGCGTGAACGCACGCTCCAGCCGGTCGAGGAGCCCATTGATCACCGCCGCGAGCTGGCCGACCTCGTCGTCGTTCGGCCCGCTCGGCACGCGCTCACTGAGATTGCTCGCGCTGATGCGTGCGGTCGCCGCACGGATCTCGACCATTGGCGCGAGGCTGCGGCGCGCCAGCAACCACCCGCCGAGCCAGGCGAGCATGAGCGCGAGCGGGACGGCGATCGCGATCGCCGTGCGCGCCTCGGCCAGCGTCTCCATGTCCTCGTGAATGGACGTCGCGGCGGCCATCGTGAAGCGGCCGTCGGCCGCGACCAATGGCGCCAGCTCCACGCGATAGCCGCCTTCGGCGTCCGGCAGCGTGCGAGCGGTCTCGACGGCGACGGGCGCCGTCACGATCGACCGGCCGAGCGCGACCGCGTCGAACGGCGGCTCGGAGTCCTCCGTCGCGGTGACAGCCGGCGCGGCGGGAATGCTCGCCGCCACGACGCGCCCCGCAGCATCGAAGACAATGAATGCGATCGTGCGAAAGCGAATCTCATGGAGCACTTCGCGCGCTGCCGCGCGCGTCGACCCCTGGTCCGCTCGCTCGGCGAGGAGCTCCGTGCGGAGGTCGGCGAGTGCGTCGCGGACCGACTCGTCGGTGCGCGCGCGGGTCGCGTGCACGACGAACGCGTACGCGCCGCCCGCGACGAGCGCGAGCAGCACGGCCAGCACCGTCGTATGCCAGAGGGCGAGCCGCGCGCGAACGGAGCGCAGCATCACTCGTCCGCCACGCCGGCGCCGCTCGGGCCGAGGTCGGCGAGCATGTACCCGGCGCCGCGGCGCGTGTGAATCAGCGGGCGCGCGGCGCCTTCGTCGATCTTGCGCCGCAGCCGGCCGACGTACACCTCCAGCGCGTTCGAGAACGGATCGTGGTGCTCGTCCCACACGTGCGCCGTGATGTCGGCGCGGGTGACCACTTCTCCGGCGCGCCGTGCGAGGTACTCGAGCATCGCATACTCGCGCGCCGTGAGCGCGATCGCGCGGCCGGCGCGCGTCGCGCTCTGGCTCCGCGTGTCGACGGTCAGATCGCCGACCGTGAGCACCTCAGGCAGCACGGCGTGACCCCGGCGCATCAAGGCGCGAATCCGCGCGAGCAGCTCGTCCAGCTCGAACGGCTTCGTGAGGTAGTCGTCGGCGCCGGCGTCGAGGCCGGCCACCTTGTCGCGCACGGTGTCGCGCGCCGTGAGCATCAGGATCGGGGCGTCGACGTCGCGCGCGC
>DASZUN010000238.1:0-7411 GCA_035547615.1 Gemmatimonadaceae bacterium | reverse complement strand
GTGACCGACACGTTGAACGACGTCGAGCCGGAGCCGACATTGCCCGCCTTGTCCGTTGCGGTCGCGCTGAAGGCGTTCGAGCCCACGGCAAAGGTGTACGCGGCCCCGCTGATGTCCGCGCAGGTACTCGACGCGAGTCCGGAGCCCGGATTCGTCGCGTCGTTCGCGGTGCACGTGATCGCGACCGTCTGATCGACCGTGTAGCTGCCGGCGTTGCCCGCGTACGTGACCGTGGGCAGCGTGGCGTCGCGCATGATCGTCACGGTCTGCGCATTGGTGCCGCCGGCCGAGGTGGCAGTGCAGGTGATGGGTTGGCCGTCGGTGTCGCTGATGACTCGCACCGTGTCGCATCCGCTGCTGGAAATGATGGGCGAGTCGGGATCCTTCACGTCCCAGGCCACCGTGACGTTGCCGGTATACCAGCCGTTCTGCCCGAGCGGTCCGGTGATGGTCGGCGTGATCACTGGTGGCGTGTTGTCGGAGGGCTGCACACTCATGCCGAGGAACACGTCGCGCGACGTCTTCACGCCATAGGTCTTCATGCTGAATCCTGCGATGTCATTCGCCGCGGCAGCGCTCATGCCGAACGCGCTGACCGGGACGGAGTTCGCACCCGCCACCGCCTGAAAGCTGTACTGATGCGCATTCCCCGAGGCATCGCGCAGGGTGATCGTGACCGACGGATTCTCGCTGGAGACCTGCGCCATACTGATCTGGATCTTGTCGCCGAGCGTCAGCGCGAGATGCAGCGGAGTGCCCTTGCCGCGGTTGGGATCGCCCAACCAGTACGGCTGGACGTAGCCGATCTCGGTGCCGTAGGCGACACCGTACTCCGAGGAATAGGTGTTATTCCCGCCCCACGCCATGGTCCCCTGCGAAGCATCGATCACGGTCTTCGCTCCTGCGCTGGAGCAGGGGCCGGCCTCACGTGAGTAGGTCTCGCGTGCGCCGCCGATGATCGAGGGGTCCTGGACGTAGTTGAAGAGGGCGCCGCAGCTCTGCCACGTGCCGCCGCCCGTCATGAAGTTGTCGATGACCACGCGCGAGGAGACCGTAACGTCCGGTGACGGTGCTCGGTCGCTCGGCGAGAGCCGCGACGGCGGCGATGTCGGTTCTGTGCTGCAGGCGGCGACCAGCGCAGCCAGGGTGAGGAAGGCAAAACGGCGATCCACGGCGACCTCCGAATGGGTAAGGGAAGCTGAAACGCCCCCACCTTACCTGGCGGCCGTGAAACATTTGGCGAATTCGCTGTTAAATCCGCGTTATTTTGGTCTGGTTGCGGAATCTTGTGCGTGCGCCCGGTCGGTTTGGTACGTCACGGTGGCCACGTACTGCAGACCGAGAGCTCCGCCGCCGTCCCACAAGGTGATCCGCAGGTGATTCACCCCGCTCGGATCGGGCACGAACGTCGTGGTGAACTGGCTCGGACTGTCGAAATTCATCGAGGCCAGGGTGTCCGTCTGCGCTCCGAATTTCTCGCCGTTCACTTCCACGCTGGCGGCATTGTCAGCCAGCGTGCTCACGGTGATAGTCGCGGCGATCGCATTCGCGGGCAGCGGGAACGTCCGCTCGAAGGTGGCCAGGGTGCAACAGCGATATCCCGGACTGACGATGTTCGTGGCATCTGGGACTGGCCCGATGTAGTGCGTGCCCGCCGCCGGGGCGGGGTACGCCGAATTCGGTGCGACGACGTATGCGTCCTGCGGGAGTGGGTCCGTGGGGCAGGCAGGTCCGCTGCAGGCGACGATCCGGTTCATCGGATCGCGTCCCGAGACCGGATCGCTGCCGCTGCCGAGGACGAGGATCGGCGGGATGACCGCGGTGGACTCGGCGCGACCGCTGGTTGCCCACCTGCCGGCCATGGCTGTGCCGGCCAGGAGCACCAGCGCCGCGATCGCAAACCAGGCCGGCTTGCGAACGTGCGACTGCGAGCGGTTCGCAGCCATGACCCCTGGAAGCGCCGCCGCGACTGGCGCCCCGTCGCGGTCCAGTTCCACACCGTCGGCCGGCGTGAGCATCGCCGCATGTGAGGTGGCCGGCGTTGCTGCCCGCGGTGGTGTCGCAATCCACTCACGGGGCTTGCTCGGCGTCGCTCGCATGTCGAACGCGACGGCATCGGCTCGCAGTGAGGCGACGAACTCCGTCACGACGGGATCCGGATCGACCTCGAGCTCCTGCCGAATCAGCCGCTCATGCGAGGCGGCGTAGCGCAAGGCGCTGGCGCGGTCACCCGTTTCGGCCAGCGCGTGCAGCAGCGCGAGTGCGGCTTTTGAGCTGAGCGGGTCGGCTTCGGCCTGCCGCCGGCGCCACATCACCGCCTCGTCGAAGTTGGCTCGTGCCGTTGCGCATCGAGCGAGCGCATCGAGCGCGGCGATGTGCTGGCGCTCGACGCGTTCTCGCTCCGTGTCGATCCACTGCGACAAGGCGGACAACCCCGGCACGTGGAATCCGTCGAGGAACGGTCCGCGGTAGACCGACACGGCTTCCGCCGGCGCCTCGCGCGCGAGGGCGTCGCGGAACTCCCACAGGTCCACGCGGAACCGTTCCGGGTCGAGCTGAAGCCCGCTCGGCGACTCCGGCAGAAAGAGGTCCTCGTTCACGTGGCGCCGGAGCGCGAAGACCGTCTGCCGGAGGCTGTTGCGGGCGCGGATCGAGTCGCTTTCCGGCCAGAGGAGCGCGAGGAGCTTGTCGCGCGGAACCGGCTGCGGGGCAGCCGACGCTATGAACGCGAGTAGCGCGAGCGCGCGCCGACGCGGAGCCGGGGTCTCCGAGGACGTGTCCTGTCCACCGATCGCCAACCCGCCAAAGAGTTGGAGGTCGATCATGATCGGCTAAAGCGAGCGCTGCGTCGCACTTGCGTTGACTTCTCGTGAGGCCTTTGGAGGGATGCTGCCGGGCAACCAATTTCTGATCCGATAGAGATGAGCGCAACTGTCTGCCGCAATTTTTTTCATTTGTTTCCACGGTAAACATTTGGCGCCAATTCGATCACCGGCTATAATGCCGAGCACTCGACGCACACGAGTCGCGCGGAGTCGACTGCCACACATCTTTCCAGGCACCCATGTCCAGACTGCTCGTCCGAAGCTTCGGAGTATCGGTCGACGGCTTTGCCGCCGGCCCCCGTCAGGATCTCGAGAATCCGCTGGGTGTGAACGGCGGGGAGATCATGAGCTGGTTCATGCCCACGCGGGTGTGGCGCTCGATGCAGGGTATGGAGGCCGGCGAGACGGGAGTCGATAATCGCGTCGCCGAACTCGGGTTCCAGAACATCGGCGCGTGGATTCTCGGGCGAAACATGTTCGGGCCGGTGCGCGGGCCATGGCCCGACGAGAGCTGGCGCGGCTGGTGGGGCGAGGAGCCGCCGTACCATGTGCCGACGTTCGTGCTCACGCATCATCCGCGGCAGCCGCTGGTGATGGAGGGCGGCACGACGTTCCACTTCGTGACCGACGGCATCCACTCCGCGCTCGAGCAGGCGAGAGCCGCCGCCGGCGATCGCGACATCCGGCTGGGCGGAGGCGCGTCGACCGTGCGGCAATATCTACAGGCGCGGTTGATCGACGAGCTGCATCTCGCCGTCCGCCCGGTACTCATGGGCTCCGGCGAGGAGCTGTTCCACGGGATCGACCTGCGCGCGCTCGGCTACGAGATCGCCGAGCACGTCGCGGGCGAGCGTGCGCTGCACGTGTTCATTCGTAAACGCTCATAGCGAGAACTGCGGGGCCATCCTGTTCGTCGTGGGCCGCCTCAGGCGCTCACGCGCTCGGTGCCAAGCATCGAGGCGACCGTGCGCTCCAGATCATCCGCCGAGAACGGCTTGACGAGCAGTCGCGCGCCGGAGCTCGCGATCTCGGCGAGCATGCGCGCGTCGTCCGTGTAGCCGGTGATGAACAGCACGGCGACATCCGGCCGCCGTTGCCGGAACTGCCGCACGAACTCGGGACCGCCCATCTGCGGCATGACCACGTCGGCAACGACGAGATCGATCGCCTCGTGGCGGTCGCCGAGCTTGCGCAGCGCGTCCATGCCGTTGGACGCGGGCTGCACGCGATGTCCGGCGCGCTGGAGCACGGCCTGGACGAAGTCGCGCACGCCGTCGTCGTCCTCGACGAGCAGGATCTCGGGGGCGACGTCGCCGGCGATGCCGCGCGACGGCGAGAGCCGCGTCTCCGGAACCGCGATCTCCGGTTGGACCGCCGGCAGATGGATGACGAAGCTCGCGCCGGCGCCCGGCGCGCTCGTGACGCGAACGTCGCCCGCGGACTGCTTCACGATTCCATAAACCGTCGCGAGGCCCAACCCCGTGCCGTGGCCGATGGGCTTCGTCGTGAAGAACGGATCGAACACGCGAGCGAGCGTCTCGGCATCCATGCCGATGCCGTCGTCGCTGATGGTCAGTCGGACGTAGTCGCCCGGCGCGAGCGGCGGTGCCGAGGCGTCGTCCGGGCGATCCTCGATCCGCGCGTTCGCGGTGATGATCGTGAGGGTGCCGCCCTGCGGCATCGCGTCGCGCGCGTTCAGCGCGAGGTTCACGAGCACCTGCGCGAGCTGTCCGGCGTCGGCGAACAGCGGGAAGAGTAGCGGATCCAGCTGTTTCACGACCTCGATGCGTTCGCCGAGCACGGGCTGCATCATCAGCATCACGTCCTCGAGAATGGCATTCAGGTCGAGCACCGCGGGCGTGAGGATCTGGCGGCGGCTGAACGCGAGGAGCTGCTTGGTGAGCGAGGCCGCGCGATCGGTCGCGTTCGCGATGCCTTGCAGGTGCTTCTCGACGACGCCATCCCTCGGGATCTGCCGGCCGAGCATGAATGCGTGCCCGCCGATGACCGTGAGCAGATTGTTGAAGTCGTGCGCGACGCCCCCCGCGAGCTTGCCGACGGCTTCCATCTTCTGCGACTCGCGCAGCTGCTCCTCGAGCCGGCGCTCGGTGGTCACGTCGCGAATCGCTCCGATCACGCGCAGCACTCGTCCGGAGGCGTCGCGCTGTGGCACCATGCTCCCCGACGCATAGGCGTAGCTCTCGTCGGCCCGGCGGACGCGATACTGCACCATCTCGATGCCGATCGACGGGTCGACGAGCGCGGTCCGCACGGTCCGCTGCAACTCCTCGCGGTCCTCCGGATGGACGCGCGAGAGCCACCACGTGAGGTCGTTCCCGACGTCCTGCGGCGAGAAGCCGAACACCGACTGCATGGACTCCGTCCATTCGATGTCGCCGGTCGCGGGATCCCAGTCGTACACCACGTCCCGCATCCCGCTCGCGACCAGGCGGTACCGTTCCTCGCTGCGCTGGAGCGCCCGCTCGGCGGCGGCCCGCCGCTCCACCGTGCTCACGAAGATGTGCAGCGTGACCGCGATGATGGTCAGCGCGACGATCTGGAACGCGGTGGTCGTCGCGAGGGCGTAGGCCGGCTGCGGATCGGGGGCGACGACGACCGTCGCGATGCGTGCGATGGCGTACGAGAGCGTGAGCAGCCAGAGCTCGCGCCGCGACACGTACAGCGCGCGCAGCTGCACGCCGCCGTAGAACACGCCGATCGCGTGGCCCGGCATGGGCGAGTGGAGCGTCACCGTGTACACGAGCACGGCGTCGACGATCCAGCCCCAGACCGGGAATCCTCCGCGGAGATAGCCGTAGAGGAACCAGAGCGAGAGCAGGCCGCCCGCAACGGCGGCGCTCCACCGCGCGGCGGGCGACGGCACCGAGTAGGTCGCGAAGACGACGATGTTGCCGAACCCGAAGAGCACGGCGAACGCGACCGACAGCAATCGGAATCGCGCGATCGGTTCCTGCGGAATCAACAGCTTACGAGGCATTGCGGGAACGCGCGGCGTCGGGCGCGAGTGGCGGGGCGGCGGGGAGACTCGACGTGCAGATAGACGCCAATAGGATGGGAGAGGCAACGCGAACGCACAACGGTCCAGGCGGCATCTCGCATCGTCTACGAAAGGGAAACACCCTCGGGATGCGGAGGCATCCCGAGGGTGTTCACGCGATTTCGCGGCGCCCGCGTTGGCGCCCCTACGATTCGCGACGCACGGTCGCGAACCGTCGCCGGCGTTTCATGCGCGTCAACGCTGGAGGCTCGCGATCACCCGCAGCGCGTACGCCTCGATCGGATCGGCGTCCGTGCGCGGCAGGCGACCCGAGCGCTCGAGCGCTTCGACCTCGAGCTCGAACGCGCGCACGATGGTCGGCGGCGCCGCGGTATTGCCCTTCGCCACCAGCTTCGCGGCGGCGTCGAGCGTGGCCTGGAGCGAGACCAGCTCACCGCGATTGAGCGGCCCGTTCGGCGCCGCAAGCGCCGCCACGGCCGCCTGCAGTCGCCCGATCCCTTGCGCGGCCGTCTCGACGATGACGGTGGCGGACGCGCTGGACGTCGCGTCGCCGTCGTTCACGGTGGCCGTCACGATGTACGCGCCGGCGCTCGTGTACGCGTGGCTCAACGTGAAGGTCTTGCCGCTCACCGCGAGCGGCTGTGCCGGCGAGCCGTCGCCATACGTCGCGGTCGCCGTCCAGGCGTCACTGCCCGGATCCGTGAAGCTGCCCGTCGCCTGATAGGTCTCGCCGCGGAGAATCGTGTCGTCGGCGATGGGCGCCACGTTCGGCGCCACGTTCGCGACCTGGACCGTCTGCGTGCTCGCGCTCTGCCAGCCGTACGCATCGCTGACCATGAGGTTGGCCGTGTAGGTCCCGTTGTTCGCGAATGTATGCGTCACGGCGCGCCCCGACGCGCTCGTGCCGTCGCTGAAGTACCAGACGTACGTGAGCCGTTCGGCGCGTCCGAGATCGGTGCGGCCGAGGTCGGGATCCGTGGAGGTCGACGCGTCGAAGGCGATCGGGCTGCCTTCGCTCGCCGTTCCCGACACGGTAAAGCTCGCGTGCGGCGCGTGGTCGCCCGCTTCCACGGCGGTCTGGAACGTCGTGGGGAGCAGCGAGAGCATGTCGTATCCCGTCACGGATTCGACGCTGTCGACCGGAACCAGATACTTCTGCCACGGATCGTTCCGGACACCGGCGATGTTCGGCATGATCACCGCGAGGACCGTCGTGTTCGCCAGATCACTCCATGACTGTATGGTCATGCGGTTGAAGGGCGATCCGTCGGCGCCGCGCGGCCCGATGAACGCCACCTTCCAGGTGCTGTCCGGGATCGCAACCTTGCCCTCGTTCTTGAGGAACGTCAGCGCCTTGCCGCGATTGTAGACCGGTCCGGTGATGATGTACACGGCGCGTCCCGCCTCGGCCGAGTCGGCGAGCGTATTCTCGAACTGCGCCCACACGCCCTGGTTCAGATCCGCCATCTGCGGTACGACGTTCGTGAGGTAGAACGTGGTCGCGTTGTCGACGTTCGCCGCGGTGCGATCCGCCGAGCGCGTCATGTGGCCGCGGTCGTAGCCGCCG
>DASZUN010000237.1:0-24792 GCA_035547615.1 Gemmatimonadaceae bacterium | reverse complement strand
GGCGCAGACGGCGCCGGAGACGGCGCCGCCGCCGGTGATGCGCGAATTCCGCGGCTTGTGGGTGGCCACCGTGGCGAACATCGATTGGCCATCAAAAGCGGGCGAGAGCACGTGGGATCAGCAGCGAGAGCTGCTCGCGATCCTCGATACGGCCGCCGCGCTGCACTTCAACGCGATCGTGCTGCAGATCCGCCCGGGGGCCGACGCGTTCTACGCATCGCCCTACGAGCCGTGGTCGGAGTTCCTCACGGGGCGCCAGGGCCGCGCGCCCGAGCCGGCCTGGGATCCGCTCGCGTTCGCCGTGACCGAGGCGCACAAGCGCGGCATGGAATTGCACGCCTGGTTCAATCCGTACCGCGCCGCGTACACCAAGGACACGGCCGAAGCACGGACGCACATCACGCAGACGCACCCCGAGCTGGTGCACGCATACGGGCACTTTCTCTGGATGGATCCTGGCGACCCCGCGGTGCGTCGCCGCGCCGTGCGCGCGATCGTCGACGTGGTGAAGCGCTACGACGTGGACGGCGTGCACATCGACGACTACTTCTATCCGTATCCCGAGAACGACGCCGACGGGCACCGCATCGACTTTCCGGATTCGGCGACGTACGCGCGCTACCTGAAGCGCGGCGGCACGCTGGCCAAGGACGACTGGCGCCGCCAGAACGTGCACGACCTCGTGGAAGCGCTGTTCAACGGCGTGCGCGCGGCCAAGCCGTGGGTGATGGTCGGCATCAGCCCATTCGGCATCTGGCGTCCCGGCAATCCGCCGCAGATCAAGGGCTTCGACGCGTATCAGGAGATCTACGCCGACTCGAAGCTCTGGCTCCAGAAGGGCTGGCTCGACTACCTGGCGCCGCAGCTGTACTGGCCGATCCAGCCGCCCGAGCAGAGCTTCCCGGTGCTCTACGACTGGTGGCGTTCAGAGAATACTAAACACCGGCACATCTGGCCGGGCGTGGCCACGTATCGCGTGGCGGAGCAGAGCGCGCGGCACATTCGGGCGCAGGAGATCGTGGACGAGATCGACAGCGTCCGCGCGCGCGGCGGCGACATGGGTCTGGTGCACTTCAACGCCACGGCGCTGCGGAAGAATGCCGACAGCCTCGACGCCAAGCTCTTCACGCGCTACGCCGCTCCCGCGCTGATCCCGGCGTCGCCGTGGCTCGGCGCGACGCCACCGGCGCAGCCGACGATCACGCTGGGGCACGACCGCGACACGGGCGAGCCGTTCGTCACGCTCGCGCCCGGGCGCGGGGTGAAGACCTGGTGGTGGACCGTGCGCAGCGACAGCGCGGGCGTCTGGACGACGGAGGTGCTCCCCGGATCGCTTCGACGCCATCGGCTGCCGTCGTCGGACGTGACGCAGGTCATCGTCACCGGGGTGAGCCGCACCGGCATCGAGAGTCGCGCGGCGATGGCGAGGTGGAGCACGCGGGCGAAGCGCTGAGGGCCCTCGACGGGCTCATCGCTTCGTGCGGGCGAGGCCTCTGAGATCCAGAAAGTCTGTTCTCTCCGCGTCCTGCCAGTACGCCGATTGCGTTTATCCGGACGTATGAGCGCAGGCGCAGCATCAGCGGTTCGACGGATGAGGTTCAGCATAGCCGGGCTCGTGTCCGCGGCGGCGCTCGCCGCCTGCGGCGCCGGCCCGACCGAGCCGGGCCAGCCCTCGGCCGCCATCGACGCCGTGGCGAAAGTGGCCCAGGCCGCCGCGGCCGTCACCGGCCAGGAGGCGAAGTTCGCGAACGACGCCGAGAAAGGGCACTACGTGGGCTTCGACACGCACACGTACCCGGGAACCGCGGTGATGAAAACGTGGAAGAAGACGCCGGGGTCGCCGTATTCCTGGGTCGGCTACTATCTGCCATCGCCCTGTCACGACGATCGCTCGTGGGTCGGGAGGCGCGACACCCTGGTGGCGATGGGCTGGGGACTCGCCGCGGTGTACGTGGGCGAGCAGACGTGGGGGAAAACGCCGCGCTCGCTCACGCCGGCCCAGGCGGACAAGCTCCGGGCGAAGAACGATTGCTCGGCGGATCTGCTGAGCGCGGACGAGGGAACGCGCAATGCCGACGACGCCACGGCGAAAGCGGCGAGCGAGCGATTCCCGAAAGGCGCGGTCGTGTTCCTCGACATCGAGCACATGGACAAGATCCCGGCCGCGATGCGGGACTATTACAAGGCCTGGACGGCGCGCATGCTCGCGAACGGCCAGTATACGCCGGGCTTCTACGCGCACGAAGCGAACGCGCAGGAGATCTTCGGCGACGTGCGCGCGGTCTTTCAGGCGGCCGGCGACACGACGACGCCGCGCATGTGGCTGGCCGGCGGCAAGGGCTTCGACACCGGCAAGGCGCCGCAGGACGTGGGCTACGCGTTCGCCGGCGTCTGGCAGGGCGTGATCGACGTGGCGCGGTCGGTGGCGAAGGTGCGTCTGCCCGTCGATGTGAACGTCGCGTCGTGGAAGTCGCCGTCGGAGTCGGGGCTGTAAGGATCCACGGGGTAGCCCGTGGACGCCCCACCCCCCCGCGCGTACATTCGCCCCGCACCTCCTTCCGATGCGAGGCACACGAATGAAACGGATGGCACTCCTGGCGCTGCTCGTGGCGGCGCCGTTGCTGGCGCAGACCGGGGCGGAGCCCGCGGGATCGCCGGCGCCGGAGCGCGGCGGCCGGGGCGGTCGCGGCAACTTCGGTCTCTGGCGCGGCGCCATGGACTCGACGCGCGCGCGCGAGCTGTACGTGAGCGACAATCCCGGCGATCTGCAGGGCTGCGCGCCGCAGGTCTGCGCGCGGCAGATGGCGGACAAGCACCGCACCGACAGCGTGTATGCCGCCAAGGCGCCCGGGAATTATGAGTTTGCGAAAGTGCACTACAAGAGCCGCGTCGACGGGCTCGAGATTCCCGCCTACGTGTTCTCGCCGATCGACAAGGGCGCGAAGAAGCACGCGGCGCTGGTCTGGGTGCACGGCGGCGTGCACGGCGATTGGAACACGCTCATGTATCCGTTCCTCGTCGAGGCGGTGAAGCGCGGGTACGTGGTGATCACGCCCGACTATCGCGGCTCCACGGGCTATGGCGACGAGTGGATGAAGAAGATCGATTACGGCGGCAAGGAGATCGACGACGTCGAGTCCGCGGTCGACTATCTCGCCACGCTGCCGTACGTCGACACGACGCGCATGGGCATCATGGGCTGGAGCCACGGCGGCTTCATCACGTCGCACATCCTCTTCCGGAACGACAATCCCTTCAAGGCGGGCGCGGCCATCGTCCCCGTGACGAACCTGATCTTCCGCCTGATGGACCACGGCCCGAGCTACGCGCGCAATTACGCGCCCGAAGAGGGCATCCAGGGCATGCCGTTCGAGCAGAAGTGCGGCCCGCAGCACAACGAGGACTGCATGGACGTCTACATGCAGCGCTCGCCCATCTACCACGTCGAGAACCTGAAGGTCCCGATGCACGTGGACGTGGCGACGAACGACTGCGACGTGTACTTCCGCGAGGATCAGCAGATGGCGTACACGCTGATGGCGCTCAAGCCGAAGCTCGCGGAGGTGAAGGTCTACAAGGACCCGCCGTACGTCGTCAGCTACCACCCGCTCGTGGAATCACGCGCGCTCAAGGGCCACAAGGTGGCCGAGTGCGGGCACGTGTTCAGCCGCCGCGTGGATCCGGAGACGCTCCAACGCGTCGATTCGCCCGAGCAGATCGATTCGTGGAATCGCACCTGGGCGTTCTTCGAGCGGAATCTGCATCCGTAGTCCGTGGACGTTGGTCCGTAGTCCGTGGAGTACGACGGACTACGGACCACGGACGATGGACCACACACGAGCTACGCGGACACGCTGTCGTCGAGTTGTCGCTGCAGGATAGCCGGATCGATCTCCCGGGATTCGCCAGGCGCAAACGTGTGCACGCGAATCTCCGTCTTGCGTGCGAGCGCCACGAACATTCTGAGGGAGCGCGCGGATGTCTCGGACGGCATCCGTCGATCGGCACTGTTCACGTCGTTCGTGTCGTACACTCGCCAGATCTCGCCGAGGCGGCTGACGAGGAAAATCGACGTGAACTGCTGGATGACACGGGGTGCGTCATCCCGTGGGGGGAGGACCGCCAATGCGGCGGCCACACTGCTCATCATCGTCATGGTGATTGACTCCGCGGGGGATCCGTCGTCGGACCCGTTCCGGACCTGCGTGACAACTCGGTACGGCGAATATGGGGCTCATTGGCACATTTTACAACAGCCACTAACGCTTGTGGCCCCGTAGGGTTTCAAGCGCGCGAGCTGATATGCCAATTTCCTTATCATCGCCGGCCCGGTGAGAGGCGTCCGCGGCTGATTTGAATACAATCTACCGGACGTGCTTCCCGCCGATCGAGCCGCGCCGGTCGTCGGGCACGAACCGAGCGCGGGCCGGCATCTTCACCGTCGGCAGCGTGTGCGCGTCGATCACCATCCCCGCTGGAATCAGCCCCTCCCGGTTCAGCAGGTACGCCGTGACGGCGTAGATCTGGTCCGCATTCAGTGACCCCGGCGCGCTGAACGGCATGGCTCGCCGAATGTACCCGAAGACGGTGGTCGCATACGGCCAGTAATTGCCGATCGTGCGCGGGATGCTGTAGTCGCGCGCGAAATCGACGTTGCCCTTCGGTCCACCGACGAGCTGCGGGTAGGCCGGCGGCTTCCCCTCGCCGTTCGCGCCGTGACACTGCGCGCATTGAGCCGCGTACACCTGCGCGCCCTGCTCCGGCGTCCCCGATCCCGGCGGCAGCCCCGCGCCGTCGGGCGAGACGTCGATGTTCTCGGCGGCGATCTCCGCGGCGGTGGGCGTGTGCCCCAGGCTGAAATGCCGCGGGTCCTTGTCGCCGAGGTAGTCGTCGCGCGCGTCGAGCTTGCACGCGGCGAGCGACAGCGCGGCGCCGAACGCGACGAGGAGCGGGAGCGGCCTCACGTGCGCGCCTCGAATGTGACGGTGCCGTCGTGCGCCACGCGCCAGGCGCGAATCGCGTTGTAGTGGTATTCGGTGCCCGGGCCGCGCACCGCCATGAGCTGGGCGAGCGTGGGCTGGACGTAGCCCTGGTCGTCGACGGCGCGGCTCATGAGCAAACTCTCATCGCCGTTCCACTGCCACATGTACTCGAAGCGCACGTGGGCCTTGTTCGTGAGCGCGGTGAGGAGCGTCGCGTTCTCCCAGGTGCGTCCGCCGTCGGTGCTCACGTCCACGCGCATGATCCGTCCTCGGCCGCTCCACGCGATGCCGCGGATCGGCCACCAGCCCGGGCTGGCGATCTTCTCGGGATAGGCCGGCGAGGTGATGATCGACTTCGCGTCCATCTCGAAGCTGAACTGGCGGATCTTGCCGCCGGGGAGCGGGTCGGTGTACTTGGCCGTCTCCCACTCGGTCATGAACGGCTCGCGCCCCAGCTTGATGCGGCGGAGCCACTTCACGTTCGTGTTGCCCTCCCAGCCGGGGAGGAGCAGCCGGATGGGAAACCCCTGCTCGGGGCGGAGCGGCTCGCCGTTCTGCGCCCACACGACGAGCGCGTCATCGCGTGCCTTGCTCACCGGAATGCTGCGCGCGAGCAGCGACGCGTCGCCGCCCTCGGCGAGGAACCATTTGGCGTCGTGCTGCACGCCGACTTCGTGAAACAGCACGCCGAGCGGGAGGCCCGTCCACTCGCTGTTGCTCGTGAGCCCGTCGACCTGCTGCGGAGACATCGTCGGCGACGGCGAGTGATACGCCGCGCCGCCGTTGCCCGAGCACTCGATGAAGTGCACGCGCGTCACCGACGGAAAGCGCTTGAGGTCGTCGACCGTGAGCTCGAGGGGCCGGTCGACCAGGCCGTGTATCAGCAGCGTGTGGCGCGCCGGGTCGATCGTCGGCACGCCGTTGTGGACGCGGACGAAGTGCAGGTCGGCCGGCGTGATCGTGCCGGAGAGGTCCTGCAGCGGCGTGAAGGTGCTGCCCGCGACCTGCCCGGCGGGCGCGCGGACGGGGTGCACGAACGGCGAGCGCGCGCCGACCGCGGTCGTCGGCGCACCGGGCACCTTCGTCGGATCGGCGGGCACGGCCGGGGCGGCCGGCGCCGTCGGGCCTCCGGGCACCTGCTGCGCCTCGGCGGGGAGGCGCGAGAGCAGCACGCCGCCGGCCGCTGCCGCCGCGCCGGTCAGGAGCCTGCGGCGGGAGATTGAGTCTTCACTCATTCGTAAACTGGTACTACCTCCTGCCGAGCACCGACGCCGGGGCCGGGACGAGGGCCGCGGCCGGATTCGTCGTCCGCGGCAGCACCCGCGGCGGACGGAACGCCCGGTGCCCCTTCGTGTCGTACGGCACGTCCGCGGGCGCGCCGCCGTTGGGCCAGTCCTGCTCCTTGCCCGGTGAATCGGGGCGGGGCATGGACGTGACGTACGCGGCGACGTCGAACGCCTGCTGGTCAGTCAGGAGACCGGGTCGGTCGAACGGCATGTTGTGGCGAATGAACGAGGCGGCGCGCTCCTGGCGAGCCATCGACGCGCCGATGCTGAAGGATGTCGGTCCCCACAGAGCAGGAATCGGTCCCATGCCGGCGCCGCTGTTGCCGTGGCAGCGCGCGCAGTTGTCGACGTAGATCTTCCGCCCGCGCGCCGAATCCCCCGTGAGCGCCGGCATCGCCGGAAAGCCTTCGCCCCGCACGTGCTCGCCCTGCGGCACCCCGCGCGAGATGAACGACAAATAGGCGACGATGTCCTGCATCTCGCGCGAGTCCGGCGGCAGCTTGGAGCCGGCGAGGCTGCGCGTGAAGCAGTAGTTCACGCGATCCTCGATCGGCACGACGGCCCCGCTCCGGTCCAGGTATTTCGGGAACCGCGCGAAGACGCCCATGAGCGGCGCCGCGTTCGGGCGGCGGCCTTCGTCCAGGTGGCAGCTCGTGCAGTTGAGGGTGCCGGGATCGTACGCCGGCAGGCTGTCGTGGGTGTGCGTGATGAGCGCGAGCCCGCGATAGACCGAGAGCTCGAACGGATCGTCCGGCGTGCTGTCCACCGCCGGCGGGTTATAGGTGTTCGGGTTGTACGCGCGGGCCGGCCCGCGCTGCGCGACGGTCGTCGCGGAATCCGTCGAGCCAGCTTCCTGCAGGGTGCACGCGGCTGCCGAGAGCAGCGCGAGCGCGGCAATGCTCAGAGTGAGTGGCGAACGCATCGGTATATGTTGGAGCGCGCCCGTGAGGGGCGCAACGCGAGCCGGATGCGTTCAGTACGCGATGCTGAACGCGGCGCCGTGCGGAATGGGCGCGACGCTGGCGCGGAGCAGCCAGCGGTCGAGGCGGTTGCCCGGATGGCTGTGCTGGAACTGCACGACCTTGATGCCGCTGAACGTGCCGATCCCCGCGCCGAGGATCACGTCGCTCGCCCAGTGCTTGTTGTTGTACATCCGCGAGAGGCCGACGGCGGTCGCACCGCCGTACATCACCGGCCCGATCACCCACGCCGATCCCTTCCACCAGCGCGATGTTTCCGCGGTGACGGCCGACGCCGCGGCGAACGCGGCGAGCGAGTGCCCGCTCGGGAAGGACTGGTACGCGTCACCGCGCAACAGCCCGCGAAAGAGCTGGAAGTTCGCGGCGTTGGTGTCGCGCACCGCGTACGGCCTCGCCCGGCCAGCGAAGTCCTTGATCGCGCCGGTGAGAATGCCGCCGACCACGATCGCTTCGGTGCCGTGCAGCCCGAGATCGGCGAGGCGGTCGAGGCCCAGCAATCGTCCCACGCCGTACATGGAACCGCCGATGATCAACGCGCCGGGATCGCCCGTGACGCGGAAGAACGACGCGGTCCGCGAAAGCAGGCGATCGTTCTGCAGCGCGGGACGCTGCGACCAGCGCGCGATGCGCTGGTCGAACGGCGTGAGCACGAGCGTCGCGCCGACGAAGCCGGACGCCCACATCGCGTCGCGCTCCGTGAACATCGGCGGCCGCTTCACGTGGGCCGTGTCCTGTGCCGCCGCGAGCGACGGCAGGGCGGCCAGGAGCAGGAGGAGACGACGGATCATTCCACGCGCGAGATCGCCTCGCGGAGCACGTCGACGATCCGGTCGATCTGCTGCTTGGTGACGATCAGCGGCGGCGAGATCGCGATCGTGTCGCCGCTCGCGCGCACGAGCACCCCCGCCGTGAAGCACTCGAGGAACGTCTCGAACGCGCGTGCGCCGGGCGCGCCGTTGCGCGGCTCCAGCTCGATCGCGCCGATGATGCCGATGTTGCGCAGGTCGATCACGTTTCGCGTACCACGGAGCGAGTGCACCGCGTCGCCGAGGTACGCTTCCATCGACGCCGCGCGCTCGAACAGGCCTTCGCGCTCGTAGAGGTCGAGCGTGGCGAGCCCAGCCGCCGCCGCGAGCGGGTGCCCGGAGTAGGTGTAGCCGTGGAACAGCTCGATGCCCGCCGCGCCGTTGATCACGGTTTCATAAATCCCGTGGCGCACGCCCACGGCGCCCATCGGGACGGTCGCGTTCGTGATGCCCTTCGCCATCGTGATCATGTCCGGCTGCACGCCGAAGCGCGTCGCGCCGAACGGCGCGCCCAGTCGGCCGAAGCCGGTGATCACTTCGTCGAAGATGAGCAGGATGCCGTGCGCGTCGCAGATCCGCCGCAGCCGCTCGAGATAGCCGACCGGTGGAATCAGCACGCCCGTCGAGCCGGCCACGGGCTCCACGATCACGGCGGCGATGGTCTCCGCGCCGTGCGCTGCGACGAGCTGCTCGAGCGCGTCGGCGAGCTCGGCGCCCTCCGCCGGCTGGCCGCGCGAGAACGCATTCCGCGAGAGATCGTGCGTGTGCGGGAGGTGGTCGACGGCGGGAATCAGTTGCGGCGCGAACTGCCGCTGGTTCGCCGCGATTCCGCCCACCGCGGTGCCGCCGAAGCCCACGCCGTGATAGCCGCGCAGGCGGCCGACGAATCGCACGCGCTGCGGCTCGCCCTTCGCCTGCCAGTAGGCGAGCGCGATCTTGAGCGCCGAGTCCACCGCTTCGGAGCCGGAGTTGCCGAAGAAGACGTGGTCGAGGTCGCCAGGCATCAATGCGGCAACGCGGTGCGCGAGCTCGAACGCGAGCGGATGCCCGAGCTGGAACGGCGGCGCATAGTCGAGCACGCCGGCTTGCTCGCGAATCGCCGCAGTGATGGGCTCGCGGCAGTGACCCGCGTTCACGCACCAGAGGCCGGCGGTTCCGTCGAGCACCTGTCGTCCGTCGTCGGTGGTGTAGTACATGTCCTTCGCCGACACGAACAGGCGCGGCGCGCGCTTGAACGCGCGATTGCCGGTGAACGGCATCCAGAATTCTTCGAGCGAAGGCGCGGAGGGTGCGAGCGCGGCGACGTCGGGATCGGTAGCTGTGTGCGACATGGCGGGCGGAGGTGATTATCGTACGTCGGAATATGCACCGTTGCGGTCGCCGTCCGGGAGGATGACACGCATGGCCGATGAACGCCCTGATCTCGATGAAGTCGCCGCGCGCCTGCGACAGATTCAGGCGGCGAAGCGCAATCGCATCCGCTGGAAGATCTCACGTCACACCGCGGAGATGGCGATCGACGCCATCGAGCCGCGCGCCCCGCACCGTCGCTCGGCGAAGGCGCGGCGTCGCAAGCGCAACAAGCGCCTCCTGTAGCGCCGGCGAGCGGGCGCGGCACGAGCGCGGTGGCACGCGTCGCGCAATGGAGAGTCCGCCAGATCGGATCCGAGCTCCGTCGGTTCCGACGCCTCGGAGCCGCGCGCGTGCGCGGCGCACCTTGCATGGAGGAATCATGGCGGACGTACAGATCCAGCAGACGCCCGAGACGGGCTCGGGTGGCGGCGGATGGGTGTGGGCGATCGTCGTCCTGATCCTGCTCGCCGTCATCGCGTGGTTCGTGTTCGGCGGCGGACTGCACCAGACCAGGACGACGAAGATCGACATCAATGCGCCGGGCGCGCCCGCGGGCGGCTCGAGCGGCGGCGGTGGCGCATCGGCGCCGACGGGCGGCACGGCCGGCGGCGCGACCAAGGGGCCGTAAGCGCTGGTCCGTGGTCCGTGGTCCGTCGTCTACGGACCACGGACCACGGGTGATGCGAGACGAAAGCAAGGGCGGCAGCGGATCGCGGTGCCGCCCTACGGCTGTATCCTCGCCGCGATCGGGTTCCCGTCGATGTCGAGCAGTGTGATCGGCGCGATCTTCGTCGCGGCGAGCGGCTCCTCGACCTTCGACCGGTCGCCGACGATCACGATTGCCAGGTGCGCCGGATCGATGTGCTGCTGGGCGGCACGCACCACGTCGTCGGAGGTGACGGCGTTCACGCCCTTGATCAAACGCTGATACCAGTCCTGCGGGAGCCCCATCGTGTAGATCTGCGCGATCGAGGCGTTCACGCCGTTGTCCGACGAGAAGCGCTCCGGCAAGCTCTGCACGAGACTCGCCTTCGCCTGCGACAGCTCGTCCGCGCTCGGCGGCACGGGGCCGCGAATGTCGCGCAACTGCTTCATGAACTCGACCAGTGCGCTGTCGGTCTTCGCGGTGACGATGTCGCCGCCGGCGCGGAACGCGCCGGGCCCGCGGCCGAACGCGAACGCCGAGCCCACGCCGTAGCTGTAGCCCTTCACCTCGCGGATGTCGTGGTTCAGCCGCGACTGGAACAGCCCGCCGAGCAGCTCGTTCATCACGGTCGTCGCGTAGTAGTCGGGCGTCGCGTACGACGGGCCTGGCGCGCCGATCGTGAACGTCGACTGCGCCGCGCCCGGCTTGTCGACGAGATAGATCGTCGTCGCAGCGGGTGGCCGGACCGTCGGATAGTCGAACGACGGCGCCGGGCTGCTGCCACTCCAGTCGGCGAGCGCGTGCTCGACCTGCTGCTTCACCTGCGCCGGCGTCACGTCGCCGACCACGGTGATCACGGCATGGCTCGGGCGATAGTATTCTTTGTAGAAAGAAGTGATATCATCGCGCGTGATCGCCTTCGCCGAGGCCTCGGTCATCGTGCGGCCGTACGGATGTGCCGTGGTGTAGACGACCTTGGGGAACACCTGCGCCGCGATCGACGACGTGCGGTCGCGCGCCTGCGTCAGGGACACGAGCTGCCGCGCGCGATAGCGCTCGATCGCCGCCGCCGGAAAGGTCGCGTGCTCGACGACGTCCGCGAGGATGTCGAGCGTCGGCACGAACTTGCTCGTCGTCGACTCGAACTGCAGCCGGCCGCTCTCGCCGGCCACGCTCGGCGTGAAGAGCTGGGAGCCGAGGAGCTGGAGCGCGTTCGAGATCTGGTCGCCGGTGCGATGCGTGGTGCCCTCGAGCAGCGTGCCGGCGGTGAACGTGCCGACGCCCGGCTTGTCGGCGGGGTCGTACTGGTCGGCACCGCCCACGAAGCTGATCGCGAACGAGACGAGCGGCAGCTCGTGCCGCTCGGACACGACGAGCGTGGCGCCGTTGGCCAGCGTGGTCGTGGTCCACTGCGGAATGTGCAGCTCGGGCGCCGGGCCGGCCGGCGGGATCACCGTGCGATCGAACGACGACTCGAGCGGCTGCTGCGCGGCGCCAGCCGCCGCGACGAACGCGACGCCGAGCGCGCCGCGCACGACGGCCGCGCGAAGAGTGTGCGGGGTCATCGCTTGGCCTCCGACGCGGTCTCGGTGTAGGGATCGGTGACGACGGTGCTCTTGTCGGCGTGCGCCGCGAGCTCCGGCTTGCCGAGCGGAACGTTGCTGAGCACGATGCGCGTGCTGCCGAGGTACTTGTTCGCCACGCGCTTCACGTCCGCCGCCGTCACGGCCTGCGCTCGCGGGTAGTCGACCTCGAACGATTCGCCAGGGTTGCCGTAGATCGTCTGATCGCCGGCGAGCGTGATCGCCTTGAACAGGTCGCTCTCCAGACTCTGCAGGAACTGGAGCTGGAGCCCCGCCTTGGCGCGCGTCACCTCGTCCGCCGTCGGGCCCTCGCGCTTGAACCGCGCGAGCACCGAGTCGGCTTGCGTCTCGAGCTCGGTCAGCGTGTGGCCGGGGCGCGGCGTGATCGCGAGCTCGATGTCGCCCATCGCTTCGGCGTTGCCGGAGAACATGCGCACCGACGCCGCGCTCTGGAGATCGTACACGAGCGCCTTCGTGAGGCGCGAGGTGCGCGAGTCGGTGAGGACCGAGGTCATCACGTCGAGCGCGTATCGATCGGGCTGGTGCTGATCGACACCCGGCCAGGCGATCGTGAGCCGCGGCACCTGCACGCGATCCTCGAACGTGAGCAGGTGCTCGCCCCGGAGCGGCGAGGCCATGGGCTTCGGCCGCGAGATCGGCTGCCCGCGCGGGATATCGTCGAAGTAGTGCGCGATCCACGCCCTGGCCTGCTTCGGATCGAAGTCGCCGACGATCGCGAGCGTCGCGTTGTTCGGCGCGTAGTACAGCCGGAAGAAGCGCTTCACGTCCTCCACCGTCGCGTTCGTGAGGTCGGACATCTTGCCGACGACCGGCCACGAGTACGGATTGGGCGACGGGAACATCGTCATCATGATCACTTCGTTGTCGCGCGCGTACGGCTGGTTGTCCGTGCGCTGCCGCCGCTCGTTCTTCACGATGTCGCGCTGCGCGCGGAACTTCGCCTCGTCGAGCGAATCGAGCAGCCACCCCATGCGGTCGGACTCGAGCCAGAGCGCCGTCTGCAGGTAGTTCGATGGGATCGTCTCGTAGTACTGCGTCACGTCGTTGCCCGTCGAGCCGTTGTTGCTGCCGCCCACGCCCTCGGTGTACTTGTCGTGCAGCCCGTACGGCACGTGCCCGGAGCCGGTGAACATCACGTGCTCGAACATGTGCGCGAACCCGGTGTGCCCCGGGATCTCGTTCTTCGAGCCGACGTGGTACATCACCTCGACGGCGACCGTCGGGGTCGAGTGGTCCTGCGCCAGCACGACCGTGAGGCCGTTCGGCAGCGTGTACTTCTCGAACGGGATACGGATGGACGGGGCCGAAGACGATTTGCCGGCCTGCGCACCGGCCGCGGCGATCGGCGCGAGGAGCGAGACGGCCAGATGTCGCCACATCCGTCGACGCACGGAGCGGAGCACGATCGAGACCTCGATGAGAATGGTGGCAGGGCGCACCCATGGCGCCCGAGGGAATTATGAAAGACGTACGCGCGGGTGCCAATCCCGGTTCCGGCAACGCGCATCACTTCCTGGGGCGGAGCGCCCGCTCCCGATAACTTCCGGGCATGCGATTGAAGCGACTGGAATTGTGGTGGCGCGCGCTCTGGATCCGGGTGCTCGTCCGGCTCATGCGGCGCGCTTCGGCGCGTCCGGACTGGTCCGCCCGCCCGCACCGCATCCTCTTTCTTCGCCACGATCGCGCGGGAGACATGATCCTCTCGACGGGCGTGATGCGCGCGATCGCCCGCTCGCACCCCACGATCACGCTCGACGTGCTCGCCTCGCCGGCCAACGCCGCCATCCTCCAGGCCGCCGACTACGTGCACGACGTCGTCGTGTTCGACAAGAAGCGGCTCGGCGGCTATCTCGCCACCGCACGGCTCCTTCGCCGGCGGCACTACGACGCGGTGATCGACTGCATGATCACCGCGCCCTCGCTCACGACGCTGCTGCTCATCTGGGCGAGCGGGGCACGGCAGCGGGTCGGCATCTCCGGACGCGGCAACGACGCCGCATTCACGGTGACGGTGCCGCCCGAATCGCGCCCGAATGCGCACATGGTCGATCTGCTCGCGGCGCTCGCCCGCGCGTTCGACGTCGACCCCGCGACGGTGGAGCGCCAGCCGGTCCTCACGCTGACCGACGCGGAGCGCGCGCGCGCCGAAGCGGTGTGGGGCACGCGCGGCGCCGGACGACGCGTGCTCGTGAACGTGTCCGCCGGCACGAGCGCGCGTCTCTGGCCCGACGAGCGCTATGCGCGCGTGATGACGCACGTGCGCGCGCGCGATGCCGGCGCGACGTTCCGCGTGATCTCGGCACCGGCGGAAACGGCGCGCGGCGAGCGCGTTGCGCGCGAGGGCGGCGGCACGTTCGTGTCGACGCCGAGCATCCGTGACGCGTTCGCGCTCGTGGCCGCGGCGGACTTCGTGTTCACGCCGGACACCAGCATCGCGCACGCCGCGTCGGCGTTCCGGAAGCCGTGCGTCGCGATGTATCTCGAGGGCACGTCGGAGCGCTGGGGACTCTACGGCACCACGGGACTCAGCGTCGAGCACCCCGGGCGCAACCTCGACACCCTGACCGTCGAGCGCATGCTCGAGGCGGTGGACGCCGTGTGGGACGCGGCCTTCGTCAGCCCGCGCGGCTGACGAGATCGGCGACGATCGCGTCCAGCGCGGCGGCGTCGGGCACGCTTCCCTGGGCGAGCCGAGGGGAGCCGCCGCCTCGCCCGCCCACGGCCGCGAGGCGCTCCTTGAGCACCTGACCGGCGTTCACGCCGCTGTCGTCGGACGCGGCGAGCAGCACGGACGCGGGCTCGGTGAGCGCGCCGACGACCACCGCGCGAGGCAAGCCGAGCGCGGCCTGGGCGAGCGCCCGCAGCTCGTCGGCCGACGCCGCGTCGCGCACCACGATCACGCGCGTGCCGCTCGCGCCGGGTGGCGCCGCGTCGTACCGCTCGCGCATGCGATAGCCCGCGAGCTCCTGCGCGAGCTTCTTCCGCGCGCCCTCGGCGTCCTTGAGCCGGTCCGCTTGCGCGCCCACGAGCGCCGCGACGTCGTCGATCGCCGCCGAGAGAGCGCCGCCGACCGACGTGAGAATTTCATAATCCCGCCGCGCGCGCCGCACGGCGCGCTCCCCGCACACGAACTCCACGCGCGTCGCCTTGCGGATCTTCTCCACGCCGCGCACGAGCACCACCCCGATCTCCGCGCTGGAGCGCACGTGCGTGCCGCCGCACGCGCTCCGGTCGATCCCGTCGATCGTGACGATGCGCAGCGTGCCCGATCGGTCGGACGGCTTGCGCAAGCCGGTCGCGGCCGCGGCGTCCTCGAAGCTCACCGCCACCGGCCGCGCCTCGGCGACGACCGCGTTCGCGCGCGCCTCGGCCGCGACGAGCTGCGCGCGCGTGACGTGCTCCGCGTCGAGGTCGAGCGTGGCGTAGTCCGGGCCGAAGTGCACGCTCACCGTCGTGAAGCCGAACAGGTCCTCGAACACGGCAGAGAGGAGATGCTGGCCCGTGTGCTGCTGCATGTGATCGAACCGGCGCGCCCAGTCGATGTCGCCGCGCACCTCGCCCACCTCGGGCGCGAGCGGCGCCGCGAGCACGTGCGCCACGCGGTCATCCTCGTCCACCACGTCGATCACGTCGACGCCGGCCAGCCGGCCGACGTCGTGCGGCTGCCCGCCCGACGTGGGATAGAACGCCGATTCCCGCAGGTACACGCGCGTGCCGTCGGCCGAGCGCTCGACGACGGTGGAGGTGAAGGTCGTCGCGTACGCGTCGGTGTAGTAGAGCCGGTTCGTCATCGAGTATTAGAGAATGCTCACACGCCGAAGCCAAAGTCGAACGTGTAGAGCCAGCGCTTCTGCGATCCGTCGCCGGAGACCAGGTGGAAGATCCCGACGCGCGGCCCCACGAACACGACCGGCCAGAGCAGGACGTCGGCGCCCACGTAGGTGAGATTCGGCTTCACGGTCCACGGATCCTTCCACGTGCGCAGCACGGTCGCGCCCACGCCGAACCCCGAGCCGAAGCTGCCGTATCCGTGCCGCAGATACGAGAGCGACGCGCGCCCGCCGCCGAGTCCCGGCTCGGCAAACAGCGCCACGTTGCGCGCGTGATCGTGCCCGTTCTTCTGCCAATCTTCGCCGAGCACGACGCCGACCGCGGCCGACAGCTTCTGCGGCGCGCCGACGTGCAGTCCGATCGCCGGAAAGACGTGGGAGCGTCGTGTCGTGTCTTCGGGCGCGCACCCGCGACAATCCTGCGCCGCCGCGCACGCGGGTGCGAGAGCGGCCAACGCGGCCAATACTCCGAGCGCTCGTGATCTCTTCATGGTCGATCTCCGGCGGTGCCGTTCACCGATGGCGGAATGTATGGCGGATCAGCGCGTGTCGCAGGGGACGACGACCTGCCGTTCCCGAAAGCGGACCGGCCCGTCCGTGATTGGAACGCGTCCCAGGTCGACCGGCTGCGTCAACGCCGCCTCCACCGGGCAGCCGGGCGCGGGGCTCGTCACGCGCAGATCGACCGTCAGGCCGTTCCCGCCGCGCTCGGCCCCTTCGATGACCACGTCGTAGCCGGCGCTCGGCCGCTGCCCGAGTGCCGCGACGATCACCATCTCGCGAGCGAAGTCGACGTGCGGCGTGGCGGGGCGGGGGAAGAACGGCTGCTGCACACGCTGCCATACCTTCGCCCACGCCGCCGAATCGCGAACGACCGTGCGAAGCGAGTCGGCGAGCCCGCTGTACGTCGTGAACGCCGTCTCGCCGCTCCGGAACCGCATCACGGGAACCGGCGGGCGTCCCGTCGCAAACCGGCCGGCTGCCTGCGCCGTGCGGCAGGCGCTCGCCATCACGAGGAGCACGCCGAGCCTCGCCGCCTTCATGTGACGGCCTTGCGACCCAGCGAGACCCGCGGCCAGTGCTCGCGCGGCACGGCCCGAATGCCGATCGCCAGCGCGACGCAGGCCGAGAGGCCGATCACGCCGAGCACGATCAGCAGGTCGCGCATCGCGACGATCGCGGCCGTGCGTTTGGCTTCCACCTCGAACGCGTAATGCAGCAGATCGATCGCCTGATGCTCGGCGAGCGGCTTCTCGCCGCGCTCCACGGCGGCGATGAAGTCGTTACGCGCCTGCCACGTGTCGCCGACGGCGGCGAGGACGTGCAGCTCCGCGGCGGCATAGAGCATACCGGCGAGCACGCAGACGAGGACGATCGTGGGCGCGATGAGCAGCAGCTTTCGGTCGAGGCGCACTCAGGTAATTAAGCACAAATGCACCTCGGGCGCCGCGAACAGGCGCACGGGAATCGTGCTGCAGCCCACGCCGCGGCTCACGAGCAGCGTACGTGCCCCCTCACCCAGCCGGAACACGCCGCGACAGAATCGACGGCTGAGCGTGCCGCTCGGCACGACGAGCGCCGTGCCGTTGGGCAGCGTGACCTGGCCGCCGTGCGTGTGCCCGCACACCGCCAGGTCGAACGGCCGGTCGCCGATCGCGTGCAGTCCATCCGGCGAATGCATGAGCACGATGCGGGTCGCGCCCGGCTCCGCCTTCGCCTCGGACCAGTCCGCGCGCGGGCGCCCGCGCGTGGGGTCGTCGAGTCCCGAGATCGTCACGCGCTCGAACGGCGCCGCGAGCGACACGCTGCGATTCGCGACCATGGTCACGCCCGCGTCCTCGAGCGCGGCGATCACTTCCGCGCGGTTGGCGCGCAGGTCGTGATTCCCGAGCACAGCGAACTTCCCGAACGGCGCCGGAATCCCGGCGATCAGCGGCGCGAGGCGGTGGACGTACGACGCCCGGACGGACACGAAATCGCCGCCCAGGAGCAGCACGTCCGGCTGCAGCTCGGCGAGCGCTTCGCAGGCGCGGGCGAGCATGCGCGAGTCGGTCGTGGCGCCGGCGTGAAAGTCGGACGCGAACGCGACCCGGAGCGGGCGCGCACGGCGTGCTCCGTCCCCCGCGCCGATGATGGAAGTGGAAACCTGAATCCTGCCTTGCAGGCCGAGCGCGTACGAGAGCGACGCGGCCCAGTGCCCCGGGCGGAAGACCGTGTCGAGCAGCAGCTCGAGCGTGCGGCGACTGCGCTCGACACGGCGTTCGTGCTGCACGCGACGCTCGCCGGAGACGACGGCGTCGGTGGTCATTCCTCGTCGGCCTCCTCGCTCTCCGCCTCGTCCTCGGATTCCTCCGACTCGTCGTCGGGCAGATCCTCGTCCGGCTCGATCTCGTGCTTGGGCGCGGCGGGCTTCTTCTTCGGCCGGCCGCCTTTGCCCTTCGCCGCCTCGGCCTCGAGCAGCGCGAGGTACTCGCGCTTGGCGGCCGCGATCAGCTCGTCTTCCGGCCCGGGCGCCGTGGCGCGCCGGGCCTTCTCTCGGCGATAGTGCTCGCGCGCGCCGTCGGTGCTGCGCGGTTGGTGATCGTTGGACCGCGACTGGTGCGGTCGGGAGTTCGTACGTGATTTCATCAGGGCGCTCCAGGATTGCCACTACCCCCCGTCGCGCCGGTGGTGCCGCCACCGGTCGTCGTGGTGCCGACAACGTTAATCGTCGCGGTGGCGGCGCGCGTCGTGTCGAAGGCATACCGCGCGACGATGGTCGCGGTTCCAGGCGCCACCGCGCTGACGAGTCCCGACGCGGAGACGGTGGCGATCGTCGACTGGAGCGACGTCCACTGCACCTGGCTCTGCAGCGAGACCGGCGCGTTGGTGCCGAGCTGGAAGGTCGCGCCCACGGCGAGCTGGAGGCTGCCCGGATTCACGAGCAGCGGCGCCGTCGTATTGTTCGTGGTGGTCCCGCCGCCCGACACCGTTCCGGTGCCGCCGAGGCCGGCCACGCGCGGTGCGGTCGCCTGATCGCACGCGGAGAGCGCGGCCGCGGCGATCGTGAGGGCGATGAGCGAATGGATTCGCATGCCCGGAGACAGGACAGAATCCGTGCCGCGAGCAGCGCGCGGCGGCGACGTTAAGAATCGTGGATGCGGATGCGGGCCGGACGGTGACGCCGCAGCTTTGTCGTGTGGTCCACGCTTTCAGTATCCGCCTCTCCTGACGCATTGTTCGACATGCCAGACGCCGAGCTCATTCTCGTCATCGACGACGAGCCGCAGATTCGCCACGCCGTGCGCGACGCGCTTCGCGACGTGGCCGCCAACGTGGACGAAGCGGCCGATGGCGCCGCGGGGGTGAGCGCCGCGGTGAGCGGCCATCCCGAGCTCGTCCTGCTCGATCTCGGCCTCCCCGACATGTCGGGCGTCGAGGTGTGCCGCGAGATCCGGCGCCGCTCGGCCGTACCGATCATCGTGCTGTCGGCGCGGCACTCGGAGCACGAGAAGGTGGACCTGCTCAACGCGGGCGCGGACGATTACGTGACCAAGCCGTTCAGCGTGCTGGAGCTCGCCGCGCGGGCGCGTGCGCAGCTGCGCCGCGTGAAGTCGCTCGCCAGCGGCGCGGCCAGCGCGGCGCCCGTCGCGATTGGCGGCCTGCTCGTCGACACGGTCACGCGCAAGGTCACGCGCAACGGCAAGCAGATTCACCTCACGCCGATCGAGTGGCAGATTCTCGCGACGCTGCTCGGATCGGCCGGGCGCACGCTCACGCACCAGCAGATCTTCGACGCCGTGTGGGATCGCGAGTTCGGCAGCCCGCAGCAGTATCTGCGCGTGCACATCACCAACCTGCGCCGGAAGGTCGAGATCGACCCCGCGTCGCCGCAGATCATCATCACGGAACCGGGCGTGGGGTATCGGGTCGAGCTGCCGCGGTGACTTCCCGACGCCGCGCGCTGACCTGGCTGCTCTGGATCGGCCTGCTCGCCGCCACGACCGCGTTCATGATCGTGGCGGGCGGTGAAACCTCGCGCGGCGAGTTCACCCAGGTGCACGTGGTGCTCGTGTATCTGCTGGTCGTGCTCTTCGGGAGCGCCACGGGCGGCCGCACGCTGGGGGTGTCGCTCGCCCTCGCCGGCGTGCTGCTGATCGATTTCTATTTCCAGCCGCCGTTCGGGGAGATCGGGGTCGGCAAGCCGCTCGACTGGGTGGCGCTCGTCGCGTTCCTCGTCACGGCCGTGGTCTCGACGCAACTGCTCGCGCGCGCGCAGGCGCAGGCCGAGGAGGCGCGGCGCCGCGCCGTGGAGGTGGCGTCGCTGGCGCAGCTCGGATCGGAGACGCTGAGCGCGGGGCGCGCGGAGGACGCGCTCGCCAAGGTGGCGGAGGTGATCCGGCAGACGCTCGAGATGGACGCGTGCGACATCGTGGCGTGGGATGCGGAGTCGGGCTTCCGCCGCGGGCGAGCGCGGGAGCTTGCCGCCTCCGAGCCGCTCCTCCAGGCCGTCGCCGAGATGGGCACGATCTCGTGGGCGCGGGCCGACGGGGAGATCATCCGCGCGCGCGCCTCGACCCCCGACGATCCGCAGCCGCCGGCCAGCGAGCGGATTACCAGATTACTCTTACCACTTTCAGTACAGAAGCGCGTCGTCGGCGTGCTGCGGCTGGCGGCGAACCAGCCGGTGCAGCTCGGTCCGGCCAAGCGCCGGTTCCTCGACGCCATCCTGTACTACGCCGCGCTGGCGGTGGATCGCGTGCGCCTCGTGGCCGAGGCGGAGCACGCCGAGGCGCTCCGCGAGGCCGACCGGCTCAAGGACATCGTGCTCGCGTCGGTGTCGCACGATCTGCGCACGCCGCTCACCACCATCAAGGCGCTCGCGCAGAGCACCGCGATGCAGGGCAATCCCGCCGCGGCGGCGATCGAGGAGCAGGCGGACCGCCTCACGCGGCTCGTCAGCGACCTGCTCGATCTCTCGCGCCTCAAGGGCGGCGGCTTCGCCGTGACGCCGGAGCTCAACACGGCCGAGGACCTGATCGGCGCCGCCGTGCGTCAGACGCGCGGCCTGTTCGGCGAGCGGCCCTTGCGCACGGTGATCGATCTCGACAGCCCCGCGCTCGTCGGGCAATTCGACTTCTCTCAATCGCTGCGCGTGCTGGCGAATCTGCTCGAGAACGCGGTGCGCTACTCGCCGCCCGGCGCGCCGATCGAGCTCGGGGCAACACGCGATGGCGATCGACTCGTGTTCACCGTCGCCGATCGCGGCCCGGGCATCCGCGCCGAGGATGCCGCACGCATCTTCGAGCCGTTCTATCGTGCGGCCGACGCGGTGCCGGACACCGGGCGCGCCGGCCTCGGGCTCTCCATCGCGCGCACGCTCGCCGAGCTGCAGGGCGGCACGCTGACGCACGCCGCGCGTCCGGGCGGCGGCACCGTCTTCGCGCTCAGCCTTCCCGCGACCGAAGTCCCCGTCGACGAGGTGGAATCGCCCGCATGACTCTTTGTGGAATCTTTACCCACGGCATCCGGATCCCATAATAGCTTCTCGGGTACGCCACTGAGCGCCCCCCAAACGTCACTCGGTGGCTGCGCTGAAAAAAAACGGCAGGAGTTCAGGGTCTGCGTCATGAGGGGTGGGTGGGAAATCATGCGCATCACCTGACTCCTGTTCGTTTTTTTTTTTTGTGAGCTCATCCGGAGCAGACGGCGCGTCATAGCCGCCTCCGGCAAGCCGCTTGCGTTCAGCGCAGCGCGCCATGACGACCCTGATGCTCGCGCGCATCGGCATCACGATCGCGCTCGTCGCCGGAATCCTGATCGTCGGCGGTCTGCTGCGCGCCGGCGCGAACGCGGCGCTCCACGGCGGCGCGCGCGGGCGCGCAGCGTTCTGGGCGTCGCAGGTCCTGCACCTCGCGACGCTCGCGGCGGTGATCGTCGCCGTGTTCGCCGTCTGGAAGGACGCCGCCGGCCAGCTCACGGCCGTTGCCGGCTGGATCGCGGCCGGCCTCACCGTCGCCCTGCAGCGGGTCGTCACGGCGTTCGCGGGCTACGTCATCATCCTGCGCGGGAACGTCTTCAACATCGGCGACCGCATCACGATTGGCGGCGTGCGCGGCGACGTGGTCGCCCTCGGCTTCATGCAGACGACCGTGATGGAGATGGGGCAGCCGCCCGACGCGCAGCACGACGCGCCGGCGATGTGGGTGCACGGCCGGCAGAACACCGGGCGGCTCGTCCGCGTCACGAACGACAAGATCTTCGACACGCCGATCTACAACTACACGCGCGAGTTCCCGTTCATCTGGGACGAGCTGATGTTCCCCATCCGCTACGCCGACGACCGTCGCGTGGTCGAGCGCATCCTGCTCGACGTGGCACGCCGCCACACCGCGCCGATCGTGCAGGCCGCGGCCCCGCGCGTCGATGAGCTCTGCCGCGTGTACCATCTGCGCCATCGGCCGGAGATCGACCCGCGCGTGTTCTATCACCTCACGGACAACTGGCTGGCCCTGAGTCTTCGCTTTCTCGCGCGCGACCACGAGGTGCGCGGGCTCAAGGATGCGATGAGCCGCGAGATTCTCGACGAGCTCGATCGCGTGCACATCGGCATCGCCTCCGGGACGTACGCGATCGTCGAGATGCCGACGCTCCGCGTGCGCGAGCAGCCGTCCTGAGCGCGAGTCAGCGGCCGATCCGCTGACTCATCCAGGCGAGACTCTGCGGGACGTGCGTGCTCCAGTAGCGCCAGTTGTGCGCGCCGGGCCATTCGGCGTACGAGTGCGCGATGCCGAGGGTGGTGAGCGCGGCGTCGAGCGCGCGATTCTGATCCACGAACGGATCGTCCGTGCCGTCGTCGAAGAAGAGCGCGGGGAGGCGTGCGCCACGCTTCGCGAGCGTCGCGGCGATGTGCGCGGGATCGGCCTCCTCCCACCGCGCGAGGTCGGTGCCCCAGTAGAGGAGATACCGCCCCCAGAAGCCCGTCGTGGGCTTGATCTCCGCGACGGTGTCGGCGTAGCGCGCCGGCGCGGCGAACGGATGCGGACCGACGTACATCGGCGACACCACGCCGGAATGGCTCGCCGCGGCCGCGAACACGTCGGGATAGTGGAGCGCGATCGTGATCGCGCCGTAGCCGCCCATGCTCAACCCGCCGATGCCGCGATGCGCGCGGTCGGCGAGCGTCCGATAATTCGCGTCGACGTACGCGACCACGTCGCGTGCGATGTATTCGTCATAGCGCTCGTGCTGCACGCAATACCGGCCCGGCGATTCCACGTGCAGCGTATCGGCGCAGGTGGCGAACGGCACCTGGGTCGTCCACGTCGTGTACCAGCCGTCGTCGCCGTCCGGCATGACGAGGATCATCTCCGGCGTGCCGCCCGCGAACAGGGAATCCGCCGCACCGTCGATGGCTCCCTTCGACACCCAGTCCGCCTCGCTGCCGCCCAGGCCGTGCAGGTAGTACGCGACCGGGTAGCGCCGCGTCGTGTTCGATGCGTACGACGGCGGGAGATAGATCATCAGGTGCTTCCAGGCGCCGAGGGCGGCGGAATGGAAGACGTCTTCGTGCAGACTGCCGCGAAGCCGCGGGTCCGGGAGCACGAGATGGTCCGTGACCTGGACGCGCCGCGCGCACGCGCCGGTGAGGACGATGGCGCAGCCGATGAGAGATCTGGTAATGCGTGACATGTCGTGGACGCGAGAGGGTTCGGGCGAAAAGTGGCGCGTGTCGCCGCGCGTCGCCACCGCTCGAGTCCGGCTCGCGCGCGCGATCGCGCGATGATCGCACGGCGGTGCGCTGCGCCGCGCCACGCGCGTGAGCCCGGGCACATCATCTGCACAGAGGCATGACGCCACCTTTGGAGGAGCGGAGTCATGGAACGGAACGAGTTCTCGTCGGACGACTCGGCGCAGAGCCAGTCGGCCGGCTCGACGTCTGGCGGGTTTGGAAACACCGGAAATATTTCCGGCACGCAGGGCTATGGCGCGGGCTCGGCGAACGAGTCGAGCACCGGGTCGATGAACCAGGATCAGGGCATCACGGATCGCGCGCGCGACCTCGCGGGCTCGGCGCAGGAGAAGCTCGCCGACGTCGGCTCGAGCGTGCGCGAGCGCGCGGGCAACGCGAAGGATTCGCTGGCCGGCGCGCTGGAGTCGGGCGCCGATCGGCTGCGGCAGCGCGTTGGTGGGCAGAGCGGCTCGCTGGCCGGTGCGACGAGCGGCGGCAGCACGGCGATCGCGAACGACGGGCGCATGGCGCAGGTCGGCGGCAAGGTCGCGAGCGGCATGGACGCGACGGCGCAGTGGCTGCGCGACGCGGATCTCGACGGCATCACGTCGGGGATCGAGCAGCAGGTGCGCGATCATCCGGGCCGCACGCTGCTGATGGCGGTGGGCGTCGGCTACCTCCTCGGCAAGGCGCTGCGGAAGTAGGGAGGCCGGCATGGGGTTCGACGGACGCGACGGCCGCCGCGGCATCGGCGCCCTGATCCGCGATCTCGCGGACGGGAGCGTCGCGCTCGTGCGCAGCGAAGTCGAGCTCGCGAAGCTGGAAATCGGCGACATCGTCGCCGGCGTCGGCAAGGGAACGGCGTTCGTCGCGATGGGGGCGACGTTCGCGCTCCTTGGGCTGCTCGCGCTTCTCACCGGGATCGTGTTGTTGATCGGCGACCAGTGGCTCCCGGCGGATCTCTACTGGGTCGCGGCACTCATTGTCTTCGTCGGCGCCGGCGCGGTCGCGGCGATCTTCGCGAAACGGGGCATGGCGTTGCTCGCCCCGCAGCGGCTCGCGCCCGCCGAGACGATGACGACGCTCAAGGAGGATAAGGAATGGCTGAAACAACGGCTGACGTCCGGCGCGACATCGAGCTGACGCGCGAACGGATGTCGAGCACGCTCGATGAGCTCGAGCGGAAGCTGAACGTGATGGAGATCGTCCGCGAGCATCCGTGGCCGGCGCTCGCGCTGGCGATCGGCGCGGGCGTCCTGCTCAGCGGCTCCGGCGCCGACGTGAAGGCGGCGGCGGCGACGGTCACCGCGACCAAGGGCGCGAGCAGCAAGCTCGGCGCGGCCCTCGACGACATGGTCGCCACGCTCGTGTCGGGCATGCACGACGCCCTCGACACCCGCGTCACCGGCTGGGTGAGCGAGCTCAAGGGGGCGATCGGCGCGCCGATGTCGTCGGACGGGACGGGCGCGTCGAGCGCCATCCCGGCGCGCGCCGACTGATCGACGCCCGGAACGCGCGAATGGCGGCCCGGCGCATGCGCCGGGCCGCCATTCGCGCGTTCCGGGCGTCGATCAGTCGGCGCGCGCCGGGATGG
>DASZUN010000236.1:0-45600 GCA_035547615.1 Gemmatimonadaceae bacterium | reverse complement strand
AGCGCGAGCGGCTGCGGCGCGAGTTCGCCGTCGCGCGCGCGGCGGCGTGGGAACCGGGCGCCGCGCCGGCGGGTGCGGGGCCCGGCTTCGCGGCACAGGTGGATCTCGCGGCTGTGTTTCTCGAGCGCGCCGTGCGTCTCGCGTCACCCGGCGGCGCGATCGCGCTGCTCCTTCCGGTAAAGCTCTGGCAATCGCTCGCCGGCGGCGGCGCACGGCGGTTCGTCGCCGAGGAGATGCGTGTCCTGCTCATCGAGGATCACACGGAGGCGCCGGCGGCGTTCGATGCCGCGGTCTACCCGTCGCTCCTCGTCGCGCGCAGGCTGCCGAGTCCCGACGCCCCGGTGACGGTGTCCTCGTATCACTGCGGCAGCGCACCGTTGCGCTGGCGCGCCCGCTGGTCGTCCATTCCGTTCGACGACTCGCCCGGCGCGCCGTGGTTGCTGCTCCCGCCCGATGCGCGTCGCGCGTTCGACCGCGTGCGTGGCGCCGGCGGCCCACTCGCGGAAAGTGTGATCGGCCGTCCGCATCTTGGCGTGAAGTGCGGCTGCAACGACGCCTTCGTGGTCCAACTCGTCGATTGCGACGACGATGTCGCCGTGATCGAAGGGTCGGACGGGCGACGCGCCACGATCGAACGCGTGCTGCTGCGACCGCTCGCCCGCGGCGAACATCTCGCGCGGTGGAATCGGCCGGAGAGATCCGAATGGATCATCTGGACACACGACGCCGGGGGCGCGCCGTTGGAGAGGCTTCCCGCGCACGCGGCACGGTGGTTCGCGCGGTGGCGGCACGCGCTGATGTCGCGCACCGACGCCAGACACGGCGCGCGCTGGTGGTCGCTCTTCCGAACGGAGTCGGCCCGCACCGATCGCCCGCGCGTGATCTGGTGCGACCTGGGGCGCGAGCCGCGCGCGTCGGTGATCGCCACGGGCGACGGTCTCGTGCCGATCAACAGTTGCTACGCCGCGCGCTGCGCCGACGACCGGGACGCGTTCACGCTCGCGGCGCTTCTGAACGGTCCGCTCGCGCGCGCATGGCTGAACGCGATCGCCGAGCCGGCGCGCGGCGGATACCGGCGCTACTTCGGCTGGACGCTCTCGCTCCTTCCGCTGCCGCGCGATTGGGCTCGCGCTCGCGACGTGCTCGGCGCGCTCGGCGAGCGCGCAGCGCGAAGTGCGCCGGGCGACCGTGAGCTGCTCGACGCGGCGCTCGATGCGTACGAGCTGGAGCACGACGACGTGGCCCCGCTCATCGCCTGGGCGCTCGGATGATGCGCATCGCGCCACCGGCCGCCGTTCGCGCCGCGATCGCACGCGCGATGCTCGAGGATGAGCATGACGCGACGATCCGCATCGGCAGCGTCACGCTGCGCCCGCACCAGCGCGCGGCGATGCGGCGCGTCGAGTCGCTCCTCGCGCGCCATGGCGGCGCGATGCTCGCCGACCGGGTCGGTCTCGGGAAGACGTACGTCGCCGCTGCAGTCGCGTCCCGCGTTCGCGGCGACGTCCTCGTCGTCGCGCCAGCGGCGCTGCGGGCGATGTGGGAGGGTGCGATCGCGGCCGCGGCGATCGATGCGCGCATCGTCAGCCACGAGGCGCTGAGCCGCGGTGCGGCGCTGCCCGGCACGCCGAGCCTGATCATCGTCGACGAGGCACACCGCTTCCGTTCGCCGCGGACGCGGCGCTATGCGTCGCTTGCCAACGGCTGCCGCTCCGCGCGGCTGCTCTTGCTGACTGCCACGCCGGTGCAGAACGGGAGAGCGGATCTTGCGGCGCAGCTCGCGCTCTTCCTCGGCCGGCGCGCCTGGCTCATGGCTGACGACGAGCTCGCGGCGTTCGTCGTGCGCGGCATCGACGAGCCAGCGGGGCTGCCGCGGCTCGACGGACCGCATCTCGTCTCGCTTCCGGAAGGCGCCGACTGTCTCGAGCAATTGCTCGCGCTGCCGCCGCCGCTCCCCGCGCGCGACGAAGGGCTCGCGTCGGCGCTGCTCGCGTACGGCCTGGTACATCAGTGGAGCTCGAGTCGGGCGGCACTGCTCGCCGCGCTGCAACGCCGTCGTGCGCGCGCGGTCGCGCTCGCGGCCGCGCTCCGCGACGGACGTCTGCCCTCGCGCGCCGAGCTCTCGGCGTGGGCCGCCGAGGCCGACGCGGTGCAGCTCGCGTTTCCGGAGCTCGTCACCTCGGCCGTGGGCGTGGGCGTGGGCGAGGATCCACAGGCGATGCTCGCGACGATCGAGCGGCACGGTGAAGCGGTCGCCAGGCTCGTCGCCATTCTGCGCGCGTCACCAGATCCCGACGTCGATCGCGCCGATGCGATTCTCCGCATTCGCGCGGCGCACCTCGGCGAGCGCGTGCTCGCATTCTGTCATTACGCCGAGACCGCCGCGGCGCTCGGGCGGCTGCTCGCGCGCGAGGGCGGTGTCGCAACGCTGACCGCGCGCGGAGCCCGCATCGCGAGCGGGCGCATCTCGCGCGCGGAAGTGCTCGCGCAGTTCACGCCTGGTGAGGGCTCGAACCGGCCCTCGGCCGCGCACCGCATCGATCTGCTGATCGCGACAGACTTGTTGAGCGAAGGCCTCAACCTGCAGGAGGCGTCCGTCGTCATCCACTTGGACTTGCCGTGGAATCCCGCGCGCCTGGAGCAGCGCGTCGGGCGCGTGCATCGCATCGGGTCGCGCCACGCTCGCGTGACGGTGTACGCCGTCGCGCCGCCCGCGTCGGCCGAACGCATGCTCGCGATCGAAGCGCGGCTCGCGGCAAAGCTCCGCGACGCGCAACGCACGATCGGCGTTGCGGGCCGGATCCTGCCATCGATCGCGTCGGTGATCGACCGGCCGCGCTCCCCCGCGGAAGAGCAGAGCGCGATCCGCGCACGGCTCGCCGCGTGGACTGGCGGCGATTGCGACGGCACGTGCAACACCACGGACTGTTTCGTGGCCGCCGTCGCCTCCGATCGCGACGCGGCGCTCGCGTGCTGCGAGCACGGTGGTACGCCCATGCTCGTCGGCATCGTCAGCGAACGCGCGACGACCGCGCCGGCGATAGTCGACGAGCTGATCGAACGCGCGTGCGGCCCGGAAATAGAGGTCGATCAATCACGGCTCGCGCGGACGCTGACGGTTATCGACGCGTGGCTCGATGCGCGCCGCGGTACCGCCGCGATCGATCTCGTCGCCGCGAGCGCCGCGCGTTCTCGACGGCTCGCGTTGGCGCGCGTCGCTCGCGCCCTTGCGCGCGCGCCACGGCATCGGCGCGCGCAACTGGCGCCGCTCGCCGACGCCGCTCGCGCCGTTGCGACCGCGCCGCTGGGCGAGGGTGCCGAGCGCATTCTCGAGACGCTCGTGGCGTCCGAGCTGCCCGACGAGGCGTGGCTGCGCTCCGTCGCGGCGTTCGGGGAGCTCAACACGCGCGGTGGCGCGCCAGTCGCGAGCCCGCGCGGCCGCGTTCTCGCCGTGCTCTTTCTGACGCGGGCCGCCGGCGCGCGGCTTTAGTCCGGCCGCGATCGGCCGACACTGAATTACGAGCGCGGCAACGCGCCGCGACCCGCCACTTCGTTCACTGCCGCTTCCGATGGAACACTCGAATCAGCCGCCCGCACCGACGAGCACCGAGACCCAGCGCCCCGCGCGCCCGGACCTCGATAGCTGGCGTGGCGACATTCGTGACCGACCGCCCACGTGGCGCCGGCGTCCGCCGCGGTCCGAGCGGGTGCGGGAACTGTGGCGCGCAACGCGCCCGCTGCTCGCGCGCATCGGCGAGGGCCAGAGCTGGACGTGATGCGTTCGGCGCCTCAGCGCCCCGGCGGAGTCTCCGGCGCGATGAACGCGAACGAGTAGTCCACGAGCTGCGGCACCGCGCACCCGTCGATCGTCGCGGGACGAAATTGCTGGCGCGGAAAGACCGCCATCGCCGCGCGGATGAACTCCGTCGACGTGCCGCGCACCAGCTCGATCGTGTCGTCGGTGGGAAATCCGTCTCGGCCGACGACGAAACGAAACACGACCTCGCCGGCGCCGATGCCGGCCTTGAGCAGCTCGGGCGGGAACTCGGGTGCCGGGTTCGTCGCCAGCGGCACCGCGTCGTGCACGGGCATCCGCGGCAGCGTGGCGCCGAGCATCCGCCGCGAGCCGGCGATCGAATCCGTCGACAGGCGGACGTCGACCGCCATCGAGTCGTCATCGTCCGCCGCGACGAAGATCGACTTGATCTCCGCCGCGTCCCGGATCGCGTGCAGCATCGCGCTGTCGAGTCCCTGGACGAGTGAGGCGCGCGCGACGCCGTCCTTCACGATGTTCCCGTCCGGATCGGACGTGAACCGGTACACGCCGGTGAGCGTGGGCGGACGGAGCTGCGCGATCGTGTCGCCCATCGCCCGGAGCAGCCGGGAGCGCGGCGGCCCCGCGAACACCGACATCTGGAACGGTCGCGGGGGCACGAAGTGCGACGCGATCGCGGTGATCATGTCACCGATCTGCGCGTCCGCGATCTCGCCGCCGTCGGAGCGCCTGGCGTCGATATAGAGCGCGCTCGCCACCGAATCCACCCGCGCCGCGGCGATGATCGAGTCGCACCCCGCGGTGTCCGCGCGGACCTGCTGCGCCGCCGCGCCGCGCGCGCACGCGAGCGCCGCCACCAACGTCGTGATCCTGCGAGCCATCATCATCCGTCGTTATGCGATCTCGGGAGTCGGACCCGCCGCCGCCAGCCGGCGGCGCGTCGCATTCCAATACAGCGCCGCGCCCACAAGGTTCAATCCGACCACGACTCCGGAGATCTTCATCGCGAACGAGAACCAGCTCGTCACGTCGATGATCGGGAAGATCGAGAGCACGACGTAGAGCAGGGTGACGCCGAAGCCGGAGAACGACGCGAGCCTGAGCCAGAGCGGCGGCCGGGGCTCGAGCTGGCGGAGTCCGATCAGGGGCACCGCGAACATGAGCAAATAGGTAATGCCGTAAAATATCCCGGCGGCGTTGTCGAGCAGTTGAAAGGCTTCCTGCTCGCCCACGCCGGCGATCCCCGCCGCGCCGAACGCGAGCGCGATCAGTCCCACGAAGAGGATCGAGTTGACCGGCGTGCGAAACCGCGGGTGCAGCTTGGTGAACCAGTTCGGCAGCAGGTTGTCCCACCCCGCGACCATCGGCATGCGCGTCGTGCCCGTGAACGCGATGCTCGCGTTGGCGAGCGTGCGCCCGCTGAGCAACAGAATCGCCACCGCCGCCACGATACCGCCGAGGCTCGTCGCGCCGAACCCGGTGCTCAGCACCTGCGGGATCGGCCCGATGAGATTGATCTTGTCGATCGGCACGAACGCGAGCACCGAGCTCGTGCCCAGGATGAACATCAGCGCGATGATCGGTGCCGCGATGATCGTCGCCCGCCCGATGTTGCGCGCGGCGTCCTTGGCCTCGCCCGCCGTGATCGCGACGTACTCGAATCCGCTCAGCGCGCCCATCGACATCTTCCCGAACACGTTCAGGCTGAAGAGCGTGAACGCCGGCATCGCCACCGCGAACGGATGCGCGTCCGGCACGCGCCCGTGCGCGAACGGCAGGAACGGAAGCGCGATGAGCGCCGCGAACGCGAGCATGAGCATAATGCTCCCCGCGTTGTGCAGCCACTTGCTCACGCCGAGCCCCAGCGCGGCGATCACCATCAGTGCCGTGAGCAGGAAGCCGTTGATCAGCATGATCGCCGGCTTGCTCGTCGCCGCCCACGCCGCCGCCGGCCCGAACGCGTACGACAGGTTCGTCCCGATCTGCAGCCCGATCGTCGCGATCAGCACGACGGCGTACACCCAGAGATTCCACGCCACCATGAATCCCGACATCTCGCCGAGCCCGATCCGCGCCCACTGGTACAGGCCGCCCTCGAGCGGCATGCGCTTGGTGAGATGGATGACGACCGCCGCCTGCGGCAGATAGAAGAACGCCATCGCCGCCAGCCAGAAGATCAACTGCTGATGCCCGAGCTTCGCCGCCGTGCCGACCCAGATCGTGCCGACGACGTACACGACCTGCTGCAGCACCAGGTCGCGCAGTCCCAGCTCCTTCTTGAGCGCTGCGCTCTGCTCCTCGACGCGCTGCTCCTCGGCCGCGATCAGTGTCGCCATTCGCGCACCACCTTGGCCGTCTTGATGTAATCGAGCTGGGGCCAGCCGCGCTGCAGGTACGCGTTCCCTTCCGCCATGATCGAGTCCTGCGACGGACCCTCGTGGCCGAAGTACGACCCGCTCTTCGGCGCCGCCTCGCCGTACCCGTTGTACAACGAGTCCACCGCGTCCATCCCGGCGATCACCTCGGCGATCGGCGGGAACCCGAATCCGCTCAGCGTGTCGAGCTTCGGGTTGTTCTTCAGATTGATGTAGAGCTGTACCGACCGCGTGCCCGGGCCGCCGCGCGCGTAGGCGATCGTGCCACGCGAATTCGTGTGCTTCACCGGTTCGTCGGCGATGCAGCGCACCTTCCACGCGTCGTTCTTCTTCGGGTCGCCCGAGATCCCGAACTGCGCCACGAAATCCTTTACGACGCGGAAGAACCGGTCGCCGTCGTAGAAGCCGCTCTTCACCAATTGATAGAAGCGGTCCACGCCGATCGGCGCCCAGTTCTTGCGCGCCATCACGTCGACCGGGCCCCTGCTCGTCTCGAAGCGCACGACGAAGCTGTCCGGCACCGCGACGTTGGGGTCGATCTTCTCCTGACGGCACGTGCCCGGCAGCGGAATGCACGAGCTCAGCGCGAGGGTCCCGGCGATCAGGTACGCGACGCGGCGAACGACGGCAGCGGTGGTCATCGACTGCGGCTCCTCTGGGTGGGGAGAGGACTACGGCTTCGACTTCGACGGCGCGATCTGCTGGGGCGTGGGCGGCTGCGGCGGGCCGGCCATCAGCGCGTCGGCCACGCGATCGCGCTGATGCCCGTTGATGCTCGTCAGCAGCCCCACCATGTTCGCGTTCTCGATCAGCGTACGTTCCCGTCGCATCGTTTGCTGCTGTTCCGGTGTCACGTACTGCGTGCGGTCGATCCGCTGCTCGTCGGCGATGCGCGCCGCCGAGTCGGCGTAGAGGTGAAGCTCCAGCTTCGCCGTGAAGCCGATCTTGAGCATGAGCGGCGCGCCTGTGAGCATTTTCTCATCAGGCGAGCCCGACGAATCGATCGACGGCGCCAGCCCCGCGCGGTCGAGCCGGTACATGATCGAGCACGCCGCCCAGAGGCCGGTGGCCGGACAGCCCGGGCCGGGCGCGATCGGCTTCGCCGCGCCGAGCGCGATCTGCGCGCTCCCGGTGGACGCGGCCGGCGCCGGGCTCTTCGAGCCGCCGCACGCCGCGAGGCTCAGCACCGCGATGCAGGCGACGGCGCATCGCGTCACGCCTCCACCGCCTGCGCCATCCGCTCGCGAAGCTCCCGGCGGCGGCGCCCGCGCGTTCGCCGCCGACGGAAGATGAACAGCATGAAGACGACCGTCGCCACGCTCGCCGCCGTCATGACCGGATCGGCGTACCGCTCGGGAACCAGCATCGAGATCGCGTACGAGATCCCGATCGCCAGCCCGAGCGCCGAGATCATCGTCGTGTTGCGCGCGAATTCGCGCGTCTCGAACGTCTCGAGCTCCGTGAGCTGCAACTCGTCCCGCAAGCGATAGGCGTGGTCGTACATGGCCGCGAACACCGCGAAGACCGCCGCCATGCCGAATCCGAATGCCATGAAGATCTGCGGCACGTCGCGCGGCGCGAGCATCGAACGCTCGTGGAACGCCGAGCGATAGATCAGCTTGTTCGTCAGGACGGTGATGATGAACTTGAGCGGGAAGATGTAGATCAGCAGCACGAAGAGCAGCACGGCCGTGAGCCAGACGAGCTTCATGTCCTCGATCCCGTATCGGCGAAAGTAGCTGAACTGCATCCGCCAGATATTGAAGAGCATGAAGAAGGTCACGCCGAATGCCACGGCGCCGCTCAGCGCGTGCAGCATCTCGGCCGAGGTCTTCGGCACCTCCAGCGAGATCGCGAGCAGGGTGATGGCGAAGCCGAAGACGGCGTCGCTCAGCCCCTCGATCCGCGAGATGTCCTTGCCACGAACCTTGAAATCACCGTCACGCATCCGCAGATGATGCGACCTGGGACACGGACTCCGCAACGGTCGTTTCGCCGGCGCGCGCGCTCACGACGGTCGCCACCACCAGATCGCCCGTCACGTTCGTCATCGTCCCCACCAGGTCCGGAATCGTGTCCACGGCGATCAACAGCGCCACACCCTCCGGCGGAATTCCGTAGCCCGCGAGCACCGGCGCGAGCAGCAACTGCGCACCCTGCGGCACGCCGGGGATCGTGAGACTGAGCGCGACCGCCGTCACCGCGATCGAGAGCGTGGCGAACCCGCCCAGCGCCACGCCATAGAGCCGCGCGAGGAACAACGTGCCGATCATCCACGTGATCGGCGTGGCGACCTTGAACGTCGAGACCGAGAGCGGCAGCACGAACCCGGTCGCCTCCGCGGAGAGTCCGAGCGCCACGCCGCCTTCCACGAGCGCGGGCAGCGACGCGAGCGACGAGCTGGTGCCGAGCGCCACCGCCTGCGACGGCACGGCCGCGCGGATGAACGCGCCCAGGTGCCTGCGCCCGCCGATCGACGCGACCGGATAGATGAGCAGCGCGAACAGCGCGAGTGTCGCCGAGATCGCGAGGACGTAGTACGCCATCGCGCCCGCGAGCGCCACGCCCACTCGGCTCGCGTCCGCGAGCACGAGGGCGAAGATGCCCACCGGCGCCGCCGCGATCACCCACTCGACGATGCGCGTCGTCGCGCTCGCGACCGCCCGGAAGAACCCGAGCAGCGATGCGCGCAGCGGCTCGTCGATCTGGCGGGTCGCCAGCGCCAGCACGAGCGTGAAGACGATGAGCGGCAGCATCGCCCCCGACGCGGCCGCGGCGATCGGATTCGCCGGCACGAGCGACGTGAACCAGGCGCCGAGCCCCGGCAGGCTGCCGATCCTCGCCGCTACCCCCGACGCGTTGACGCTCGCATTCGACCGGAGGGCGGCCGCCGCCTCGGGCGAGAGCTTCATGTCGCGCATGAGCGATGGCCCGAGCGCCAGCGCAACCACCGCGGCGAAGGCCAGGAGCACGAAGAACATCGCGACCGTCACGCCCGCGGTGCGCCCGATGCGGTCGTTCGCGGATCGCTCCGCCACCGCGACGAACAGCAGCGAGACGACGAGCGGCACGATCGTCATCTGGATGGCGTTGATCCAGATGCGCCCCACCGGCTCGATGGCCCCAACGACACGAAGCGCCGCAGGGTTCTGCGACGCTCCGATGATGCTTCCGATGACGAGGCCCGCGATGAGGCCGAGGACGACGCGATGGACCCGCACTCGTTCAGGCCTCGCGGCAGGTGGTGGTCAGTCGATCAGCGCTTCTTTGCAGCCTTCGTGGGCGCCGCGGGCCGAGCCGCACGCGCCGGCGCAGCTTTCTTGGCCGGCTTTTTCGCCGCCGCGACCGACTTCGCCTTCACCGGCTGCGCCTTCTTGGCGGGCGCGGCCTTCTTCGCCGGAGCTGCCTTCTTCAGCGCGGCCGGCTTGGCCTTGGCCACCGGTTTCGCCGCCTTCGTTGCCGCCGGCTTCACCTCGACAGCCTTTTTGACAGGAGCCTGAGCCGGCTTCGCCTTGGCCGCCGCAGCGGCTGCGGCCGGCGTTCCCGGCGCGGCCGGATTGCTCTTCGGACGTCCGCCTTTGCGCGCTAACTGCGCATCCGCCAACATCTTGGCGAATGCCTCCTTGGCCTCGGCCATGAGCTGAGCGTGCGACAGCCGACGCTGCTGCATGGCACGCGCTTTCTCTTCACGATAGATCGACAGGGCTGCGGAGCCGTCCATTATGTCAGGGGGCGAAGGGTGAAAGCGGCGTTCTCGGGAACCCTGGTAATCTATCGTATTGAGCGGTCTCGAGGGAGCCCGAAAAGTCACATTTTGAGATTATTTCGGGTGGCGACAGGGGTGAGGGGGATTTACCGCTGAGGTCGCAGAGGGCGCGGAGAACGGTGGGACGACGCTCCTCCTTTTGCTTTCTGCTTTCGCTTTTGCCTTTCTCTGCGGCCTCCGCGGCCTCTGCGGCCTCTGCGGTTACACCCCCTCACGCCTCCCCCCGGAAGCACATGAATTGCCTCGCCCGCTCACATGCCGGTCGTCGACTGTGTGATCATCGGAGCGGGCGCCGCGGGACTCGCCGCGGCGCGTGAGCTGGTCGCCCACGACCTCGACGTCGTCGTCCTCGAGGCCCGCGAGCGCATCGGCGGACGCGTGTTCACGCATCGCGACCGAGGCACACCCGTCCCGATCGAGCTCGGCGCCGAATTCATCCACGGCAGCGCGCCGGAGCTCGACGAGATCATCCGCGAGGCGGCACTCGCGAGCTGCGACATCAGCGGGCGCCGCTGGCAGGTTGCCGGCGAGACGCTCCGCCCCGCCGACGATTTCTGGGAGCGGCTCGACAGCGTCATGCGCCGACTCGACCCCAAGCGGACGCCCGATCGATCGTTTGAGGATTTTCTAAAGAAGAAGCCGGGCGGCCGCCGGCTCGCCGCGAACCGGCGCCTGGCGCTGCAATACGTCGAGGGCTTTCAGGCGGCCGACCCGACACGCATCAGCGAACGCGCGCTCGCCGAGGGCGGGAGCCCCCGCGGCGACGTGCGCGAGCGCCGCATCGGGCGCGTGCTCGACGGCTATCACCGCGTGATCGAGTGGCTCGCCGAGCCGCTCGGCGACCGCGTCCGGCTGTCCGCCGTCGCCACCCGCGTCCGGTGGGCGCCAGGCAACGTCGTCGTCGAAGCGCGCCACGCCGACGGACGCGCGCGTCCGACCGTCGAGGCGCGGAGCGCGATCGTCACCGTGCCGCTCGGCGTGCTCAAGGCGAGCGCCGGCGAGGCGGGCGCGATCGAGTTCGATCCGGAGCTCCGCGGCAAGCGTGCCGCGCTCGATCTGCTCGCGATGGGCTCGGTGGCGCGAATCGTTCTGCGGCTCGAGGAGCGCTTCTGGGCCTCGGAGTGGTACGCGAAGCAGATCGGCAAGCAGGGGCTCGATACGCTCAGCTTTCTGCACACGAGCGACGAGCACTTTCCGGTGTGGTGGACCGCTTATCCGGTGCGCGCGCCGATCCTCGTCGGCTGGCACGGCGGGCCCGGCGCGAGCGCGATCGCGCAGCTCGCGTCCGAACAGATCGAGGACCTGGCGATCGCCTCGCTCGCGCGGCAGTTCTCGATTCCGCCGCGCAAGATCCGGAACCTGGTCCAGGCCGCGTGGATGCACGACTGGGAGCACGACCCCTTCGCGCGGGGCGCGTACAGCTACCAGACGGTCGGCGGATCGAATGCGCCGGCCCAGCTCGCGCGGCCGCTGCGCGGCACGCTGTTCTTCGCCGGCGAGGCGACCGAGGCCGGAGAGGCGACCGGCACCGTCCACGGCGCGATCGCCACGGGGCGCCGCGCCGCGGAGGAGGTTCAGCGTTCTCTTATGACGCGGACGTCGGCCGCGCGGCGCGCCGGACCTGATTGATCCGGTTGATCATCAGCGCCACCTCCCGCTGCTTCTCGGGATTCTCGCGAATCACGTCGTCGAGCAGCGCCGAGGCTTCGTCGTCCGTCACCATGACCGGCTCGGCGGCGAAGCGGCGGTTGCCCATGTGGCGGAGCGGATCGATCGCGACCGGATTCTCGAGCACGATGTCGTGGCCTTCGTGCTGCAGCCGCACGGCAAAGAACTTCTTGCCGGTCTTCTCCATGTAGCTCACACGCACGCCGTCGACGTCGGCGGGCCACTCGGGGAGCGGCCGCTCGTCGCCTTCGGTGGTCGTGTACGTCGTCGTCCCCGGACGCAGGTTCGGGTAGTTCAGCTCGTACGCGCCGCTGTACAGGTAGGCGTGACGCATTGCTCCTCGTTCGATGAAGTGAAAGTGCCGTATGGCACGCGCGGGCCGATCAAAGATGGCGCCGAGCACCCGCGCGTGCCAGCCACGTTACGCGCGAGGCGTCACATGTTGGGGTTGGACGCGATCTCGTTCCGGCTCGCGGGCACGCACGTGGAGCGGCCCTTGAGGAACGTGTCCGTGCCATCGGCCAACCACCGCCGCAGATCCCACAACCGACGGCCCTCGAGCCACAACACCGATCCCCGCTCGGACTGGAGGATCGTCTCAGCGTCGCCGGCCGTCGCGGCGGCGACCGGCGCCAGCTTGTACTGCGCCCGCTCCTGGTTGATCAGCGTCATCGCGCCGGCGACGTCGCCCGCGCGCAGCGCCGCCTCGGCCCGGATGAGCAGCATCTCCGTGCCCTTCGTGAGCGGCACGTTGGCTCCGAGCGAGGTGTACTTGCCCTGGCGGAAGAACGGCGTCTTGCCGTCCTGTCCCGTCTGCACCTTTCCGGACGTCGTCTTGACGGTGTCCCACGGCGTGCGCGGATCCGACTTGGTGGCGGCGAAGGTCGTGCCCCACACCGTCGTCTCGCGCCGGGTGATCGTCTGATTGGCGAGATCGTTGTTCTCGCGCGGCGTGTTGGTCGAGAAGATCGCGTTGAACACGAAGCTCGTCGGCACGAGCGCCGCATCGGCCGCCGCGCCGGACCAGTTGCCGAGATCCGCGCGGACTGACGCGCGGCCACCGAGCGCCGCATTCTGCACGGTCGTGTTCTTCTGCGCCTGGGCGAGCGTGAGCGCCCGCGTGAACAGGCTGTCGGCGCGCTGGAAGTACACGCTGTCGCTCTGCGGCGCGCCGCCGTCGATCACGCCCACGCACACGTTCTCGCCGAGCAGCCGGTTGGCGAACCCGGCGTACAGATAGGCGCGCGGCGTGTTCGTGTTCCCCTCGAACGCGTCGCCGAGCACCGCCCGCATCCGCTCGAGGCCGTGCTCCGCCGACCAGCGGGCCGTCTGCATGTTGGCCCAGTCGGGATTCACGTCGTCGGGCGAGATCACGCCCTCGTAATAGTGCTGTTCCGCGGAGAAGTTGCCGGCTTCCGTCAGCTCGCCGGACGCGAGCGCGCCGCGATCGATGTAGTTGCCGAGCGCGTAGGACAGGTCGCCGGACATGCCGTTGACGAGCGCCGGCACCGCGCTGGGCGTGTTGAGCTCCGCATCCTGCAGCGGGCCCGGGTTGGTGACGGTGAGATCGGTGCCGCAGGCCGCGAGCAGCGCGGCGGCGACGACGGCGGCCGCCGCTCGGCGCGGCCGCGAATATGAGAATCGTGATGATGTCATGTCAGAAGCTCGCACGGAGGCTCATGGTGAACGTGCGGTAGGTCGGGAACACGTAGTAGTCGCGGCGCGAGAACGTGTTGTCGCGCTGGTCCGAGACCTCCGGATCGGTTCCGTCGTAGTTGGTCCGCGTCAGCAGGTTGCGCCCCGTGAACGTCAGCGAGGCGCCGTGCATCCCGCGCGCGAACCGCTCGGGGATGTCGATCGTCATCGACACGCTGCGCAGCTTGAAGAAGTCGGCCGACTCGACCCAGTACGCGTAGTCGCGGAAGCTCGAGGTCAGCGTGCACTTGGCGCGGTCCATCGCGCGGATGTGCGAGAGGGCCGCCGCGTCGTTCGCCTTGAGCGCCGCCTGAACCGCGTAGCACGGCTGCCACACGTGCAGGTTCGCGTTCTGATAGCCGACCGCGTTCATGTTGTGGCCGCCGCGCTGCCACTCGCCGAGCGCGTCGAACGTCACGTGGTCGTACAGCTTGAGCGTGAGCCCGGGGCTGACGATCCGGTTCGGGAACGCCGCGCCGAGGTAATGCGACACGGAGTCCACGATCGGGTTGGCGAAGTCGTTCGCGTTGACGATGTACTTGCCGTAGTACGCCGGCACCGGCAGGCCTTCCTGCACGACCGTGCGCGACAGCGCATCGACCGTGATCGTCTGGCCGCCCAGATCGCCCGCGTGGCTCGTGAACGTGGTGTAGTTGAGCCGCGCCGAGAGTCCGACGTCGCGGCGGCGCACGAGGTCGCCCGTCAACTGCACTTCGTTGCCGTGATTGAGCAGCTCGCCCACGTTCTCGAGCTGGCTGCCGGCGAATCCTTCGGAGGGCGGCTGCTGCACCGGCACGAGCGCGTCGTACGTGTGCTGGTTGTAGTACGTGTACACGAGACCCAGCCGGCCGTCGAACGCGCTCGCGTCGAAGCCCAGCTCCACCTCGCGCGTCCGCTCCGGCCCGAGGTCGGGATTGCCGATCTGGCTCGGCGTGAACGCCGGCTGCCCGTCCTCGGCGGCGACCGGCGACCACGTCCGCACCGCGTCGAACGCGCCCGGCGCCTTGCCCGACTCGCCCATCGCGCCGCGCAGCTTCAGCGTCTGGATGAACCGGCGCGACCAGAAACCCTCATCAGAGATCACATATGACGCGCTGACCTTGGGGTAGGTCTGGAGCCCGAAGCTCTTGCCGAACGCGCTGTTGCCGTCCACGCGCAGCCCGCCCGTGAGGAACAGCAGGTCGCGCCACGACACCATCTCCTGCCCGAAGAAGCCGGCGTTCACCACCCGCTCCTGCGACACGTCGTTGATCGTGCGCAGCGAGCCGGTGATCAGCGTCGGATCGCCCGGGCCCGCGAAGTTGTCCGACTCGAGATCCGTGGAGTGCAGCCGGCTGTCGAACACCTGGCCGCCGAGCGACGTCGTCGACCCGAACGCCGAGCCCAGGGACCGGCGATAGGTGCTCGCCAGATCGAGCGACAGCATCTCGCGGTTCCAGAGGGTCTCGAATTCCTGCCCCGACGGCACGCGCAGGTTCCCGAAGGGCGTGATCGAGGTGATATCGGCGTTGTTGTAGTCGTAGCCGACCGCGAGCCGCGTCGTCCACGCCTCGAGCGGCTGGTACGTGAACGTCGCGCCGCTGATGAAGTGGCTCGTGGCGGTGTACGAATTCGACGTGAACAGGCTGTCGTTCAGCACGCACACCGCCGACGCGTCGCTGCACCCCGATCCCTTGAAGTTGGAGTTCGGCCCGCGCGAGATGTTGAGCAGCGCGCCGCTCGCGCTGTTGCCGTCCGGATACCAGTTGACGCGGCGGTGCACGACCGCCGAGTTGAGCTCCACGTTCAGGCTCTTGGCCGGCGTGAAGCCGATGTTCGCGCGGAGGTCCTGATCGTGGTTCGCGCCGGTCGGCAGGACGCCCTTTTCCTGATCGAAGTTCCCGGAGGCGAAGTAGTTCACGTTCCCCGCCCCACCGCGCACGCTCGCCGAGTAGCGCTGGATCGGCCCGTTGCCCAGCCAGCTCCCGCTCGCCGGACAGGTCGGATCCTCGAAGCGCTTGCCGTCGCCGTTCACGAGATCCGGGCCGCGGCACTCGTTGAAGAAGAGTCCCGTGGGGTCGGACTTGGGGCCCACGTGCCCCATGTTGCTGAAGCCTTCCGTGAGCTGCGCCGCCCACTGCGCACCCTCGCGGCCCCGCTTCGTGAAGATCTGAATCACGCCGCCCGACGCTTCCGTGCCGTACAGCGTCGTGGCCGCCGGTCCCTTCACCACCTCGATGTGGTCGATGTCTTCCGCCGGGATGTCGTTGAGCGGGTTCACGAACTGGCGCCCCGCCACGCTCGTCGGCGTGTGGCCGTTGAACACGCGCACGCCGTCGACGTAGATCAGCGGGCTGTTGCCCTGGCTGATGCTGTTCACGCCGCGCAGGCGAATCGTGCCGCCGGCCCCGGGCTGTCCGGAGTTCGCGAGCACCGTCACGCCCGGCGTGCTGCCGGCCAGGATCTGCTGCGTGTTCGCCGCGCCCTCGCGCTGCACCTGCGCCGTGTCGATCGTCGCGATGCTGTTGCCGATCTCCTTCTTGCGCTCTTCGCCCGTCGCGGTGACCACGACTTCGGTGAGCGATACCGCCGTGCGCTCGAGCGCGAAGTTCGCGCTCACCGTGCCGCCGGCGGTCACCACGACCTGCTTCTCCAGCGGCTCGTAGCCGATCATCTGCACGCGCACCGTCACGGTGCCCGCGGGAACGTTGCGAATCGTGAACGCGCCGACGTCGTTCGCCTGCGCGCCCTGTCGGGAGTTGGGGATGAAAGCCTGCGCGCCGCCCAGGGGGCGTGACGTGCGCGCTTCGGTGACGACGCCGCTGATCGTGCCGGTCGACTGCTGCGCGCCGGCGAGTGCCGGCCACGCCGCACACAACGCGACGAGCGTCCTCAGTCGGAGAGGAATCCGCATGGCAAATGTGGTTGAGGGGGACCTGCGGGACCGCGCGGCTGCCGGAGGGTCAGTAGCCGCGCACTTCACCATCGCGACGCGGGTCGGCGGCGCCGACCCAGGCATTGCCGATTCGGGCAATGACATGCACGCCGCCGAACAACATGCTCGTCGGCGGCGACGTCACGACGTCGTATCCGAGGGCGCGCGCGCTCGCGAGCACCTCGTTCGAGAACCCATCCTCGATCTCCAGCCGCGAAGCCGCGTTGGGGATGATGCGCGGCATCCGGAGCGCCTGCATCGGATCGAGGCCGTAGTCCAGCGTGTAGACGATCGTCTGCACGATCGCCGGCGGGATCGCCGCCGAGCCGGGCGAGCCCACGACCATTCGCACGCGGCCGTCGCGCAGCAGGATCGTCGGCGCGATCGTCGAGGCGGGAATCTTGTTCGGCGCCGCCGCGTTCGGACCGGAGTCGTTGCGCGAGAAGTTGTACATCGCGCTGTTGAAGAAGAAGCCGTTCGACCACGTCCCGCTGCCGAAGCCAAGCCCGTTCGTGTTCGTCAGCGAGACCGCGTTGCCCTCGGCATCCACCACGGACAGATGCGTCGTCTCGGCGAGCGATCCGTCGCCCGGCGCACCGCTCGTCGCCGGCACGGGCGCCGTCGCGGCACCCCTCGGCGCGAGTGGCTGGCACGCCGCGCTCGGCGGCAGCTTGTCGGCACCCCACGCGTCACCGGGCTGCACGCGCGTGTTCGCGCGGTCGCTGGTCGCGGCGAGCCGCGTATCCGCGAAGCTGCGCGAGGCCACACCGGACGCCGGTACCGCCGCGAATCGCGGATCGCCGACGTACGCGTCGCGATCGGCAACGCTCACACGCAGCGCGCCCGCGAGCGCACCGAATGCCGCGGAATCCCGCGCCGGGAGCGCGGAGGTCGGGAGCGTGTGCTCGAGGAGGTTCAGCGCTTCCAGCACCTCCATGCCCGACTGCGGCGGCGGCGCCGAGATGACCACGTTCCCACGGTACGTGCTGCACAGCGGACGATCCCAGCGCGGCTGGTACGCCGCGAAGTCCGCCACCGTCAGCGGGCTGCCGTCCGCCTGCAGCGCCTGCACCATCGACTCGGCGACCTCGCCGCGGTAGAACGCATCCGCGCCGCCCGCCGCGATCTTGCGAAGCACCGCCGCGAGCTCCGGCTGCACGAGCCGATCGCCCGCGCGCACAGGCTTGCCGTTGGGAATGAAGATCCGCCGAGCGTCCGGGCTGCGATCGAGCTTCGCCGAGTCGCTCACGACCTCGCGCGCGAGGAGCGAGTTCACGATGTAGCCGTCCGCCGCGAGTCGGATCGCCGGCGCGAGCACGTCCGCGCGCTTGAGGCGACCGTACTTTGCCTGCGCGGCGAGAAGCCCGGCGACGCCGCCTGGAATCGCCGCGCCCCGCGCACTCGCGCGCGGACCCGTGTAGCCGGTGACCGCCGAGCCGCCGGTGGCGCCCGCCTGACTATAGAAGTCGATGTAGTCCGCGGAATCCGCCGACTGGCGCCAGATCAACATGCCGCCGCCCGCGCCAAGCCCGCTCATCATCGGCTCGACCACGCCGACCGCGAACGTCGCGGCCACCGCGGCATCGATCGCGTTGCCGCCCTTGCGAAGCATCTCGAGCCCAGCTTCGCTCGCGTACGGATTCCCCGACGCCACCATTCCGTGCATCGCGACGAGTCGTTTGCCGACGTCGGGTCCGCGTGAGGGAGCGGGCGACTGCTGCACGCGGCAGGCGGCAGCAACGACGAGGAGAATCGCGAGGGAGTGCCTCATGGACGTCCGTGGCGGGTGGGTGGGGAACCGAACGGCGTACAACGGGATTGGTAAAATCCCTCTGTTTACGCCCGCCACAAGTCCTTCGTTGGGAACCTGATCATCGAGACCAGGCGGCTCTCACCTCACGCCCGAAGCGTCAGTCCCCTCGCCCCAACCCGCGATCGGCGTCCGTCCACTCGCGCGCGTTCCACGTGACCGGCACCGCTCCCACGCGGTCGAACCGGATGCGCGGATCGTCCGACTGAATGAGCGCGAGCAATCGGCGCCCCGTCAGCAGAAAGCGGCGCGACGTTGATTCGATGCTGTCGAGAATCGTCTGCGCAAGCTGCGGCTGTGCTTTGGCGAACACGTCGTATCTCCGGATGACGATCGCCGTGCCGCCCTCGTCGGGCACCGGCAACTCGGCGACGCAATCGATCCACGACGCGAGGTTGCTCGCGTAGTGCGACGGGAACGCGAACGCGCGCTTCGCGTCGGCATGGAACGCCGCCGGCTCGCGCCAGCCCGACGCATCCAGCTCGTGGATCGCGTAGCCGTGCTGGCGAAGCCACGCGAGATCGCCCGAGAGCACCGAACCCTTGTGATACAACGTCACCGCCCCGTGCTCGAGCAGCTTCCAGTCGAGCCGCTCCACTTCCGCGGGCGCTTTCTCTTTTCGTTTGAAGAATCCCATGCCGGTCAGGCGTAATAGCGCCGGATCGCCGCCGCGACGCCGTCGAGATCTGGAAAGAGCCGGCGTTCGTCGACGCCCACGAGATCGAGCTGGTCGCGGAACGCCGGCACGCAACGGCTCGGGATCACGAACTTCACGAGCGCCGACGCAAGCCCGTGCGAGCGGAGAAATTCGTCGAACGAATGCGACTTGTCGGAGCAGAGCGTGAACGCGGCCGCCTGCGCCACGATCCGCGCGTCGAGCGACGGCGGCTCGACGAGGCATGCGAACGGCCGGGACGTCGCCTCGCGCGCGAAGAGCTGCCACGGCGAGGCGTGGCCACCGTCGGCGAACAATCCATCCAGATCGCGGATGAGCAGCGCGATGGGCGGAAAGTGAAAGGCGCGGTGCACCTCCTGCCAGTCGAGCCGCCAGACGGCGCGGTCACGCTCGGGACCATCCAACGGACGCGTGGCGAAGAACGCCGCGACGAGCGGCGAGTACGTCCAGTCGAGCAGCCGCGTCGGCACGCCGTGGTGCTGCGCCGAGATCAGCTCCTCCCATTCGTTCTCCGGCCGCTCGCCCATGTACGGACGCGAATAGCGGATGTAGTTGCGGAGCACGTGCTCCTCGAGGTCCGCCTTCGCGTGCGGGCGCTCGCCCAACCGGTCGAGACTCGTGAGCAGCGGCGACTTCGCATCCGACGCGCCGCGGTACACGCCCGTGTCCCGCCGCCGCCCGATCGCCGGATTCGGCTCGTCGGGCGTGACGTGGTCGATGAATTCGCCGAGCGTCGTGATCGCGACTTCGGGGATGCCGGTCTCGACGCTCGCTGCGTCCGGTTTCGGCGCGCTCATGGCCCGCGGATGTGGCTACCCCTGTGCCAACGCCTGGCGCCGACTGCGCGCGACCCGGACGTTCATGATGCCGCGGAGCATGAACACGATCGCGAACGCCATGTCCAGCCAGCGCGTCCCGGTGATCGTCGCGTTGTGCGTCCACAACGGGCGCACCGCCACGTAGAGCCCGATCACGAACATCACGATGCCGAGCACGAGCGTGAGAACCCAGCGAAAAGCAGTCACAGCCGGCGATAGATGAAGTGAAGTATGAAATACTGATACGCGACGACGGGCACGACGAGCGGAAGCATCTGCAGCACCCATCGCGCCGACCACCGGCGCATCATCCCGAGTCCGGCAAGCAGTTGCAGCGCGCCGAACGCCCACGCGGTCTGAAGATAGAACGACCGGAGCCCGAAGTAGCCGCCGAACCGGACGCGCCAGCGCAGCGCGAACGCCAGTCCGCCGAGCGTGAGCGCGATGCCGATCGCGTAGTTCGCCACGCCCATCGCCCGCTCGACCTGACGCTTGGCGCGGTCGATCGGAAGCGATGTCGCCGGCTGTGATTCGAGCTCGGGCAGAGAGACCTCGGTGCGTGCGGGGGTGCCGTTGAACCTTAGCGCGCGCGCAGCGAGCGTGGGAATGGCAAGCGATGCGTCAGTTGGCGCGGAGCGCCTCGAGTGGATCGATCCGCGTGGCGCGGCGCGCCGGCACCCATGCGGCCACGGCGACCACCGCGAGCAGCACCGCCGCGACCGCCGCGAACGTGACGGGGTCGTGCGCGGTGATGCCGAAGATCATCGAGGCCGCGAAGCGCGTGACGCCGAATGCCAGCGCGCCGCCCACGACGATCCCGAACACGCCCAGCGCCAACCCCTGCCGCACCACCATGCGTTGCAGCTCGGCGCCGGTCGCGCCGAGCGCGATGCGGACGCCGAGTTCGTGCGTGCGCTGCGACACGAGGTACGCGATCACGCCGTATGCGCCGACGGCGGCAAGCAGGAGCCCGGTTCCGCCGAGCAGCGTGAGGAGCCAGCGCAGGAAGTCGGGATACGCGCGCTGCGTGTGCAGCGTCTCGTCCATTGTCTCCACGCGAACCAGCGCGAGGAGCGGATCGACGCGGGCCACGGCGTGGCGAATACTCGGCACCAGCGACGCAACCGACGCATTGCCCCGCACCAGGATCGTCTCGCCGCTGTTCGTCCATTGAGGACTCGGCATGTACAGCTCGGGCGGAGGATCGTTTGCCGGTCCGTTCGCGCGCATGTCTGCGACGACGCCAACGATCTGCATCCAGGCCGGGTGCTCCGGCGAGCCATTCGCGATCAGTTTCCCGATCGGATCTGCGTCGCCGAACAGCGCTTTGGCCAGGCCGCGCGACACGATCGCGACCTTCGGACCGCGCGCGACGTCCGACGCGTTGAACGTGCGGCCCCGCAGCAATGGTAGGCCGAGCGTCCGGAAATAGTCCGGGTTCACGCCGCGCATGTGAGCATCCACCGATCCTTCGTCGTGGCCGTTGCTCCCTTCGCGGAACGCCGCCCAGTCGGTGCCCCAGCCGCGGATCGGCGCCGTGTTCGTGCGGCCGACCGACGTGACCCCGGGAATGGCCGCGATGTTTTGCTCGATCTGCTCGAACGCCGCTTCGACCTTCGCCGACGAGTCGTACCGAGCGCCCGGCAACCCGACGCTGAACGCAAGCAGATTACTCGTGTCGAATCCGAGCGGCACGGACGCGAGCCGCATCGAGCTGCGGATGAACAGCCCGGCGCCGATGAGCAGCACCATCGCGATGGAGAGTTCACTGATGACGAGCGCGTGCTGCAGACGGGCGCGTGCCGCCCCCTTCGACTCTCGGCCGCCGTCGCGCAGGGTTTGCTGAAGGTCGACACGCGCCGCGCGCAGCGCGGGGACGAGGCCGAAGATCACCGCGCACCCGACCGACAGCGCGAGCGCGAACGTGAGCGCCGTTCCGTTGAGCCGCGTGTCCGCCAATCGCGGCAGGCCGGCCGGACTCGTCACCAGGAAGCGAATGCCGGCTTCGGCGACCGCGAGACCAACGATCCCGCCGCTCACACCGAGCACCAGACTCTCGGCCAACAACTGCCGCACGATCCGCCCGCGCGTCGCGCCGAGCGCCCCACGCACGGCGATTTCCGCCTTCCGAGCATTCGCGCGCGCCAAGAGCAAATTGGCGATGTTCCCGCAGCCAATCAGCAGCACCAGCGCGACTGCGGCGAGCAACATGTACACGGCTTCCTTTTGGTGGCCGACGATCGCGTCGGCAATGCCGGTCGCGCTCACGGTGCCGTCGTAGCCGTTGTGCGGATTCTCGCGCGCGAGCCGCGTGTCGATCGTCTCGAGCTGCTTGCGCGCCGCTTCCGGCGAAACGCCAGGCTTGAGCAGCCCGTACACGGTGAGCTCATGATCGGCGAAGTCGGTGAACCGGCTCGGCGGAGGCGACAGCGGCACCCACATCATCTCGTCCGGCCGCTGCATCACGTACTCCGGCGCCGCCACGCCGATCACGCGGTACGGCTGCCCGTTGAGGGTGATCGCGTGACCGAGGATGTCCCTGCGCCCGCCGAAGCGATCGCGCCACAGTGCGTACGAGAGAACGACGACCTTGGGCGCGCCTTGACGGTCCTCGTCGTCGCGGAAGTAGCGGCCGAGCACGGGTGGAATGAACATCGTGCGCCAGTAGCCCGCGGTGACCAGCGCGGCGCCTATCGGCGTGGGGTCGCCGTAGCCGGTGAGCGTGAACGCGCGCAAACCCCACTGAGCGCCCATCGCCTCGAAGTCGCTCGCCTCGCGCTGCCACGTGTAGAAGTTGCCAAATGGCTGACAGCAGCCGGCGTTGGGCTTGCCCTGGTTGTACGCGTACACGCGATCCGCGTGCGCGTACGGCAACGGCTTCATGACCACCGTGTACGCCACGCTGAAGATCGCGGTCGTCGCGCCGATCCCGAGCGCGAGCGTCGCGATCGCCACCGCGGTGAACGCCGGCGCCTTGCGCAGTTGCCGCAGCGCGTACGAGACGTCCTGCGCAACCGTGTGCCACCACTCCCGTCGTGCCATACGCCGCTCCCGTTGCAGGCTGATGGTGTTCAGCGTGTGCTCGATCCGCCGCAGATCCCCGAACTTCCGCGCCGCCTCGGCACGCGCCGCCCCGCGGTCCATGCCGGTCGCGACGAGCTCCTCGACGGCCGACTCGAGGTGGAACGCGAGCTCGTCCCGCACGTCGCCGCCGGGATTGGCGCGCCAGAAGCGCAGATAGCGCCGCCAGGCGGGCACGCGGGTCGAGTCGGCGTCGCCCATTAGAGGATGCTCATGCGGGCTGCCGCTTCGCCGAGACGATGCGCCCGATCGCGTGCTGCATCTGCTCCCAGGACGCGAGCTCCGACGCGAGCTGCTTCCGGCCGGCCGCGGTCAGCTTGTAGTACTTGGCGCGCCGCCCGTTCTCGGTCAGCGCCCAGTCGGCCTTGATCCAGCCGCGGTTCTCCATGCGGTAGAGTGCCGGATAGAGCGATCCCTCCTCCACCTCCAGCACCTCGCCCGTGGTCTGCTGGATCCACCGCGCGATCCCGAAGCCGTGCATCGGCCCCCACGACAGCGCCTTGAGGACGATGAGATCCAGTGTGCCCTGCAGCAGATCGATGCCCATGATGCTCCCTTAGACGGTCTGAGGGAGAAGATGGTTTGCACACCTTAGACTGTCTAGGGGAGCCGGCCGTCCGCCCAACAGCGCGGAACGACAATCAAACGAAGCGGAACGAAGGGGGCGGACGGCCGAGGCATCGGGGAGAGCGCCAACACGACCGAGTGTCATCCCGAGGAGCGCAGCGACGAGGGATCTACCGTTCTGGTCGAGATCTCGACCCTGACGCGAGATTCCTCGCTGCGCTCGGAATGACGCGTCGCTCTGAGGGTGGGCCTCGCGCGCGGTCGGCATGGCACGTCCTTCGGCTCGCACGGACGCCTCGCCGGCGCCGCTCGCCCGCCGCGCCACACCCGGCTGCGCCGATTCGTTCCTGCCGTGCGGTTATCCGCTTGATTGTCGTTCCCGCTGTTGCCGTTCTCCCGCCGGGCCTACCTCAAGAACCGCCGCGCCAGCTGCTCCAGCCGGTCGTCCCCCGCCGCCTCCGCGCGCGCCAGAATCCGCCGCACGTGCTCGTGCAGCTTGGGCTCGCCCCAGTAGTAGCCCGTCGCCTGTTCCGCGCTCGACGTGTCCCCCTCCCGAGCGGCCTCGAGCAGCACCTCCGCCGCCACGGCGTCGTAGCTCGGATCCCCACGCTCGGGCAGCACGTAGCGCTTGCCTGGGCCACCCTGCGCGTCTTCGTTCACGAACGCACGCGACATCCCCGCCTCCACTGATTCCTGTCCACCCCCAACCCCACCCCCTGAGCCCCGACCGTCTGGCAATCGGCGAGCCCGGCCGAGCGCTGAACGGCTTTCCCTCACAGCCCCGTCCGCCGTCATTCCTGTTGCGTAACTGACTGCCCATCGCTAGTTTGCTTGAACGACGCAGCAGGATTTGCGACACGTTCCGATGTAACTCAAGGGGCCTTCGCACAAGCGTAGGGCCTTTTTTTACGTCGAGTCGCGACGATCAATGTTGGTCGGCGTCGAGAACGTACCCATCGTGAGGGCGGTCACGAGCAACTGTGGGTCGGTGCGTACGGCATGTTCCGGTACTCCGATCGACACAATCAACACTCCAGGAGTACAGCAATGCGTACCACCGGCACCGTGAAGTGGTTCAACGACGCCAAGGGCTTCGGCTTCATCACCCCCGAGGGCGGCCAGAAGGACTGCTTCGTCCATCACTCGGCCATCCAGGGCTCGGGCTTCCGCACCCTCGCCGAAGGCGAGAAGGTGGAGTTCGACATCGTCCAGGGTGCCAAGGGCCCCGCGGCCGAGAACGTCGTCAAGATCGGTCGCTAACCGCTCGATCAGTCGTTCTCAGCCCGTGACGTGAAGAGCCGGGCCGATCGAGATCGGCCCGGCTCTTTTCATGCGACACCATTCCAATCCCCAAGACACGAGTATTCAGTGATTCAAGTGACTCTCGACGAAGCCGATCGCCTCGACTGGGCGCTCAAGCAGTTCAAGCGCAAAGTACAGAAGGCCGGCGTCCTGAAGGACCTGCGCAAGAAGCGCCATTACGAGAAGCCGAGCGTCGTCCGCCAGCGCAAAGCCGCGGCGGCCAAGCGCCGCGCGAGAGGCCTGGGCTGATTCACGCCGTCTGAGCGCGCGGGCGGTGTCCATCCCCGCTCCCCGCGCTCAGCGCCCCCGCCGCCGCGCCTCGCGCACCCGCTTGAGCAGCGTCGTCACCACGACGAGCGTCAGCACGACCCACACCGCGACGAAGGTCTGCTGCACCTTCACCTCGCGCTGCGCGATGTGAAAGGCGTAGTACACCCCGATCACGATCGCATCGAGCACCACCACCGACACGATCATCATCGTGAGGTGACGCTTCATCTCCGCGCGCGGCGAGTTGGGGCTGGCCGAGTTGGGCATGGCGTGCATCCTAGCCGCTAGTTTCCCCGTTAGCCATGGCCGCGCGACCGACGCTCCCCGCCGTCCTCTTCGATCTCGACGGCACGCTGCTCGACACGATCTCGCTCATTCTCGAGTCGGCGCGCTACGCCTTCACGAAGCTCGAGCGCACCCCGCCCACCGACGAGGAGTGGCTCGCCGGCGTCGGCATCCCGCTCTTCACGGTGCTCCGCCGCTACGCGAAGGACGACGCCGACTGCGCGGCGCTCCTCTCGGCCTACCGCGAATACCAAGTCGCGCACCACGACCGGCTCACCCGCTGCTACGACGACGTCGTCGACACCGTGCGCACGCTCCGCGAGCGCGGACATCCCCTGGCCATCGTCACCAGCAAGTCCGAGGCGCTCGCCCTGCGCGGCCTCGCCCTCGTCGGGCTCGCCACATCCATGGATACGATCGTCGGCTGCGACGGCGCCACGCGACACAAGCCGGACCCCGAACCCGTACGGATAGCACTCCACCGCCTCGACGTCGCGCCGCACCAGGCCATCTTCGTCGGCGACTCGGTGCACGACGTGCTCGCGGGCAATGCGGCCGGCGTCACCACCGCCGCCGCCCTCTGGGGCGCATTCAAGCGCGACGACATCGCGGCCGGATCGCCAACGCATTACCTGACAGGCATTTCCGAGCTCGTCCCGATCCTCGACCGCTGGGGCGAGCCGACGCGATAAGACGCGATAATCGGTTCAAACCTTTTGGGGCCGCCCGTCATCTCATCCCATGACGGACGGAGACCCAGGATTCCATGGCGGCCGTGGCCATCATCGAAGCATCTACCGCTCAAATCGGGAACGGAGACTCGGACGTAGCGCGCGCTGCGGCCGGAGACCGGGGTGCGTTCGAGCGGCTCTACCGCCAGCACGTGAATCGCGTTTTTTCCCTCTGCGCACGCATGGTCGGTGACCGCTCGCGCGCCGAGGAGCTGACGCAGGACGTCTTCGTCCGGGCGTGGGAAAAGCTGCACCTCTTTCGCGGCGAGAGCTCCTTCTCGACCTGGCTGCACCGGCTCACGGTCAACGTGGTGCTCAACGCGCGGAAGGTCGATGGACGGCAGCGGAGTCGCTTCGAGGAGAACGATGACGAGGCGGGCGGGATGGACGCACACCCGGGCGTGGTCGGCATGCCGCTCGCGCCGGGCGACCTGCTCGACCTCGAGGAAGCGATCACGCGGCTGCCGCCCGGCGCGCGACGGGTGTTCGTCTTACACGACGTGGAAGGCTACAAGCACGAAGAGATCGCCGAGATGCTCGGCGTGACCTCGGGAGCGACGAAGGCGCAATTGCACCGGGCGCGGCTCCTGTTGCGGGAGGCACTGAACCGATGACCACTCCAATCACCTGCGACGCGTTCGGCGACCGGCTGGCCGACTTCCTCGAGCGCGACGTCGACGAGACGATCCGCGCGTCGATGGAAGCGCACGCCCTCGGCTGCGCCGACTGCGGCGCACTGCTCGCCGATCTCCGCAAGCTGCGCATCGACGCGGCGAACCTGCAGGAGCTCGCGCCCGCTCGCGATCTGTGGTCGGGCATCGCGGCGCGCATCGAAACGCCTGTGGTCGAGCTGAACCGAGGACCATCGGGGGCGGCTGCCGCTCGCGCCCAGCGGCCGATGCATCGCGTACGGTACGGGGTTGCCGCCGCGGCGCTGATCGCCGTCACCGCGACGATCACGCACGAGCTCACGAAGCGCGGCGCGGTGGCGAGCGTGCCGGTCCAGACAGTCGCCGCGGTGCCGACCACCGCGCCGGCGCCGTCGGCCGATACCGCCAGCCGTGCCGATACGACGACCCCGCGCGCGACCAGCCGCACCGCGCAGGCGCTCGGCGCCAGGCCGCAGGCGCCGACGGCCGCGCTGGCCGCGCTGGCCGCGAATCACCTCACGGCGCAGCAGACCTACGATCGGGAGATCGCTCGCCTCCGCGCGATCGTTGACGCGCGCCGCTCGAAGCTCGACACCTCGACCGTGCGCGTGATCGAGCACAACCTCGCCGTCATCGACGACGCGATCGCGCAGTGCAAGGCGGCCTTGAAGAAGGATCCGGCGAGCCGGTATCTCATGGAATCGCTCGACGACGCGCTCGACACCAAAGTCCAGTTGCTCCGCACGGCGGCGATGTTGCCGTCGCGGACATGAGCCCAATTATGAACACTTCGACACTATTTCAGCGGATGCGCGCGATCGCGGCCCTCGGCGCGCTCGGCGCCCTGCTGCCGCTCGCCGTGGCGGGCGCGCAGCAGCGGAGCCGGTTCGGCGGCGACTATCCCTCGCGGATCGACACGACCGTCGCCTTCGACGCGCACGGCTCCGTGAGTCTCTCCGCGCCGTCCGGCGACATCCACGTGCGCGGCGCCACCGACGGCAAGCTGCACGTACAGGCCGAGAGCGACGACGACAACCTGCGGCTCGACGTGACCGGCTCGCACGCGACGCTCGATCTCGCCGGCGGCTCGCGCGGCAGCGACGCCAAGTTCGAGGTCGAGGTGCCCGTCGGCGTGCGCGTCGTCGCCCGGACCCAGTCGGGCGACATCGAGATCCGCGGCACGCGCGGCGAAGTCGAGGCGCACACCCAGAACGGCGACATCACGATCGACGGCGTCACCACGCGGCTCGACGTGAACACCTTCTCGGGCGACGTCACCGTCGGGAACGTCGCCGGCGACGTCGAGATCGGCACGATCAACGGCGACGTGCACGCGACCGACCTGCGCGGCGACGTGGACGTGACCGCGGTGAGCGGCGACATCGAGCTGCGCGGCGTCACGGCCAGGATCGTCCGCGCCAAGACGACGAGCGGCGACGTGACGTTCGACGGCACGATCGATCCCAACGGCCGCTACGAGCTCACCTCGCACTCCGGCGACGTGAATCTGCACGTGCCGCGCGACGCGAGCGCGCAGCTCAGCATCTCCACCTGGAACGGCGCGGTCGACAGCGATTTCCCGATCACGCTCAAGCCCGGCGAGCACGGCATCGGCATCGCCAACGCGAAGAACTTCACGTTCCAGATCGGCGGCGGCGCGGCCCGCATCACCGCCGAGACGTTCAGCGGCGACATCAGCATTTCATCGAACGGACGCGGCGCGCGCTGATCGCGCGCCGTCAAGGACCCTCAACCCATCCAAGCCATGCGTCGACTGCTCTCCATCGTCCTCGTTGCGGCCGCGGCGACACCCGCGCTCGCGCAGGGCCGCACCGATTTCAGCTGGTCCAAGGCGCTCGCCGCCGGCAGCCGGGTGTCCGTGAGCAACATCAATGGCGACATCCGCATCGTGCCGTCCACGTCTGGCAAGGTCGAGGTGACCGGCGTCAAGCGCGGCAGCAGCGGCGACTTCGACGAGATCAAAGGCGTGGCGCGCGAGACCGGCCGCGGGGTCGAGATCTGCGTCGTGCCGGCCGATCACGAGAACGACTGCGACGGCGATAGCGATCATCGCTGGCACGGCCGCAGCCACTGGGACGACGTGCGCATGGATCTCGAGGTGCGCGTGCCGGCAAACCTCACCGTCTCGGCGCAGGACGTGAGCGGCGACGTGAGCATCGACGGCGCGCAGGGCGACATTCACGCGGGTTCGGTGAGCGGCGACGTGCGCATGTCGCACCTCCGCGCCAGCTCGCTCGATGCCAGCTCCGTGAGCGGCGACGTCACCGCGTCGCTCGACGCGCTGACCGGCCGCGGCGATCTCCGCTTCCAGACCGTGAGCGGCGACGTGACATTGAACGTGCCGTCGCCGTTCAACGCCGACCTCTCGATGCAGACGGTCAGCGGCGACGTCGACAGCGATTTTCCGCTCACGCTGCAGGGCGGCCACATGAGCCGCCGCCGCGTCGAGGCCCGCATCGGCAACGGCGGCCGCCGGCTCGACCTGCAGACCGTCAGCGGCGACGTGAAGATTCGGAAGAACTAGTCCGTAGTCCGTGGTCTGCAGTCCGTGGTCGACGACAGACGACAGACCACGGACCACGGACACTTTCCCCGCGCTAGACTCTCTCTCGCCACCACTCATGCGTCTCACCGCGCTCTCCCTCGCTCTTCTCACCGTCGTCTCGCTGCCCGCGGGCGCGCAGCAGCGCCAGAGCGGCGACACGTTCAACTGGTCCGGCAAGATCCCGTCGGGCCGCTGGATTCGCGTCCGCAACCTCAACGGGCGCATCACCGTCGGGCAGGCGCCGGGCGATCAGGTGCAGGTGACCGCGACCAAGCATTGGCGGCGCGGCGACCCGGCCGACGTCCACTTCCAGGTCACCAAATTCGGGCCGAACGATGAGAGTGTGCTCATCTGCGCGCTCTGGTTCGACAACTCGACCTGCGACGAGGATGGCTACGACGCGCACGGCGGCGGCCGGCACCACAACAACGACGTGAACGTCGAGTTCCACGTGCTCGTGCCCAAGGGCGTGAAGGTGGGCGTGTGGACGGTGAACGGCGGCGCGTTCGTCGACGGCGCCACGGACGAGGTGCAGGCGCACACCGTCAACGGCGACGTCGAGGCCAACAGCTCGGGCGGTCCCGTGAGCGCGACCACCGTGAACGGCAGCGTGCGCGCGAGCATGGGCAAGCTCGACGACAAGGACCTCGAGTTCACCACCGTGAACGGCGGCGTCACCGTCGAGCTCCCCGCCGATGCCTCGGCGGACGTCGAGCTCAGCACGCTCAACGGCTCCCTGCACACGGATTACGAGCTGACGGTGCGCGGCCGCATGGAACCCAGGCATCTCTCGGCGCACATCGGCAAGCCCGGCGGCCCACGCATCCGGCTGCGGACCGTGAACGGCAGCATCGACCTGCGTCAGCGGTAACTTTCAGCGCCGGACGAGCGTATTCTCCATAGCAACAGGAGAGTACGCTTGCGATACCGATTTGCAGCCCTCGCCGCTCTGGCCATGACCGGAGCGGCGTGCTCGCGTCCTCACACGGACGACGCCGCCTTCGACTGGAGCCAGCAGCTTCCCGCAGGGTCCATCGTGCATCTGCGCGACGGCACGGGAAACATCGACGTGCGCCAGTCGGGCAACGCGAGCGGACACGTGCACGCGACCACGCACTGGCGTCGCGGTCGCGCCAGCGACATTCACTTCGTGGTCTCCACCGCCGGCCCCAACGAGTACTACATCTGCGCGATGTGGCGCGGCAGCGGCCAATGCGGCGAATCGGGCTACCACGGTGCGTCGCGCACGGGCAGCTTCCTCCAGATCTTCAGTCTGTTTCACCACGGGACCGACGCCGGCGCCAACTTCGTCGCCGAGCTTCCGGCCAGCGTTGTGATCGACGCGACGACGACCAACGGCTCGGTGACGATCGACGGCTCGGCGGCCGGCGTGCGTGCGCGAGCGACGAACGGCACCATCGACGCGCGGCACGTGTCGGGGCCGATCAGCATTCACACGACGAACGGCGAGATCCACCTCGCGGCGGACTCGCTCGGGTCCGCGGACTCGGTCGACGTGTCGACCGTGAACGGGATGATCCAGGCTGAATTGCCCGCGCAGACGGACGGCGCGTGGGACCTCCGCGTGACCAACGGAGTCGTGCACAGCGATTTCGCGCTCCCGAGCACGTCCGGGCGCCGCGGCAATCGGCATCTCACCGGACAGATCGGCTCGTCGACGCGCTCGATCCGGATGCGCGCCGTGAACGGGATGGTCACCGTCACTCACCCGACACAGGCGGCCGCTCCCGCGGCTCCCGCCGCGCCAGTGCCGCCCACGCCGGGCAAGAACCCTTAATTGCCCGGAGCAGCACCCCGGGCCGCCGTCGGGGTATATATTCCCGTCTAGTACCACATCCACAGGAGTCTTCGGTCACCATGGGTTTCTCATACGCACCGGCTGTTCAGGTTCGTACCGGCGCCGAGCGCGCGACGCTCGTCCGGCGCACGTACGGGCTGGTGTTCCTCAGCGTCATCGTCGCGATGCTGGGCACCGCGTTCACGATCGCGCAGCCGAACCTGCTCTACGCCGTCGCGGCGCACCCGTTCATCACGTTCATCGCGTCGTTCATTCCGCTCATGATGGCGCAGCGCTCGGCCCGCGTGTTCCCGAGGAACATCGTGCTGACGGAGCTGTTCACGTTCATCACGGGCGTGTGGATCGCGCCGGTCCTCGTGATGGCCGAGCAGAGCGCCCCGGGCATCGTCAGCGAGGCCGCGATTCTCACGTTCGGCGCGTTCGGCGTGCTGACGCTCTACGCCTTCGTGAGCCGTCGCGATTTCAGCGCGTGGGGCGGCTTCCTGATGGTCGGCCTGTTCGTGCTGTTCATCTCGATGATCCTGAACATGTTCTTCCACAGCGCGATCGCCGGACTGTACATGGCCGGCATGGGCGTGCTGATCATGAGCGGCCTGCTCGTGTTCGACACGTGGCGCATCGTGCGGTCGGGCGCGTACGGGCAGGACGACTACGTCTTTGCCGCAACGACGATCTTCATCGACCTGCTGAACCTGTTCCTGTTCATCCTCGCGCTCCTCGGGGGCGGCAACCGCCGTCGCTAGTTGACGCACCGCATCGCCTGCGTCTTCGCGCATCCGGATGACGAGACGTTCTGCACCGGAGCGCTGATCTCGAGGTACGCGGCCGCGGGGATTGAGACCGATCTCTTCTGTGCAACGAATGGGGACGCCGGACGCAATTCCGGCGTCCCCATTTCGTCTCGCGACGAGCTGGCCCAGCTCCGCCGCAACGAGACCTACTCCGCCGCGCGCATCCTCGGCATCGCCGAGCTCGAGATGCCCGGCTATGGCGACGGCACGCTGCACCAGCTCGATCCCGTGGAGCTGATCGCCGACATCGTCGCGTTCCTGCGGCGCACGAGACCGACGGTCGTGATCACCTTCGGTCCCGAGGGCGCGCCCACCGGTCATCGCGACCACCGCGCGATCTCCCGCGCCGCCACCGCGGCGTACTTCCTCGCCAGCCTCCACACCGAGTACACCGACCAGCTCGAGCACGGCCTCGTGCCGCACCGCGCGTCACGCCTGTTCTACCACGCGTGGCAGTACCCCTCGCCCGATCCGTCGCTGACGCTGGCGAGCGTGGAGCCCACCGTGCGCATCGACGCGCGCGCGTGGAACGAGCGCAAGCTCGCCGCCTTCATGGCGCACGTCACGCAGCGCGATCACTACGAGCGATTCGTCTCGAGCGTGCTGCTCGAGCACGAGTACCTCGCGCTCGCGTCGGGCGTCCCCCAGCCCGCGCCGATGATCGACGACGTGTTCGCCGGGCTCTGAACTCCTCTTTGTCATCCCGATTCTGTAGAACGAGGCTTCCTACCTCGCCGCCCCTTCGATCTTCTGCGCCAACTTCAGATCGCTCTCGGTGATCCCGCCCGCGTCGTGCGTCGACAGGGTCATCGTGATCTTCGTGTAGCGAACGTCGATGTCGGGGTGGTGATTCATCTCGTCGGCCGCGAGCGCCACGCGATCGACGAAACGGATGCCGTCGGCGAACCGCTCGAACGAGAATGTCTTCGTCAACGCATCGCCGCGGCGCGCCCAGCCGGGGAGCGCGGGAAGTGCCCGCTGGATCTCGAGGTCCGAAAGTTTCTGTCGCATGGGAGTTGGGGTTACGGGTTGCCGCGCTGTCGCCGAGATTCTACCGCGCCGTGCTCATCCAAGCCAACGTGATCCGTCGTCGTTCCCGCGCGTGGGCCGCGGCGCTGGTGCTCGCCCTCGCGCCACTCGGCGCGGCGCGCGCGCAGTCCGATTCCGCCGTCGCGGCTTCGCACGCCCGCTCCTTCTGGACGCATCTCCTCGCCGGTGCGGCGACGAGCCTTCTCCTGCACGAAGCCGGTCACGTCGGCATGTCCTACGCCGTCGGCGGACACCCGAGCTTCGGCTTCGACGCGGGCCGCCCGACGGTCTACTCCGGAATCAACTCGAGCATCTCACCGCACCGGCAGTTTCTGTTCTCCGGCGCCGGGCTCGCGGTGCAGACCCTGCTCGACGAAGGCATCCTCGACATTCCGCACACGCGCGGCGGCGCGTTCGAGCGCGGGCTGCTCGCCGGCGGCCTCGGCACCACGCTGTTCTATCTCACGATCGGTCGCACCGGCTCGGTGAGCGACATCCAGTTCATGGCGCGCGTACACGGCATGACGAAGACGCAGTCGACCTTCCTCTTCGGCGGCATCGTCGCGCTTCAGAGTTTTCGCATATCGCGCGACGCGCACTACGCGCACTTCTTCGTCGCGCCCAGCGCGACCGCGCACGGCGTCGCCGCCGGCGTGAACGTCAGCGGCTGGTAGCCGGCGCGCCAGTCGCGGCCGAGCCGTACACCACGCCGTCGCTCAGTTTCGCGATCTCGCGCAGTCCCGCGCCGCGCACGATCGTGTCGACCGGCGCGACGTCCGGGCTCGGCGCGTCGAACGCGATCACCACGCCGTGGCGGCTGGCCAGCGTGTCGCCGAACGCGCGCAGCGTCTTCGCATCCTTCACGTCCGGCAGCAGCCACGCCGGCCGATGGACGTGGAAGTAGATCGCCGCCGGCCAGTTGGAATACAGCGGCTCGTTCGCCGCGTGCGCGCGCACCCACGCGATCGTCGGCGACTCGCGCCAGTCCTCGCCGGCGAAGTCGGAGCCGTTCGTCGTCGCCCACGACACGTCGTCATAGTCGGCGAGCGCCGAGCCGACGAGCCACGCGGCGAACGACACGAGAATCCCCGCGCGCAGCAGCAGCCCGAACGAGCGCCATGACGCGCCGATCGCCACCGCGGTCATCGTCGTCACGAGCAGAATGAACGGGGCGAGAATGCGCTCGTCGAGCGGAATGCCCGGATCGGCGAACAGACGCGACACGACGACCACGCCCAGGTAGCACACGACGAGCGTCCCCGCCGCGGCGAGAATCCGCGGCGCCGAGGCCGCGCGCGGCTCCACGCGGCGGCGCGACATGCGGACGCCGGCGACGATCAAGCCGATGATCGCGGCCGCGGCCACCGCGCCGGCCACGAGCCGCCACGTGCCCGGCGTATCGGAGGTCGGGATCAGCCACGCGGCGACGGTGCGTCCCCCCTGCGCGAGCGTCTGCCCGAACCCGCCGTAGATCCCCACGTCGCGGATCTTCGCCGCGCGATGTTGATGCGTGCGCAGCAGCCAGGCGCCGAACAGCACGAGCGTCGGAATGCCCGCGAGCACCGCCCGCCTGATTCGCTCCTTCCACTCGCGCGGCTGGATGAGCTCCCAGAGCACCACGGCGCCGCTCGCGGAGATGCCGGCGTATCGGACGAGCGCCGCGAGCGCCGCGTACGAGCCGGACACGAGCGGATGCGCGCGCTTGACCAGCGCGAGGAGGGTCGCCGCGAGGAGCGCGAGAAAGAGCGGCTCGCTCAGCACGGAGAGGTGCACGAACACGATGGGCCGCGCGAGGAGCAGCGCGATGCCGATCGCGATTCCGCCAAACACCCCGGCACTCGAGGCGACTAAATACGCCAGAATGCCGACAGTGGCCGCGAACGCGAGCGCATTCACCACGCGCGCGGTCTGCGGCGCCGAGACGCCGCCGGCCACACCGATCGAGAGCACGATCGGAAATCCCGGCGGAAAGTGCGCGAGCGGAGCGGCGGCCTGGGGCGCGTCCCAGTCGGCGAATGGGATGCGCAAGCCGTGTCCATGCGCGAACGACTCCGCCGCGCCCATGTACGACGCGGAGTCGGGATCGAGCCCCGGACCTGGGGCTCGGGTAACCATCAAAACCTCCACGAACGCCAGGATCGCGAGCACGACCACGGCGAGCGTCTTGCTTCTTCGGCTTCTGTTCGGTAAGGTCAGATCCCCGCTTGTCACGAGTCGTGAGCCCGATGGCAGTGAAGATGGAGCAAGGCGCGCTGTGGGATTCCTCGGTACTCGGCCGTCCGCTGCCGGTGGTTGGCGAGCAGAAGGACATCCGCTACTTCGGGACCATCGCGCGTACGGTGCTCAACGGACCCGATACGACGGGCATGGGCTTCTGGTCGATCAACCCGTACGTCGGGTGCGCGTTTGGTTGCGCGTAGGGAGGGTTTTGAGAAGGTCGATCGATCGGTGGACAGCGTTGGAACGTAAGGACTTGATTTGCATCGTCTTAATCGCACAGTGTCGGGCGAATTGTGATGACGCCAGATCGTAATAATGTGCCGAGACAGGTGCGGCGTATCATCCATGCGGATCACGACTTAGAGCCGGCGTTCGCTCGTAACCAATTTCGCGCGTGGACTTACGAATGCTGTACAGCGACGCGCGCTAAGTGTCCCATTTGGGACGGTAGGTGCGCCGGAAGCGAGGTCTCGGTGGCTAGAAATCGATTACGCCGACCCAGCGTCGCGTTCCGCAGCTGAGATTATTTCGCTAAGCCGAACGCCGAGTGCGTGCGCGAGCCGCTCTGCAGCGTCGAGAGAAAGGCTGGACTCGCCCCGCTCTACCGAGCCCTCAAAATTTCGCGACACGCCCGCAAGCTCGGCGAGCGTCTCTTGAGACATTCCGCGCTGAATGCGCAAACGCCTGACCGTCGCGCCGAACGCCGTCTTGAGGATCGCCATGGCGCGGAAAGAAGGCGACTATTGCGGCGCGCCTCTACCAAGTTAACTTGTCAGACAAGTTAACTTGTCATTGCTACCGGGACCTTTGTCGGGCCGCCGGGCAACGAGGTCGAGCCACAATGAGCACTCGAGCGTCCAAACCAAAGCAAGATCGCGAGCCCGGCGTCCGAGCACTTGGTGCCCGGCCCGAGCCTAGCTCGCCCCCGAGGACCTCGATCGTGACGCCCGTAATTGGAGACAGCGTCGCGTTCGATCGTACCCTTCTGAGGGTACTCTATCGCGAGATTGTGTTTCTCTCGAATGCGCAACCAGACACACCGTGGATCCGCGAACTGCGCCTCCAAGCCGACCGTATTCATGCGGAAGACGAGGCGCCATCGTGAAGCGATGCGCCAAGACGGATCAAAGCCGAAGCTGATGGCGAGCGGGCGGGCCCTTGCTCAAAAATCCCGTCTTATTGGCGTACCACTCTAGAGATATTATATTGTCGTTCACATAACCGATTCCGCCCCGCACGCGCCGCGTCCCGGACGACATCGGTTCCCACACGGTGAGGTCGCTCTCTCGGGACCCACTTCACCCCTTGTGAGGTACAGATATGACGCACTCGGACCCGATGTCCGATGCGGCCGCCGTTCATTATGGCGAGGACCGCACCGCGCCCATGGTCGTTCACAACATGGGCTTTCTGCTTGACCGGCTTGGCGCTGACTGCGCCCCCCTCCAGTTCCTGCGCGAACTCACGGTCAACGCAATCGAAGCGATACAGGCGCTACCCGAATCGAAGGGCGAGGTGGTGTGGGATTTCGACCACAGCCATTTCGATCTCGAGGGCGTGTTCAAGTTGGCGATCATCGACACCGGGATCGGCATGACAGGTCCCGAGATGGAGCGATACATCAACCGTCTTTCGTCATCCGGTCGCGAGCAATCAGTCGAAGGCAACTATGGCGTAGGAGCGAAGATCTCGGCCGCCACCAGGAACCACGCCGGTGTGGTGTACCTGTCGTGGAAAGACGGCAAGGGCGCGATGATCCACTTGTGGCGAAATCCGGAAACTGGAACATACGGACTTCGGCAGCTCCAGCTTCCGAGTGGCAAATACGCGCATTGGGCTCCGATCGCCGACGAGCTCAAACCTGAACAAATCAAGGACCACGGCACGATGGTGATCCTGCTCGGGAATCGCGATGACGAAGATACCGTCGCCCCACCTCCGGGTACGGCGACACCATCACGGTGGATTGCGCGGTATTTGAACTCGCGATTCTTCACGTTTCCCGAAGGGATCACCGTTCGTGCACGAGAAGGGTGGCAATCAGAGAATCCTGATACGAATATCCTGCGCACTGTCAAAGGTGCGAGAGAGTTCCTGGAGCGACACAAGCAAACTGCAGGAACCGTCGACGTAGGCGATGCACTTGCGCACTGGTGGATCCTCAAGGACGTCGAAGCCGTCTCACAGGCCTCGGGTGCGAACCTTCCTGGCGGTCACATCGCAGCCCTTCACCACGATGAACTCTATGAACTCAAGACCGGACGCCAGGGCTCGGCGATGCTGCAGACATTCGGGGTGAGTCTTGCGCACGCTAGGGTTGTCCTCTACTTGCAGCCGAAGGACAAGAGCGGACGGCTGATCACAACGAATACTGCACGGACGCTTCTACTGCTCGATGGCGAGCCACTCCCGTGGGGAGATTGGGCTGAACGGTTTCGCGAGAAGTTCCCACACGAAATCACGGAGCTCATGGACAGCGTCGCCCGCGACAAGAAGTCCGCGGACTATTCGAAGTCGATTAAGGAACGCCTCCGCGAGATCGAGGATATGTTGCGGCTCAAGAAATACAGGCCAGCCAAGTCGGGCCCGATCAGAATCACTTCGGACCTCACCATGGGGGCGCCGCGCACCACCACTGAAGAAAGGGAGCAACGCACTCGCTCCCGTCGTGGCACCGGCGGCGGTCGCGAACCCGGCGAGCTATACACGTTGTTCGTCGTCGAGGAGGGAGGGCAGCCCGGTCGCGAGGTTAAGGACCGATTCGACGTAAAGGCCACTTGGGTGTCCGAAGCAGACGTCGGGTCGCCAGATCGCGCCGCTCACTACATCCGGGAAAACAACGAGCTCCTCATCAATGAGGATTTTCGGGTGTTCACCGGGTTCATCGACCGCTGGGAAAAGCTCTACAAAGGCGTACCGGGCGTGCGTCAGATCATCACGGAAGTTGTGCACGAGTGGTTTGAACAGCAGCTCGTCGAGGTGATCTACGCGGTCGACTTCCTGCGCGGCGACAAGGAATGGTCCGAGTCAGACATCACGACAATCGTGTCGGACGAGGCGCTCACGGCCGCGGTGCTGCCACGGTACCACATCGAGATGGCTGTGCGCCGCGCGCTCGGGGCAAAGCTCGGATCCGTGAAGGAAAGGTCAGCGTGAACCGGCCAACCAAATTCGGTATCGGTTGATCCGCGAGGCGTTCCTACGGTTGTGCACCGTCGTGGCGTCCACCCGACAGATCCCGATTTGCAGAATTGTTTCCCCGTTCGAACGGCGAGCGAATATTTGTACCGCTCGGATTCACGACTCACCCTCGACCGTCGACGGTGTGCTCACCAGGGCGTCCTTCATGCCCTTAAGCACACTGTCGATCATCGTCGTCAGCATGGTGTAGTCGCCGCTCGTCATGTTCCGCGGCAAACGCAGAATCGCCTGCCCGCCGCTTATGAGCGGAAAAGGAAAATCGAGCGATGCACGTCCGCTTTCCGGCATGGTCGACTCCCGCCTCGCGGTATCACCGGCGTCGCGTCGCGCGGGCTCACGCGACGGCTCCGTCTTGCCGCCATCTGCGTTAGCGTCGGCAGAATCCATCGCCAACACCGACTCCGCGATGCGCATGGTATCGCGATATGCGCCGATTACGACGCGTGCGGCATCTTCGCTGAAATTCGCGCTGCGCACGAGATACGCAACAACCGCCGCGTCGGAGGGCACGCCGTCCGGATATTGTTTCTGGATCGCTCGGAAGATTGGCGGCCGCATCGCTACAGCCGACATCGCGCCCCGCCACTCCGTTGAACCTTCCGGCTCGAGCAGCAACGCAAGAGCATCGGCGCTGATCCGCACAGTGCCAGGTCCTGTTTGTTCTAGTAGGCCGAATTGACGCAGGGCACCGAGCGCGCGAAGCGATGCGCCGTTCAGGCCCTGGTAGCCCCACGCCTGCACTGCCACTTCTCGCGGAATCGCCGCCTTGCCATCGCGCTCGTAGAGCTGGCGGGCCTTCAAGATCGCTTCGGGCAGACCGAAACCCGGATAATTCGGGGAACGCTGTTTCTCCGCCATGTTCGTCTCCTTGTTGTGCGGAGAATATCAGTCGAATTTGACGTTTGCGCAAGACGCGAAATCGCTAGCAAACCTTGGATTAATCCGGGATTAGGCGATTGACTATTGCGTCTGCAAGCCTGCTCGCATAAAATAGAACCGTCGTACAGCCGAGTTGGCCGTACGACGGTTCGAACCTGACGGACTACATGATTGTCGCCGGCTGGGTCAAGAAATCCGCGCCGTCCCGGAATGTGTCCGGGAGTAGTCCACCAACCAATGTCACCTGCAACCTCGGAGGACCGAATGCCGCCGCCACCACAAATGTGACGACTCGACCTCGAAGGACACGGGAGTCGGCGTTCCAGCGCCGCTCCCGTGGTTGTACCCCGGCCGCCACTGACGGTGCCGGGCACTTCCACAGCTTGACGATGTTCGCTTACTCGCGAAACGGAGTCAAGTACCAGGAGTTACATCAATGCCGTTTCCCAAGCAAAACCCGATTCCGTTCACGAAGGAAGGCATCTCCAAGCTGAATCCCGAGCAGACCGGATGTTATGGCATCTACCGCACTGGGCGGTGGATCTACGTCGGACGCGCCGAGTGCATTCGCACGCGATTGCTCCAGCACGTGAACGATACCAGGTCGGATATTTGGAAGCAGAATCCGACGCACGTCGTCGCGGTTGTTACGCAGGAGCATGTCGAGCGCGAAAAGGCGCTCATCATGGAATTCAAGCCCTGCTGCAATCAGAAGGTGGGATAGCCGACCCGGTGCCGGTGAAGCGGCCGGTGACGCGGTCGAAGTAGTACTCACGGTCATTCACCGAAATGCAGGTCATCAACGGGCCAGCGCGAACGATTAGGCGCTGGCCCGTTGTGCTGTCCGCCAGATCGATTTCGGCTAGGACGGCTGGTACGCCGAGCCAGTGAGCGATGCGGGCAATGGCGGCATGCGCACGAGCTCGTGCTCCCGGGCGACTGCCGAACTTTGGGACGGTGCCTGCGGCCTGTTGAAAGCGAAGTATCCTGGTCATGTGGGGACTATTCGGCACCGAACGGGCCGCGACCATCGGGAGATCGCCCGCAGGTTATCGTCGGGCTACCGGGCACGACAGCCCGTGCACGTCCAGGGTGTCGCCAAGCGACATCTTCGGTATATATTCGGGTCCTTATGTCAGGGCCCATGCGCAGCCATTTCGACAAGCGGCAGCTTCCGCTGCTCGACGACACAGTCGCGCGACTCGAGGATGCCGCGCTGATCGGCGTTCAGGGCGATATTCGCTACTACGGGATACGCGTTAAGAATATTCTAAACTCATCCGCGAGCACTGGGATGGGTTTCTCATCAATCAATGTTTTTATAGGGTGTGCATTTTCCTGCGCGTACTGCTACGCGCGCTACGCGCACCGCTGGGCACTCGATCGGAAAGCTACAGAGAATCCAGATCTCCAGGATATACGAGACGCACGCGACACGCTGCCGCCGTGGCTCGCGTTCGAGCGCCGGATCTTCGTGAAGCAGAACGCCGCCGACGCGCTCCGGAAAGTACTGCGGCACGGCTCGGACAAGCACTTCAAGCTCCTCGACGGCGAGTCGATCGTGATCGGCACGGCCACGGATCCGTTCCAGCCGGCGGAGCGGCGCTTCCGGATCACGCGCTCCGTGCTCGAGGTGCTCGCCGAACACGCGGGGCTGTCGATCTGCATCATCACCAAGAGTCCGCTCATCACGCGCGACATCGACGTGCTGAAGCGGATCCATCGCAACTCGTCGCTCTCGGTTCACCTCTCGCTCATCACGACCGACCGGGAGCTCGCGCGGCGGCTCGAGCCGCGCGCCCCGACGCCCGAGTCGCGCCTCCGCGCGCTCGCTCGGCTGCGCGAGGCGGATATCGAAACCGGCATCAACGTGATGCCGGTGCTCCCCGCGATCACCGACGATCCCGCGTCGCTCGAGCGGCTGGTGATGGCGGTCGGCGAGCGCGGCGCGTCGTATCTCAACACCTGCCCGCTCGGGCTGCGGTCGTCGGCGCGGGCGCGCTACCTCCCGTTCATCGAGCGCGAGTTTCCGCATCTCGCCAGGCGCTATCGCGCGACGTACGCGTTCGATCACAAGGTGAGCGAATCGTACTCCGAGCGGTTGCGTGAGCTCGTGGGCGGCCTCTGCGAAAAGCACGGCGTGCGCTTCGGCCGCTGGGGCCGCAACGAGAAGCGCTACGAAGCCGAGGCGATCGAGGAGCGATTCGCCGGCGCGGCGGCCTCCGACCAGCTCAATCTCGAACTCTGAGAATATTTGTGATGTAGGGGTGGTCTCGCTCTTGCTTTCGGTATTTATTCGGTATACTGTCTCTCGTAGAAGCTTGGTTTTCCACATCGATTGATCCGTTTCGACTGGCCCCGTGTCCACCTCCATTGCCGCCCTCCGCGCGCTCATCGAGCAACGCTTTCCCGACGCGACTCCGCTCGTCGAGCGAGAGACCACAGAGCACGTCGCCACCGGGCTCGGGCCGCTCGACGCGGTGCTGCCGCACGGCGGGCTGCCGCGCGGGCGGCTCTCGGTGTGGGCGCCGCGTGGCGGGTCGACGGCGATTCTCCGGGCGGCCTGCCATGCGGTGGTCGCGAGCGGCGAGCGTGCGGCGTGGATCGACGGCGACAACACGGTCGCCGGCGCGTTCTGGGCCGACGGTCCCTATCTCGTGCGGCCCAAGTCGCGCCTCCACGCGCTCCGCGCGGCCGAGGAGCTGCTCCGCTCCGGCGGCTTTTCACTTCTGGTATTAGCGGGTTGTGAACCGCAGGGCACCGAGACCGTGCGGCTGGGCCGTGCGGCGCGCGAGGGCGGCACGGCGCTCGTGTCCGTGGGCTCGGCGGCGTCGATGGCGACCCTCCGGCTCACCTCGCGGCTCCTCCGCTACCGCTGGCGCCGCACGCCGTTCGGCGATCCCGCCGAGGCGGAGGACGCGACCGTGCGCGTGGACGCGCGCGCGATCGGCCACACGGCGCACGCGACGTTCACTCTTCCGGTGATGCATCATGAGCTACGTCTGTCTCTGGAGTCCGAGCTGGCCGACCGGCGCGGACTTCCCCGCTGATCTCGTCGCGAGTCTGCTCGGGGTCGCGCCGCGCGTCGCCGTCGGCGAGCGCGCGCTCGTGTGGGGCGACGCGCGCGGGCTGCACGGCGGCCAGCTCGCCGAAGCCATGCTGCGCGTCGCTGGCGACTACGGCTTCGACGATGCGCACGCCGGCGTGGCGATGACGCCCGTCGCGGCGGAAGTGGCGGCCGTGTACGGCGAGACGCCGCTCGTGATCGTGAAACCGGGCCAGGACCGCGCGTTCATCGCGCCGCGTCCCCTCCCCGTGCTCTCTCCGTCGGAACGACTCGCCGCGCTGCTTCACGGGCTCGGCATCGAAACCTGCGGTGCGCTCGGTTCGCTCGACGCCGAGTCGATCGAAGTGCGCCTCGGCGCGGAAGGTGTTCGGCTCTGGCAGCGTGCGCGAGCCGACGACGAGCGATGGCTGTTTCGCGTGCCGCCACGCGCGCTGCCCTCGGCCTCGCTCGAGTGGGTGGAGTACGGGCTCAAGGATCCCGAGCGACTGCTCTTCGTCATCAACTCGCTCGCCGGCACGGTGTGCTCGGCCTTGGTCGCCCGCGGCGAGCGGGCGCGCGAGATGTCGCTCGTGTTCTCGCTCGGCAACCGCACGCAGCGCGCGCATCTCGTGCGCTCGTCGCGGCCGAGCGCGGAGCAGAAGCGGTGGATGCGCCTGGTGCGCGAGGCGCTCGACACGCTCACGCTCCCGGACGCGGTGATGGGAATCGCGCTCCGCGTGGAGTCGGTGACGGGGAACGACGGCGCGCAGGGCGACCTGTTCGACCGCGGCTTCGCGAGCGCGCCGATGGTGGAGAGCGCGATCGTGCAGCTCACGGACGATCAGGGCGACGTGGTGGTGCAGCCGGAGAACAGCGAGCACCCGCTCGTCGAGCAGCGGACCAAATGGGTGTCATTCCGAGCGACCGAGCGCAGCGAGGGAGTCGAGGAATCTCGCGTCCGCAACGCGAAGCGTGCATCGCGATCGGGACAGAAGATTCCTCGCTTCGCTCGGAATGACAGCAACGCGCTCACGCTCCAGCTCCTCCCGTCCCCGAAAGTGGTGACGGTCGACACCGAGCCGCGGCGCGATCACGAGGTGCCGGTGCGGTACCTCGATGGCAGCGAGTGGCACGAGATCGTCGAGGCCGCGGGACCGGATCGCGTTTCGGGCGGCCAGTGGGAGAGTGCGTACGCGCGGGAGTATTTCCGCTGTGTGCGCGAGGACGGGATGATGGTATGGCTCTTCCGCGGCGCGGAGCAGCGCACGAGGGACTGGTTTCTCCATGGCTGGTGGGACTGAGCGTGTGGCGGTCGACTACGTCGAGCTCCGCGCGCACACGTGCTTCTCGTTCTCCGACGGGGCGGTGTCGGCCGAGGCGCTCGCGCATCGGGCGCGCGCGCTCGGGTACACGCATTTAGGGATTACTGATACCGCCGATCTCGGCGGCATCCCCAAGTTCGCCGTCGAGGCGATGACGCCGCCGGACGGCGAGCCCGTCGTGCGGCCGATCGTCGGCGCGGAGATGATCGTCGACGGGCATCCGATGGCGTTTCTCGCGCGGACGGAGCAAGGCTATCAGCATCTCGCCGCGCTCGTGACGCTGGCGCGCGTGGGGCAATGGGAGTCATGGGAGAAGAAGGCGCAGGGCAAGCGGCGCGGGCGGCCGAAGGTGACGTGGGCCCACGTCGCCGAGCATGCGAAGGATCTGCACGCGTTGACCGGCCCCGCATCCGGAGCGCTCGCGTCACTGCTTCGAGCCGGCGAGGAGAGCGAAGCGAAGCGGTATCTCGATCGGTGGCGCGAGCTCTTCGGGGACGGCCGCTTATCTATAGAAGTGCAGCTCCACCACACGGGCGGCCACGAGGCGGCGCTCGCCGCGGAGCTGATCGCACTCGCCGAGCGCGAGGGCGTGCCGTGGGTGGCGACGCAGGATCCGCGGTACATGGACGAACGTGGGCGGCTGGTGCACGACATCCTCACCGCGCTCCGCTACGACCTGACTATAGATGTGGCGGCCGAGCGCGGGCTGCTGCATCCGAATGGCGAGTGGCGGCTGTTGTCGCCCGCGGAGATGGCGGCGCGCTGGCGCGGGCGCGAAGAAGGTTTGCGCGAGAGCGTGCGGATCGCCGAGGAGTGCACCGGCTTCACGCTGGATTGGATGCGTCCTCCCCTGCCAGATTTTCGGAAAGCGAAGCTTGGCCACGGCATGGGCGACGAGGACGACAACCACGCGCTGCGCCGCTGGACCGAGGAGGGCATGCGCGAGCGGTGGGGCGAGCCCGCACCGCACGAGCGCGCGCAGATCGAGCACGAGCTGGAGTTGATCGGGCGGCTCGGCTTCGCCGGCTTCTTTCTCGTGATGGCCGACGCCGTGCGCTTCGCTCGGCGCAAAGGGATTCTCTGCCAGGGACGCGGGAGCGCCGCGAACTCGGCGGTCGCGTTCTGCCTCGGGATCACGGCCGTGGATCCCGTGAAGCACGGGCTCTTGTTCGAGCGATTTCTGTCGGAAGCGCGGACCGACGGCAAGTCCGAGCCGCCCGATATCGACGTGGACTTCGAGCACGAGCGGCGCGAGGAAGTTCTCGATTACATGTATGAGAACTATGATCGCGCGCACGCGGCGATCACGGCGGTGACGCAGTGCTTCCACGCGCCCACCGCCGTGCAGGACGCCATGCGCGCACTTGGCTACCCAGTAGCCACGGCGCTCGAGATCTCCAAGCGCGTGCACGGGACGGAGCCGGCGGGGTGCGTGGACGCCGTGCGCGATCTCGCCGAGCGGCGGGAGATCGACTTGGCGAACGCGCGCGGGCGCGCGTTGCTGACGGCGCTCGAGGGGTTCGACGGATTGGCGCGGTTGCGCTCGACGCACGTGGGCGGCTTCGTGCTTTCGGCGGCTCCGCTCGGACATTTTCTCCCCGTCGAGCAGACGACGATGGGGCGCACGATCGTGCAGGCCGACAAGGACGATCTCGACATGATCGGCGTGCCCAAGTTCGATTTTCTCGGACTGGGCGCGCTGACCATGGTACGGATCGCGTTCGACGTGATCGAGCAGCACTCGGGCGAGCGGCCGCGGATGTACGCGATCGCCGACGGCGACGCGAAGACGTACGACATCATCCAGCGCGGTGAGACGATCGGCATGTTCCAGATCGAGAGCCGCGCGCAGATCAACTCGATCCTGCACACCAAGCCGGATCACCTGTACGACCTGGTCGTGCAGGTCGCGCTGATCCGGCCCGGACCGATCCAGGCGAGCTTCGTGAATCCGTACACGCAGCGGCGGCTCGGGAAGGAGCCGGTGGTGTTCCCGCATCCCGACCTCGAGGACATTCTGCGCCGCACGCAGGGGATTCCGATCTTCCAGGAGCAGGCGATGGCGATCGCCATGCAGCTCGGCGGGTACACGGGCGCGCAGGCGGACGCGCTGCGGCGCACGATGGGAAATATTCGGAAGAAGGGGAAGCTCGAGGCCGCGCTGGTGCAGATGAAGGAAGCGATGCTCGCGCGCTCGGCGAGCGGCGCGATCAAGCCGCTGAGCGAGGAGATCGCGGCGAAGATCTGCGACGACCTCGTCAGCTTCGCGAACTATGGATTCCCGGAGTCGCACGCGTGGAGCTTCGCGCTGATCGCGTACGTGACGGCGTGGCTCAAGGCGAAC